>CAZFLK010000063.1:0-28559 GCA_964519245.1 uncultured Verrucomicrobiota bacterium
CTGCAGGTGTCAACCTATTCCAGGTCCGGACCTTGACGTTCAGAGTTTGAAGTTGTGCGTTTAGCGTCCGCTTTCCCTCATTTCCAGGCCCTTGGGCGACAGGGAGGCTCGTTCGCGCTGCCGCTTCCCGCTCACAGCCCCTTGACCTCCCAGCCCTTGCGGTAGTTGTCGCGGACGAGGCGGTTCGCCTTTTTGGAATTGGTGAACTTGAGCTTCTCCGAGTCCCAATTCAGTTCCTTGCCCGGCAGGAGCATCGCGACTGTGCCGAGGAGCACCGTTTCGGTCATGGGCCCGGCGTAGGCGAAATCGCAGACGGTTTCATCATTGTTGCCCATCACGGCGTCGATCCACTCGCCATGGTGGTTAGCGGCGGCCGGTGGCTCGACCTTTTCGTCGGTGCGTTTGCCATCGCGGTAGAATTTGGGAAACGGATCGCCGCCGTGGTTGGCGGTGATGACGCCTTCCGAGCCGATAATCAACGATCCCATGCGCGGCACGTTCTCGCGACCGCCGACCAGTTCGGCCACGTCGTCGCCAGGGACATTCGCGCCATCATACCAGGTGTAATCGAAATCGCCGCCCGAAGCCTTCGTGCCGGCCATCCGGTATTCGACGCGACCATCGAGCGGCCAACTGACATCGTCGACGGGCTTCGCGCCAACGGATTTGACCGAGGAGGCCACCGGAGCGCCGAGGCCCTTCACCCAAGGGTGGACGATATGGCAGGCCATGTCGCCGAGCGTGCCCGTGCCGTAACCAATGCGTTTGCGCCACTGGCCGGGGTGATACTCGCTCTTCACATAGGGGGTGAGCTTGCTGACGCCGCACCATTGGTCCCAATCCAGCCCGGCGGGCGGATCGGTGGGCTCGCCGATGGGTTTCATGGCGCCCCAGGATTTGGGGCATGTGCTGTGGATGGCCTTGATGCGGCCGATCATGCCGGAGGCCAGGGCTTTGGCGGTCGCCTTGTTGCCGGAGCCGGACGCGAGCTGGTTGCCCATCTGCGTCCGGAGGTTGTTCTCAGCGGCGTACTCGGTGAGCATGCGCGTCTCGTGCAATGTCCGGGTCAACGGCTTCTCACAATAGCAATGCAACCCCAACTGCATCGCGCTCATGGCGATGGGCGCGTGCATGTGATCCGGCGTTCCAACCACCGCGACATCCACATTCTTCGCCTCTTTTTCCAGGAGTTCGCGCCAGTCGAGGTAGACCTTGGCGCCCGGATACGTCTCGCGCACCTTGTTGGTGCGCCCTTCATCGATCTCAGCGACGGCAACCAGATTGCTGCTGGCGTGGCTCATCGTTCCGGTGATATCGCCCCAAGCCCGGCCGTTGCCCCCAAAGGCCGCCACCTGGACGGTTTCGCTGGGCGCCTTGCCGGCGGCGGCGGTTTTCCAACCAATGAACGGAAAGGCGAGCGAAGCGCCGCCAACGGAATTCAAGAAGGAACGACGGGAGACTTTGTGCATGAGAAGGACGCTAATGGCCCGGAAGACGACGCGTCAACCCTTGTCCGTAGGCGGCCGCCGAACGGCCCGTCATACCCCACGGATGGCAGAGCCGACCCACGGATAGAATCTGACCTTCGCAGATCCCGGGCCTGCCTTCCATCCGCGGGCCTGCCTTCCATCCGCGGACAACGATTGCCCGGGCGTCGCAATTGGGATAAACCTGCCCCAATGAGATTCCAGTCAAGTGAGCCGCAATGGTTGCCGCGATGCCTGGCCGTCGCGCTCCACGTCGCCATTGCGACGGCGGGGGGGAATGAGGCGCTCATGCCGGCTTCGGCCGAAGCTTCCGCCCACTGGGCGTTCCGACCGATCAGCCACCCGTCGCCGCCCGCGGTCATCGATGCCGAATGGTCGCGTTCCGGGATAGACCGCCTTCTTGCCGCCGCGCACGAGAAGAACGACATCACGCCCGTCGGCCTGGCGGATCGACGCGCGCTCATCCGGCGCGCCGCCTTCGATTTGATCGGCCTGCCGCCGGCCCCGGCCGAGATCGATGCGTTTCTCAAGGATCCCGCCGACGATGTGTCCGCGTTTGCCGCGCTGGTCGACCGGCTTCTCGCATCGCCGCACTACGGCGAACGCTGGGGGCGGCATTGGTTGGACGTGGCCCGCTACGCCGACACGCAGGGTGATGTGGGGGATTTCCCGATTCCTTACGCGTGGCGTTATCGAAACTGGGTGATCGACGCCTTCAATCGCGACATGCCCTACGACCTGTTCCTGAAGCGTCAGATCGCCGGCGACCTGATGGCCGAGCAGGAAACGTCCGCTGAAACCGCCTCCGAATCGATTGTCGCAACCGGCTACCTCGCCCTTTCGCGCCGTTTCGGCAACACCAAGGACAAGGACATGCACCTGACCATCGAGGACACCCTGGACGCGCTCGGACGCGGCGTCCTCGGTCTCACACTGCGCTGCGCGCGCTGTCACGACCACAAGTTCGATCCACTTACAATGGCGGACTACTACGGGCTCTACGGCGTCTTCGAGAGCGTTCGATATCCCTGGATGGGCGCGTCCGACGCCAAGTCCCCGTCCGCCCTTTCGCCCGGCATGCCGGGTCGGGAGCATCGCGACAACGTGGACGCGTATTTCCGACTCATCACCCGCTACGAGTACCAGATGAACAACCATTTCCGTCCCTGGCTCAAGCCGACGCTCAGCGCCTACCGCGAGGTGATGAAGCGGATGGAAGCGGCGAAGAAGTCCGGCGCCGACCTGGCTCCGCTGAAGCAGGAACGGGAGAAACATCTCCAGTTTCGCGGCGGCAGGTTCCGGGAACTCATGCTGCACGGTCTCGACTGGATCAAGAAGGAGAAGCGGCGGCTCGGAGAGAACCCGCCCTACGACTTCGCCTTTGCCGTCAGCGAGGGACAACCGCGCGATGCGCGCATGCAGATCAAGGGCAACCCGGGTGAACTTGGCGCAGCGACGCCCCGCCGCGCGCCTGCGGCCCTGGGCGGCGACGTCTTCGCCGAATCCGGTTTTTCCGGCCGACTGCAACTGGCGAACTGGATCGCGGACGCGGACAACCCGCTCACCGCGAGGGTTCTCGTGAATCGAGTCTGGGCCCTGCACTTCGGCCGCGGACTGGCATCCTCGCTGGACAATTTCGGGGCACAGGGCGGACGCCCCAGTCATCCGGAGCTGCTGGATTGGCTGGCGGCGCGCTTCATGGAGGACGGTTGGTCGATCAAGCGGCTGCACCGCCGCATCATGCTCAGCCGCGCCTATCGACTTTCCACCGAACGAACGGACGCCAACCTGTCCCGGGATCCGGAGAACCAGTGGGTCTGGCGCCATCCGCGACGCCGACTGGAAGCCGAGGCGATACGCGACGCGATGCTGTTCGTGGCCGATCGCCTCGACACCCGCCCCGGCGGCGCGCACCCCTTCCGGCCGTGGCACGCCCGCCGATACAGCCTCAACGCGCCGTTCAACGAGAAGTTCCCCAGCCTCAAACGGAGCGTGTATCTGATGACGCAGCGCCTGTTCAAGCACCCCTTCCTCGGCCTTTTCGACGGCCCGGACACCGCCAATGCCACCGCGCAACGCAACACGACCAACAATCCTGCACAGGCGCTCTACCTGATGAACTCCGATTTCGTCCGAACACAGGCGCTGGCCTTCGCAGACCGGGCGCTGGAACAGGACGGTTCAACCGATGACAGGCTCCAATGGATCTGGCGCCGCGCGTATGGACGCGACGCCGCAACCGAGGAGCGCGCATTTGCCCGGACGCACATGGAGTCGTTCCGGGCGATGGCGCAGCCGAAAGACCGGCTCGAACGCGAAGCCTGGGGCAGCCTTTGTCGCGCCGTTCTGACCAGCAATGAGTTCTTCCATGTGGAGTGACGCCATGAATCATTCCCGCAGAGACTGGATCAAGACTGCCGCCCTCGGAGCCGGCGCCTTGACGGCCCCGTTCGGCCTGCGCGCCGCCGAGGCGCCGCGCCCCCATTTCACGCCGCGCGCAAAGCACGTCATCGTGCTCTACATGTCGGGAGGTTTCTCACATGTCGACACCTTCGACCCAAAGCCTCGGCTCACCCGGGAGCACGACCAATCCATCGGGATCGAAGACAAGGCCTCGGTGTCGAGCCAACCCAAGGTGGAGCGCTTCCTGAAGGCTCCCCTCTGGGAGTTTCGGCCCAATCGTCATTGCGGCACGGAAGTCAGCGACCTCTTCCCCCACATTCGCGAGCAGATGCACGAAGCGGCGCTGATTCGCTCGATGCGCGCCGATCATCGCGACCATGGCGAGGCGACGCTGCAGTTGCACACCGGCAGCACGGGATTCGCCCTGCCGAGTCTCGGGGCATGGTTGAGCTATGGCCTGGGAACCTTCAATCCCAACCTGCCGGCGCACGTCGTCATCTCCGAGCATCGCCCCTACAACGGCCCGCAGATCTGGGACTCAAACTTTCTCCCCGCCGTCCATGGCGGCGTGCAGGTCAGGCCGGGCGCCAATCCGATTCCCCATCTCAAGGCGCACCAGGCAACAAGCCTGCAGGATCTGGAACTGACGCTGCTCCAGCGCCTGAACCGCCGCCATCTCGGCCGCGCGGACGAGGACCCCCAACTCGCCGGCCGGATGGCAACCTTCGACACCGCCCGCGGCCTGCGCGATCTCGCCCCCAGGGCGTTGGACCTATCCAACGAATCGCGCGCCACCCTCGCGCTCTACGGATCCAAACCAGGCGACAACGCCTCGTACGCCGCGCAATGCATCATGGCCCGTCGCCTGATCGAACGCGGCGTGCGTTTCGTTGAGATCATCGACTCCGTCGGCGCCTGCCGCGACAACTGGGACGCGGCGCACCGCGACATCGGCTCCCACGCAGAATACGCGAAGCGCGTCGATCAACCGATCGCCGGCCTGATCCAGGACCTGAAGAGCCGCGGCATGCTGGACGAGACCTTGCTGGTCTTTTGCACGGAGTTCGGACGCACTCCCTGGGCGCAGGACGGCAAGGGAACCAAGAGCCGGAATCATCATCCCTCGGCCTTCTCTTGCTGGCTCGCCGGCGGCGGCGTCAAGGGCGGCGTCATCCACGGCGCGACGGACGACATCGGCCACTTGGTGACGGAGAACCCCGTGCACATCCATGACTTCCACGCCACCATTCTCCACTTGATGGGTCTCGACCATGAACGGTTGACCTTCCGCCACGCGGGCCGCGATTTCCGGCTCACCGACGTCTTCGGCGAGGTGGCGGACGAGATCATCGCGTGACAGCGCCGTTGCCGGATCAACCTCCGCCATGGCGCGGCGCGGCGGGCACAACAGGCTGCAGCTGACCGGCCGGTCCGGTCCGGACAAAAAAAAGACCCGACGCGTTCCCGCGCCGGGTCTCTCGGAATCGATGTAAAGAATCAGGCCTCAGGCCTTCTTCTTCTTGGCGGCCTTGACCTTGCCGAGGAACTTCTTGGGATCCTTGTCGAACTTGGCCTTGCAGTTGCCGCAGCAGAAGCCGACCTGAACCTTGGCGCTCGTCTTGGCGGCCTTTCCGGAGAGGACGCATTCGCCCTTGGAAGCCTTGGCGGCCTTGGCGAGGTGAGCGGCCGGGTTCTTCTCGACCTTGCCCTTGCAGTTGTTGCAGCAAACCTCAATCTCAACCGTCGAAGTCTTCGAAGCATTCACGCCCTTGCCGGAAAGCGGGCACTTGTCATTGATGGCTTTTTCGCCGGCGACAGCGGTCGACGCGAGGACGCACAGCGCCAGCAGCGCGCCGAGGATGGATTTCACTTTTTTCATGATTTTGGTTTCGTTTGGACTGTGTGTTTTGTGTTCTGACCTGCCGACGACGCCCGGGTTTGCCCGACCGACCTTGCGCAGGACCGACAACTCTAGCGTGAATTTCGGAGGATTCAACCCCTTCTGCACGATCGCAACTCCGGCGCTCAACCCTTGAATCGAAGAATGCCGCGCGCCGAGACATACCCCCAGGCGACACCGATGACGAGTCCGACGGTGTGCGCCGTGTTGGCAATCGGCATGATGCCGGTGAAGCAGACCGCAAACCAGACAAGCATGAGCACGACCGACTGCTGATCGATCGCATAGCCCGACATGAAGTCATGCTTCGACTTCATCCAGACAAATCCGAACAGGGCGAAGACAACTCCGGACATGCCGCCGAAGATGGGCCCCGAAACCAAATACTGCCCCAGATTCGACGCCGCCGCCGTCACGGCGATGAAGATCGCCAGGAAGGCCCGCCCATTGATGTGCTCCATGGAGCCGGCCAACTGCCGCAGCCAAAGCATGTTGAACAGGATGTGCAGGAAACTGAAATGGATGAAGATCGGTGTGACCAAACGCCAGAGATGGCCGTCTCGCACCGCCTTCAGCCCTTCGCTCGGATACCAGCGATACCCGGTGGAGTGGACTTCGAAGTCGCGAATAAACAAGGGAATGATCGCCTCCACATTCTCGCCGAACCGGGACACCACGAAGACCACGACGCTCATAGCGATCAAGGCGCCGGTCAGCGGCCCCGTCCCGTGCCGACGCGCGCGGACCGTCTCGTGCGCGTCAAATGAGACCGGCCGCGATGAAACTTCCGCCTCTTCAAGCTCCGTCCGACGCCGCCGGGCCTTGGCCTCGAGACCCTGATACTTCTCATTCCCGGGATCCCTTTCGAATTCCGCCAGCAACCGCACGGCGTCCTCAAGACATTCCTCATCCTCGACCCAGACGCTGTAGGCGCCGTCGTCCTCCCGTTCGATCTCGTTCTCTATTTCCTCAAGAAACAGAAAATCACCGAACGCGGCGGCTTGGGAGCTTTCCTTCAGATGGCCAATGAGACGCACGGCCAAAACATAGGCGAATCCGGAACAGTTGCAAACGTTGGCTGAGGCGATCCGCGATCCCGCAGGCGGCCTCGATCACCCCGGGTTGTGATACTTCGACAGCAACAGGTGACTGCGCGCCGCCTCCAGGGCCATGCTGAATTCATCGTAGCTTTGGAAACGCATGGAGGGGTCCTTGGCCATGGCCCGGGTGATGGCGTCGCTGGTATGATCCGTGATATCCGCCAGTTCGTTCAAGGGCGGCGCCGGCGTGTTCACATGCGCCATCGCGATGCTGGTGGGATCGTCGCCCTGGAACGGCGGATGACCGCACATGGCGTTGTGCAAGGTTCCGGCCAGACTGTACATGTCCGAGAGAAAGGACTCGCCCGTCTGTTGCACCCGCTCCGGCGCAATGAACTCCGGGGTGCCCATGACGCCCTCATCGTCCCCCTCCCAGCTCATCCTGCCGTCGGTCGTCTTGTGCGCGATGCCCCAGTCCATCAACTTGGGTTCGTCGTCCGCATTATAGAGAATGTTGTCGGGTTTGATGTCGAGATGCAGCAGGTCATGCTTCAAGGCCGCCTTGAGGGCCGAACACATCCGGACGCCGACATCCAAGGCGTTCAGCTCCGGGATCTTCCCGAATTCCTCGATGCGTCCCTCCAGGCTGCCGCCCTCGGTCAACTCCATCACGATGTACTTGTGTCCGTCGTGTTCATCGAACGAATAGATGGAGACAATGTTGGTGTGGTTGATCGGGCTGCAGGCGCGCGCCTCGCGCGAGAAGCCCTCCACGGCCTCCGAATCCTGGGCGTATTGCTCCTGCATCAGCTTGACCGCCACGAAGCGCTCGAGCGCATGATCCCAGGAACGATAAACCGTTCCCATGCCGCCCGAGGCGATGACTTCCCTGAGCTCGACCTGGCCGAGGATCAACGGCTTCATGACCGGGTGCCCGCAGGCCTTGCAGGGCTGGGTCTCCAACGGCGCCAGATCACGCGGTATGAACACGCGCGCCTCGCAACCGCCGCAGGTGACCATCTTCAACAGGGACTCTGAACCGTGATCGTCTAACAGCATGGAAAGAAGTGTTGGTGGCTGGGCAGGTTTGGAAGTTGAGGAACCATAAGCGGGTGCAGCCCGCGTCGCAAGCCTGTGAATCATGCTTTCCACGCCCCTACCGCCGCCATTGCGCGCGACGCAGAATGGCGCTCTGATGCCCTGCCTTGAGACCAGACGCTTCCCGCCGAGTTCTTCGCTTCATCGCTTGCGCGTTCGTCCTTGCCGCCATCCAGCCGCCGGCAGCGGAGGAACCGCCCTGGAAGGCTGGCGTCGCTCGCGCCGGAGCCCCCCCCACGGGACGATGTGGATGGCCGGCTACAGCAACCACGTCATTCGGGGGATGACTCGCTCGACTCCGTCTCTCCAATCGGCTCGGCCGATCTCCAATCACGCCCGGCCGACCGACCGATTTCAAGAAAGGGCTTGCGCGGTCGGGGACCCTGTCCTAATTTCTCGCCCCCTTTCAGAAAACCCTTGGGGTTTTCAATCGGATGGCTTGGTAGCTCAATGGTAGAGCAGCGGCCTTTTAAGCCGTTGGTTCTGGGTTCGAGTCCCAGCCAAGCTACCACCCCGACTTCCTTCACCCGCACCCCGCACCCCGCATCCCGAATCCCGAATCCCGCGTCCCGCGACGCTCCCGTGATCAACGCACGAAGGGAAACAGCGCTGTCGTGATGAGCTCGGGTTTGACATGGCGCGAGTTGCACATGACCACGACGCCGGTCCCGCGCTCTGGATAGATCACCATGCGGGTCTTCGCTTTCTCCTGCGAGCCGCTGTGGCTGATTTTCAGATCCCGGCCCGCTCCGGACACATTGAATCCCAGTCCGTACTTGGTGGTTGCGCCGGCATTGGTTCGCTGACGCGTCCACATCTGCGCCTGGGTCTGCGGATTGGTGAAGGCGCCGTTCAACAGGCCGACCGCAAAGCGGGCAAGGTCGTCGATATTGGAGATGTAGCCGCCGCCGCCGAGCTTCCAGCTGACATCGGTGTCCGTGTCGCGGATGACCTTGCCACCCTTCCGGGTATAACCAGCCGCCCGGTTCGGGAGGTCCACCCACTGATAATCCGGCTGCAGCGTGGTCATGCCGGCCGGAGCGGCAATTCGTTCGCGAACCTGGTCCGCGAACCTCTGTTTGCCGGCGCGTTGCACCACCGCGCTGGCGAGGATGAATCCATGGGTCGTATAGGAATACTTCTCCCCGGGTTGATTGACGAGCGGCGACTCCTTGAAAGTGTCGAGCGCCACGATGACATCCCCGTAAGGATGCGGCGAGTCGTAGGCCTGTTCGGCGCGGATCACCTTGCCATTGGAATAATGAACGATGCCGCCGAGGTGCGACAACAGTTGGGAGGTAGTGATGGGCGCGCCCTTGTCCGGAAACTCGGCCACGTAGTTCCGGACAGGCGCGTGGAGATCCAAGACTCCCCGCTCCTGCAACTGCATGGCCGCAACCGCGGTGAGACACTTCGAAATGGACGCCCAACGAAACAGGGTGTCGCGATTGACCGGCTCCCCGTTCTCCCGGTCGGCGAGGCCATAGCCCTTGAGATAAATGATGCGCTTGTCCTCGATCAAGCCGACGGCAACCCCCACCGCCTGTTGATCGGCCATCTGATGGCGCACGGCGACGTCCACCTCGGGACGGGCGGCGAACTCTGGGAGCGGAGCGCTGATCGCAACCTTGGCCGCAAGCAGCAATACAACCGCCATCAACTGCGCGCCGGACCGGAAGAGGGAAAGCCTGATTCCTCGTTTCATGCCGCGAGTCTGTCGACGAAGCGCAGCGAAGTAAACCTCCGACCGGGGAGCGAACAAGGGTGGGGCGGTCAAGAAAGCCCGCAACGAGCGGAGCGCGGACATCCCTGTCCGCAAGTTGAAACGTTCCGTTCAGCTGAGTTCCACGACGTTGCAGCGGACTCAAGCGCGCACACGCGCACAGCGAGACCGACCTTGCCCGACGGGCCACCAGCTCCAACCCGCTTGCGGACAAGGATGTCCGCGCTCCTTAACGCGACTGGAACACGGGCTGGTTCCTGGAGGCGTTGTAGAGTCGACGCCAAAGATCGGTTCCGTCATTCGGGACCAGTTCCGTGTGGGCGCCCGCTTCGTAGTAGGGAATGAGGCCGGCGTTGGCGGCGTTGAGCAGAAAATTGACCTTGCCGTTGTTGGCCACATACATCTTCCGCCCGGACGACCAGGTGGTGACCATCAACCGATCCGGCTCCGGACGCGCGTCCGGCTTGACGACCTTGAAGCGCTCGACGGCGCCCCAATCGATCTCATGGCCGATCCCGGGACCGTCCGGAACTTTCGCAAAACCCTTGCGAACCACGATCGGCTCGGCGAGCAGGTCGCGTTGGTAGAGTTGATGGCAGTTCACCGCCGGCCAGGTCGCATTGCGCAAGACGCCGCCGAAATGCAGGGACCACGCGGCGGTGATGCCCGTGCCAACCAGTTGGAGCCAGAAAGGCAAGCCATGCTTCTCGCTGAACCGGCCTCGCTCAAGGACGCGCGTCGCGCCGCCGCCGATGACAAAGCCATCGCAAACGCCTTCCCGCACGGCGATCTCCGGCTCAGGCCGACCAAAGTGCATGGCCAGATGAACGCGCGTCGCCTCGCGGATCTTCTTGTTCCCCTCGATATCCCCCTGGGGAATCGGGGACTCGTAAATATCGACCTGCGGATACTTCTCCAGCGCCTTGAGAATCGGCAGACCGCGCTCGGCCGTCAGCAGCGTGCTGTTGAAATCCATGTCGATCTTGAATGCCTCCGGAACGACCGACGCGGATTGTTTCAACTGCTCATGAATATCAAACCAGGGCCGGCCCTTGGTCTTGTAGGACATGTAGCCCTGTTGGTGCGCCAGCCGGCACTCCGAAGCCATGTCGGCGGCGGGGGTATCGATATTCCACCAGGAAAGCGGCGTCTTGTTGTGAATCTTCTCCCCGAGCAAGGCGTGAACGGGTTCGTCCATGGTCTTGCCCACCGCGTCGAACAGCGCCATCTGCAATCCCGCGCCCAGTGAGTCGTCCCACATGATCTCGCGGGCGTCCTTCCCCCTCGCGCGTCGCACGTCGTCGTCCGTCGTCACGCCCCATGTGTAATAGAGCATGGTCTCGCCGTGGCCTTGTTCACCCGAGGCAAGCGTCACCGTCAGGATTTCCGAATAGCGCCAATGCGGCAACTCGCGGTCCATCGAACGGCGCGGCGTCTCGCGATACGGAATCCGCACCGTGACCCGGTCAATCGAACGGACCGCAAACAAACGTGGGTCCAGCGTCCGGGAGGAGCCTCGTCGGGCCTTGTCGCTCGCGCAACCGCCAACCGCAAGGGTCGCCGCAGCCGCGAATGAGGATTGGAGAAAATGACGTCGAACGTACATGGCGTGTGGCCCGGGAGACTACCCTCAGGCGCGCGGGAAGATCAAGATCGCAGCCGCCAATGCCAGGTTGCTTTCTCGTCCGGGTCGGTTAACGTCGGCCCGAAAATTCACTGATTCACCGTTCAACTGTTACCGCGATCCATGAAAGAGTTCCCGCCGTTTGACCTGACACGCCTGATTTCGACCGTCTTTGAGCCCGTTAAAGGCAAGCGCGTCTGCATCCTGATTGACTTGGATGATCCTGCGAACATGAAGAGCTTCGGTTTCCTGAAGGACGAGAGCCTGGCCATCCAGCGCCACGCGCACGACACGTTTTACGAGGGCTTCAAGAACGGCGCGCTGGAGGCGCTCGACATGACCGGCGGCGAAATGTTCGCCTACAAGACCACCGGCGGCAGCAACCTCGACATGGAGGACGAAGCCTACGACGCGGCGGGCAAGCTGCTCAGCCTGGAGAAGGACATCTACCCGAACTACGACATCATCCTCTGCATCTCGACCTTCTCCGCAACCGCGCCGCTGACCGCGCACGCCAAGAAGATCGGCTTCCGGGGCGCGACCTTGCACGGGCTCAACGACGTCATCCTGAACAGCGGCCTGGCCGTGGATTACAACGAGGTCAGCGCCGAAGCAGAGAAGCTGCGGCTCGCCATGACCAAGGCGGACGACTTCGAGATCGACTACACGGTCGGGGACGAGTTGTTCACCCTGAAGCTGATCTGTGACAAGCAGGAAGCGCAGAAGAGCCACGGGCTCTGCCAAGGCGAGAAGCCCGATGTCGCCAACCTGCCCGCCGGCGAAGTCTACTTCGTGCCCAAGGGCGCCGAGGGACGCTTTCCCATGAAGTACGCCGACGGCACCATCGGCGTCATGCACGTGAAAGAGGGCCGCATCCAGAATGCAAGCCTGATCAGCGGCGACCAGGGCGTCATCGACGCCCACAACTTCAAGCTCGAGAACGACCCCGTCACCGGCGAGATCGGCGAGCTCGGCTTCGGCACGCAGGAATTGCCGGTCTCCGGACGCGACATTCAGGACGAGAAGATCCGCGGAACGATCCACGTGGCGACCGGCCGCAGCGACCATCTGGGCGGCCACCTGACCCCGGACCTCTTCGCGGAAAAAATGAACGCCACCCACGACGACATTCTTTTCTCCCCGAGCAAGACGCCCGAGATCAACATCCCGCAGGTGCGCATGACCAAGAACGGCGAAACCATCGTGATCCAGGAGAACTTCCAGGTCACCGACTACCTCGCCAAGGCGTTGGAGGCCTGACTTGAATTTCTACGACACCGACCGCGCGGTCTCCGAGTACCTGCTGTTTCATTACGGTTCGGCGACGGGACTGTTGCCGCACGCAGGCGGACCCCGCGACGCGCTGGAGTACCCGCTGCGCTGCGTCTCGGAATGCCTCGACCCCGAGGCGCTGCCCGAGCATGCGCGGGCCCTGGACCTGGGCTGCGCCGTTGGCCGATCGACCTTCGAACTCGCCCGCCATTGCAACGACGTCATCGGAATCGACTTTTCCCAACGCTTCATCGACGTCGCAAACCATCTCCAGGAGCGGGGGACATTCACGTATTCCTATACGATCGAGGGAGACCTGCGGCAGCCTGCGGTCGCGACCATCGACCCCGCCATCGATCGCGCCCGCGCCTCCTTCGAGCAGGGCGACGCGATGGACCTTCGCGATCACCTGGGGCAGTTCGACGTCGTCCTCGCCGCGAACCTGCTCTGTCGGCTTTCCGAGCCCCGCAAGTTTCTGGACCGGCTGCCCGGACTGTTGAATCCGGGCGGCCAACTCCTGCTGATGACGCCCTGCACCTGGCTGGAGGAGTTCACCCCACGGGAGAACTGGTTGGGCGGCTTCGAGCGCGACGGAGAGCCGGTCCGGACGCTCGACTCGCTGAAGGCAATCCTCGGGAAGGACTTCGAATTCCAACAGGCCAAGGACCTCCCCTTCCTGATTCGCGAGCACGAGCGCAAGTTTCAGTGGACCGTCGCGCAAGCCAGCGTCTGGCGGCGGCGCTGAACGCGGGCCGGCCGCTCAAGCCAGCAGGGGCTTCACGATCTTGCCATGCACATCCGTGAGCCGGAAGTCGCGTCCCTGGAAGCGATAAGTGAGCCGTGTGTGATCGAAGCCGAGCAGGTGCAGCATCGTGGCATGCAGGTCGTGCACATGCACCTTCTCGGCAATGCCGTTGAAGCCGAGTTCGTCTGATTGGCCGTAGCTGACGCCGCCCTTGATCCCGCCGCCAGCCATCCACATGGTGAAGCAATTGGGGTGATGATCGCGGCCATCGTTGCCGCCCTGCACCATGGGCGTGCGGCCGAACTCGCCGCCCCAGACGACCAGGGTGTCCTCCAGCATGCCGCGCTGCTTCAAGTCCTTGAGCAACGCCGCCGCCGGTTGATCCGTGTCCTTGCAGTTCTCTTTCAGGTCCCGCACCAGCGCGCCATGTTGGTCCCAGGACTCGTGAAACAATTCCACGAAGCGCACCCCGCGTTCCACGAGTCGCCGGGCGAGCAAGCAATTGTTCGCAAAGGAGGACTGGCCCGGTTCAGCCCCATACATACGTCGCACGTGTTCCGGTTCACGTAAAATATCCATGACCTCCGGCGCATGATCCTGCATGCGAAACGCCATCTCGAAGGACGCAATGCGCGTCGCGATCTCGGGATCGCCGACCGTGTCCAGACGCAGGCGGTTCAGCGAGGAAATCGTGTCGAGCGAATCACGCTGCAGTTCGCGGTCCACGCCCTCGGGATTCGAGAGGTAGAGCACTGGTTCGCCGCCGCCGCGGAACTGCACGCCCTGGTGGACGGTGGGCAGGAATCCGCTGCCCCAATTGGATGCGCCGCCGCTGGGTCCCTTCTTGCCGGAGCTGAACACGACGAAGGAAGGCAGATTCCGCGATTCGCTGCCGAGGCCATAGGTCGCCCAGGAGCCGATGCTGGGCCGGCCGAACTGCTGTGAGCCCGTGCTCATCATGATCTGGCCCGGGGCGTGATTGAACGCCTCCGTATGCATGGCCTTCACGAAACAGACGTCGTCGACCACGCCCGCCAAGTGGGGCAGCAGTTCGGAAAGCTCGGCGCCGCTCTGGCCGTGGCGGGCAAACTTGAACTTGGGGCCCAGCAGCTTGGACTTGGGATCGATGAACGCGGCCCGGTAATCCTTGATCAAATCGGCCGGGGGAAGTTGGCCATCGAGGCGGGTGAGTTCGGGCTTGTTGTCAAATAGCTCCAAGTGGCTCGGCGCGCCGGCCATGAAGAGGAAGATCACCCGTTTGGCCTTGGGCGCGAAATGCGGGCCCTTGGGCGCGAGGGGATCCACCGCAACCGGCGCCGCGTGCCCATTTTCCTGGAGCAGTTGCCCAAGCGCCGCCGCGCCCAAACCCACTCCGCACTGTTCCAAAAACCAACGACGCGACACGGCGCCGGGCTCCCTGCCCGGTTTCAGATAATCCTGGCGCTTCATGATCCCAAACTTTTCAATCCGGCCCCAGACTGACGCAGCCGGGAATGCCCCGTCAATCCCCTTCCCCGGATGAAGACTGGCCCGGCGCCGGCGAAACTGTTATCCCACTGCCTCAGTCGCCCACTCACTGAGACGATCGCCGCCATGCCCGACGCTCCCGACAATTCCACGATCATCGAACGGCTTTGCCTGAATTGCGGGCTTTGTTGCGACGGGACAATCTTCGCGGATGTCCGGCTGCGGAACGAAGCCGAGGCGGCTCGCTTGAAACGGGGAGGCTTGCGACCCAAACGAGCCCGCTCCCAGAGCGGCCCCGCAGCCTTCCGGATCCCCCAGCCCTGCGCGGCCCTGGGCGCGGACTGCCGCTGCGCAGTCTACGAAGACCGACCCGGACATTGCGCCAGGTTTGAATGCCTCTTGTTCCAGGAGGTTGCGCAGGGCGCCATCCAACTCGCCTCCGCCCAGCGCGTCGTGCGCAAGGCGCGTCGCCTTCGAGACCAGGCGCGGGAACTGATGGATACCCTGACCGACGCCGGAGAAGACCAATCCCTGCGCGAACGATTCCTGCTCATCGCCGAGATGCTGGAGGACTACGAGCCGGATGAGGAAACACTCGCGGCGTTCAGCGATCTCACCATGGCCTGGCAGGACTTGAGCTGCCTGCTCAGCGAGCGCTTCTATCGGTAAGAATCGCGGCGCCAACCGGGATGGCGTCCCGCGAGGAATCAAGAGCCTTCAGACGCGTCCTCGCTGAGCTGTCCGTCGCGCAACCGGAGTCTTCGTTGGCCCATCGCGCCAATCTCCGGATTGTGGGTGATCAGGATGATCGTCAATCCGTCCCGGTGCAGATCATGGAAGACATTCATGATGTTTTCCCCGACCTGGGTATCGAGATTGCCGGTGGGTTCGTCCGCCAGGATGATGTCCGGCTGCTTGACCATGGCCCGGGCGATGGCCACCCGTTGTTGTTCGCCGCCGGAAAGCTGCCCGGGGCGATGCCCCATTCGCTCCGCCAGACCGACCCGCTCCAGCGCTTCCTTCGAGCGCGCCTTGGCGTCCGGCTCACCCGCATACATCAGCGGCAGCGAAACATTCTCCAGGGCCGATTCCCGGAGCAGCAAATTGAAGGACTGAAAGACAAAGCCGATGCGCCGGTTCCGCGTCATCGCCAGCCGCTCGTCAGAGAACTTCGACGTGTCCTCCCCGTCGAACAGGTAGCGGCCTTCGGTCGGATGATCGAGACAACCGAGAATGTGCAGCAAGGTCGACTTGCCGGAACCCGACGGTCCCATGACGCTGACAAACTCCCCCCGATGGACCCGCAGGTTGGCGTCGCGCAGGGCGTGCACGCGCAAGGCGCCATCGCTGTAGATCTTGTTGATCCCATCCAGGTGAACCAGGGGTTTGTCGGAACTCGGGGCCATGTTGCGCGCCGAAACTCTTGGTCCGATTCCCGCCAATAGCAACCCGCAATCAACCCGGGGGCGGGGCCTTTTTGCATAGACCGGCGAAGCAAGGCCTGCTAACAAGGCCAGCGTGTGAATTCGACCGCCTTGTCGGCGCGTCGAATTTACCGTTCAAAAAGAACAACCTATGAAGAAGATGACAAAACTCACCGGGATCATCGCTGCGGCGTTGATCGGGGTTTTTGCCGCGTCGGCCCAGGCCGAGGTCAAAGCGGGCGATATGGCCCCCGACTTCGCGCTCAAGGGCAGTGATGGCAAGACCTACAAACTGTCCGACTTCAGGGGCAAGCAGGCGGTCGTTATCGCCTGGTATCCCAAAGCCTTCACCGGCGGCTGAACGAAGGAATGCATCTCGCTCCGTGAGAGCGGCAATGTCATTCGGAAATTTAATGTGGCCTACTTCACCGCCAGTTGTGACCCCGTGAAGAAGAACACCGACTTCGCGAAGTCGCTCAATCTGGATTATCCCATCCTGAGCGACCCCTCCAAGAAGGTGGCCAAGGCCTACGGCGTCTTGAATCCCCAGCGGGGCTTCTCCCTGCGCTGGACCTACTACATCGGCAAGGACGGGAAGATCCTCCACGTCGACAAGAAGGTCAAAGCAGGCTCCCACGGAACCGACGTCGCCAAAAAACTTGCCGAACTGGGCGTCGAAAAGCGCTGACCCAGACCAACTCGGCTGAAATCACACTCAACCCTGACGGGCCGTCTTCGGACGGCCCGTTTTTTTGTTTCATCCGCACAGCAACCCCGGTTGGCATGGAATCTGCCAACTGATGAACCGTTGGGCTCTGTTTTGGGGAAACAACTTCAGAGTCAGCCAGGTAAGGTTGCTATCCTTGGCTCCCAGCAGCGGCCTCGATGCGTTTGGAGCTTCGCATCGGGGCCGCATCCTTCCCTGGCGCCATGCGATTAAACGAGGGTGGCGTGGGAAACGTGCTGCCCCGTCCCTTCGTATAGCGTTGAAATGGGCTCGACAGAGTCTCTCCCCACCGGCTGTACGAGCCATCCGGCAATAAAGAAGCGCTGTTGGCAGCGGAGTCGTGGGTGGCTCTGGCATGGAATGAAAGGCGCTGAAGCGCGCGACAGCGAATCGAAAAGGCGGTGGGGCGAGACTCCGTCGAGCCCACTTCGACACCCTGCAGGGGTGAACGCGGCGAAGGAAAAGCGCTGCAGGTGAGCCATAGCCGACGCTGTGATCAGGAAGTCCTCTTTTCGTCTCTTGGGGACTTGGCATGGCGCCACCCGTTCACAATCGCACCCTCCTTCCCTCCTGACCGCAAACTTTCCGTGTCTTCCGTGGATCCCGGCTTACACTCCGGCTGTGCCGCAAACCTCCGTCATCCATCTGGCCGGCCCCACCGCCGCGGGCAAGTCCGCCGTAGCCATGGCCCTGGCGGAGCGGATCGGGGGGGAGATCGTCTCAGTCGATTCCATGCAGGTCTACCGGGGGCTGGATATCGGCTCCGCGAAACCAACCGCAGGCGAGCAGGCGCGAGTCCCGCATCACCTGATCGACATCCGCGACCTGGACGAATCATTTGATGCGGCCCAGTTCGTGGAACTGGCGCCGAAGGCGATCGAGGAGATTCAAAGCCGGGGGCGCGCCCCGATTTTGTGCGGCGGCACCGGACTCTACTTCAAGGCCTTGTTCGGCGGCTTGGGCGCGTCGCCCACCCCGGATCCCGCCTTGCGCGCCGAACTGGAGGCCGCGCCCCTCGAAACGCTGTGCGACGAGCTCCAGCGGCGTGATCCCGAAACCTACGAGCGAATCGACCGGCAGAATCCCCGCCGCGTGGTGCGCGCCGTGGAGGTGATCCGGCTCACGGGCCGCCTCTTCTCCGAACAGCGCGCCGTTTGGGACTCCGGTTCCCATCCCGATCTCTGGGTCCTGCGCCGGGAACCGGAGGACCTGCGCAATCGCGTGAATCAACGGGTCGAACGCATGTTCGAACAGGGGCTCGTCGACGAGACCCGGGGCCTGTTGGAGAAGAACCTTCGCCAAAACCAGACCGCCATGCAGGCGATCGGCTATCGGCAGGTGGTCGAGCATCTCGATGGCGAGCGCTCGCTCGAGGAAACCGTGGAGTTGATTCAATCCCGGACCCGGCAATTCGCCCGCCGCCAGATGACCTGGTTTCGCAACCAGATGTCGCCGCGCTGGATCGATGTCGCGCCGGCCGAGTCCGCGGAAGCCGTCGCCGACCAGTTGGTCAGAGAACTTGCCGCCTGATCTCGTGCCGCCTCAGCCGAAAAGGTTCTTCGGCTTCAATTCGTAGCCGGGAAACACGGCGTCCAATCGCTCTCCCACCCCGAAGCGCGCGAGGGCCGGCGCGAGGATGTCACGATAATTGGTGGTGACCGGCAGGTCGCCCGGCCCCTCCAGGACATCGTCGTTCAAGGTGGGCCAGTCGGCGATGACGCGCCCGCCATGAACGCCGCCGCCCATGACCAACATCAGGCTGCCGCGTCCGTGGTCCGTGCCGAAGGAGGCGTTCTCGTAAACACGCCGACCGAACTCCGTCATCACGACCACCGTCACGTTCTCCATTTCCCGGCCCAGGTCCTGGTAGAAGGCCGACAGCCCCTTGGAAAGCCGCGGCATGAGCGGATCCATGATGGAGCTTTGCACAAAGTGGGAGTCCCAGCCATTGAGGTCCACCGACGCCGTGACCAGCCCCACCCGCGCCCGGATCAGCCGGGCGACCTGGCGCAACCCGCGACTGAACCCGTCATAGGCGTACTCCGCCCCGTTCGCCGGCGAGTATTTCTCCGAGCGGAGTTTCTCAATGCGCTTCATCGCGCCAAGCGTATCGCGGGCGACCGCGCCCAGCGCGCTGTCCTCCAATCCATAGAGCTTGCCCAATGCCGACGCCATGCTCCCGGCCTTCTGGCCCAACGAAAAGGAATCCAGGGATTCCATGACGGTTGAGGCGGGCGCGCCCCGGAGCGACTCAGGTAGGTTCCGCCCCACCGCCACCGCCGAGAGCGGACCATTCGCCCCCTCCGGCAACGCGCGAAGAAAACGTCCCAGCCATCCGCCCGACATCAGCAGGCCGCCGTGCTCCATCAGGTCCTGCGCCTCGAAGTGGGAACGCGTGGCGTCCTCCGACCCGACCGCATGGACAACGGCCAACGCGCCGTCCTTGAAGGGCGTCTCCAACTCGCGCAGCAGCGGATTGAACCCGAAGAAGTCATCGAGTTGGACGGAGTTCTCCTTCTTGATGGCAATGCGGGGACGTGCCTTGTGGTATCCGTCATCCTCGAACGGCGCGACCATGTTGAGCCCGTCCGCCCCGCCGCGAAGAAACACCACAACCAGGGTCTGACGCCGATCGCCGTCGCCATCGACCGCCAGTTGTGGACCGCGTTGAGGGCTGTGGGAATGGGGGACGAGCGGCTGCATCATCAACTCCATTGAAACGCCGGCGAAGCCAAGCCGAGCGCAATGTCATTGCCGGACTCGGTCGCCGCCTGCAATTCGGCGGCCGTGGGTCGCCGCCCGAAGAGATGCGCCAGGAAAGCCTCCCCCCCGCCCGCGCGCCGCCGCAGGCCTTCCGGATGAATGCGGGTCTGCTTGTCGACGCGGTTCTCACTCAAGGCCAGCGCAAAATTCCAACGCCAAAGGAGGGTTCCCATCCAGGGCCCCGCCTCGTCCGGGTAACCGTCCGGCGTCGGGTAGTTGAACGGGGCGTGCCCCATTCGCAGCATATAGTCATAGATCGGCTTGTCGCCATCCGTGCGGGCGTCCGTCGCGCGCAAGGCGGAGACGATGAAATGGAAGGGGCGCTTGAACTTGGCTCCGCGGGCCTCGCGGAACGCCGCCGTGCGGAACAGGGCGCGCAGCGTCTCCCGGATATCGCCGCCGGTCTTGAGGAACGCGGCCTGAACGGTCTCCACCGCATCCACGGGCGGCTCGTCCGCGATGAAGCGGCGACACAGCTTGGTCGCGATGTGATTGGCGGTCGAGGCATGGAGGCTGATGATGCGAAGCACATGGTCCAGGTCCTTCTCTCCCTCGCCGGCGGGAATGACCTCGCCGAGAACCACCTTCCGGCCATCGTCATGAAGCCACTTCTTGAACGTCACATCGCCATAGCGATTGTTGAACGCCGGGCCGGGTCCGGATTTGACCTGGCTGACGGTCCATCCGGTCAGGCAACGCGCGACTTCCATCACGTCCTCCTGGGTGTAGCCGCCATGGACTCCCAGGGTGTGAAGCTCCAGCAATTCCCGCGCATAATTCTCGTTGGGCCGGTCGCCTTCCTTCCGCTTCACATTCTGGCGACCGTCCAGGTACCAGAGCATGGCCGGGCTCAACGCGGACGCGCGAACCATGTCGGGAAACTTGAAGGAAGGCCGCTCCGTCCGGCCGCCGCCCAGTCCCAGACGGCGGGCCAGGCGTTCCGCCGTGGATTCGCCGGACTCCCCCGGATCTCCCAGGGCGTAGCGCCGCACAACCTCCCGATCGTCCCAGAGCTTGAGCCACTTGCAGTCCCCCTTGGACGGATCAATGTTGAAGTGATCCGTCCAGAACTGGACCATCACCGCATAGAGTTGACGGCGTGAGAAGATGGCGCGCTGAATGGTCGAACGGGCCAGATCGCGCTGCAGACTCTTCTCCTCAAATTCATACATCAACTCCACCGGAAGCCCCAAAGTCGCAATGCCGCGCACTGCGGCCTCCCCGTCCGGATCATGCAGGCGCTCCGGATGCAACTGCTCCTCGATGTAGGCGTCCGCAGCTTCCTCCACCGTTCCGCCCAAGGCGCGAACCCGGGCGTATTCTCCGGGCCGCGCACCGAAGGTGAGGCGGTTCAGGCAGTGGCTGACCAGATCGACGCCCGCCGAATCGGGCGGCGCGAACGGCCCCTTGGCCTTGGTCGCGTGCGCCGCGTCAAAACGCAGCGCCTGGGGCAGTTGGTCGCAGCCGGTCGCCGCCGTCGCCGCCGCGACGCCGCCCAGCTGAACGAACTTTCGGCGAGTGACTTTCATGCCCTCAAACTTGCCCTCCCCCGCTCAAGCATCGGGGCGTTCGACCGCCGGCTCCGAAACGGCGGGTTTCAGGTCGGGCGGCAGCGCCGGGGCCATGACGGGCTGCGGGGCCTTAGCCAAGCGGGCGCTGACAATCACGCCGCAACCGCTGATCAGCATCCAACCCAGGACGCCGATCCAGCCGACCAACGGAAACAGGCAGATAAACGCCAGCACCACGCCGCCTCTCACGACCGCCATCCAGGGCCGCGACTGATCCGCCGGCGAAGCGAGCCCGCGCCCCACCCGAAGACACAGGCCGGCGGATCCGGCGACCCCGACCAGAAAAACCGACGTCATCACGGTGATCCCCAGGAACTTCATCAGCGGATGATTCAACGATGCCAGGGCGATGCCCGCGAGCGCTCCCGGAACGGCGACCACCAGGCCAATTCCGGTCAGGGACAGCGGTCGGCTGTAGCGGTCGGCCCCGCGTTTGACAAACTCCGGCCAAAGCGCAAAGGCGCCCAGCCAACTACAAATGAAAACGGCCATCAAAGCCGCGATCGCCAAGGTCCAGCCAATGACTGCGGAAAGATACATGATTTGCTTCGGGTTGAATTCAGTCCCACGACGCGGGCGGCTCCCCGCCGCCAACAGCATCGCGTTCCAAGAAACGTGACGACGGCGCCGGGGCGCGGTTACAACCCCCGGAACATGCGCTCCACCTGCCGGAGATCGATCCCGTGCGGGCGCGTCTCCAGTATCCAACCGAAATCCTCGCGCGCGCCGGCGGTGTTCTCCATCCGGGCGCGCAACATCCCGCGGCGCAACCGCTCGTAGGGATCGTTCGGATCCAACGCCACCAACAGCTCCAAATGGGGCAGCACCAACTCGGGCGCATCCAGATCAAAGCGATGCGAAACCAGGTTGCGGAGCATTCGTTCGATGATCTGCCTCTTGGTGGCGGGGATGAGATGCTCATCCTCGAGATCCCGACCTGTGTTGAAGTTCACAAGTTGCGCCGCGTCGTCCAGCGTCATGACCTCCCCCTGCTCGAAGACATCGATGAACTCGACCGGCGCGGACCCCTCGTCAGGCAGGTACCGCACGACAAAGTGGGAGGGCAACGCCACGCCGACCACGCTCTTGATTCCAATCTCGCGGGCCAGCTCCATGAACAGGACAGACAGCGTGATCGGCAGCCCCTCGCGTTCGTCCATCACCCGGCTCATGTAGCTGTTTGCGGGATTGTCGTAATCGGTGCGGCTGCCATGAAAGCCGTTGTCCTCGAAGAGGCTCTTCCTCAGGGCGGCCAACCGAGCCGCGTCATCGGCGTCGTCGGCCAACTCCCCCCGGATCTCGTCCGCCATGCGCTTAAGCGAACGCCGATAAGGCGCGGTGTCGAGCTCCGGATTGTCGAGCTTGTCGAGCAACAGCGCCGCGTGAAACAGATCGATGTCCTCCTCCTCGCCCGCCAACGCCGCGAGCAGATCCTTTTCGATCAGTTTCGTGTGAACGGACGAGGCGAGTTGCCGCAGTTGTCGCGCCTGACGATCCAGCTCTTCCGCATGTTGCATCAACGCCACGGTCGAAGCGGCGGACGCATCGCTGAGCGACCGGATCAGCGCCTCATCCCAGATGCCGGTCGGCTCAAGATTTCCGACTTTCTGCAGGACGGAGTCGACCAGCTCGGGGGAGGGTTTCAACGAATCCACCGATTCCCCAACGCGAAACCGTTTGAACTCCGCTTCGGTGTCCCGAAACTTTGCCAGTCCGACCCAGCCGTCGCGCAGCCCCTGGTCATCGGATTCCATGACCACGCTGTCGTTGACGTAACAGATGATCTTCTTCTCCTCGAAGCGCACCTTGATGTCGTTCCATTCACCCGGCCGGTAATGCTCCGAGGACAGCGTTCTGAGAATTCGCCAGTTGAAGACGGTCGGACCGTCAAACCGGGTGAGGCGCAACTGGCCGCCGGTGGGGTAGAACCCGTAATGACGGTCGCGTCCGTCCGAGGCGAACACCAACCCCGCGGCCCCGCTCTCATCGTCGAGCTTCACGCTGACCGCCACTTCGTAGGGACGGTCCGGCGGCTCGATCTGGGAAAGGCAGAGCGCCCGCCCGCCGAAGCCGTCGCCCAGGCCCTCCACCCGGATTCTTCCGGCCTTGCGAAACCAATGCGCGCCGAACACCGGGATCCACTCGGCGAAATCCAAAGACCCGATTCGCTGCCAACGGTCCATCGGCGTGGGGTTGGGCTTGTCGAGCAGCGATTGAAGCCGGTTCACCGGCACCGCGTATCCCAGGTTGCGCGTCACCGCGGATTTCATGGTCATCACGCCTTGAACCCGACCATGAAGGTCCAGCACGGGGCTGCCGCTGTTGCCCGGTTCCACCGGAATCGCGACCTGGATCATCTCAATCTCATCAATCTCCCGCTTGGAGGAGACGACCGAGATCTCGCCCTTCACGACACTGTGCTCCAAGCCTTGCGGGTTTCCCAACGCCACCACGATCGTTCCCTGCTTGAGCTCGTCGGAATCTCCGAGCGGCAACGGGCGCAGGCCCTCGGCGTCAATCTTCAGGATCGCCAGGTCGAGCTTGCGATCCCAGGCATGAATGCCGGTCACCTCCCGCACGGAGCCATCCTTGAACTTCACCTTGATCGCCCGCCCCTCGCCAATCACATGCAGCGCCGTGGCGATCAGGCCGTCCTCCGAGATGACAAAACCGGCGCCGACGCCCTCCTCTTCGCGCCCATCTCGACCCAGTTGATGCACCACGACGATCGAGGGCATGGCCCGGTCGGTGATCTCCTCGTAGGTCATCGGCTTCTCGGTCGGAAAGCCGTTTCCTTCGGACAAACCGGGCCCACGCTTCCCGTCCTGCGCTGACAGGGAAACGAAAGAAAGAAGCAACGCAGCCATCCGAGGCAGAGGCCCAAGCGGAGACGCAATGCGCGGCGTGCGGCGGACGATGTTGGGTGAACTGGGTATCCAAGATCTCATGCAGCAAGCCGCAATCTACGCCCAAACGGCCCTGTGTAAATCCAAATGGGCCCGCTTGGCTGGGCCGAAACGGTGCGCAATCAGGCCCATTCCGCCATTCTTCGCCCGGCGCGCGGGCGAGAAACGTTTCCCGCATATCGGATTGCGCAAACGCCGGCGCTGGCTAAGCTCCTCACAATCCTCAAACCCGAATCCGCACATGAAGCCAATCCGCCCGCTGCTCTGCCTCCTCCTCCTGTCGCTGCCAGCCCTGACATCTCAGGCCGCCGAAAAGGCGTTTCGCGCCGGCGCTTCGGCGGTGGACATCACTCCCGCCAAATGGCCGGTCTCCCTCGTCGGCTCCTTCTCCGACCGCCAGGCGACGAAGGCCTGGGACCCTCTGCACGCCCGGGCGCTGGTCCTCGAAAATGGCGAGACCCGCCTGGCGATCGTGGTGGTGGACAACTGCCTGATCAAGCGCCCCCTGCTCGACGAGGCCAAGCGACGCGCCGCCCAACGCGCCAGCATTCCCGCCGACCGCATTCTCGTCAGCGCCACGCACACCCACTCGGCGCCGGCCTCGAAGACCTGGTCGGCCATCGGAACCAAGGCGAGCCCGGAATACCTGGAACAACTGACCGAGGGCATTGCCGACTCGGTGAAGCGGGCGGAAGCGAACCTCGAGCCGGCGCGAATTGGTTTCGGCGCGGCCTACCTGCCGCAGCACGTATTCAACCGCCGCTGGCACGTCGCTCCCAAGGCCAAGCGGATGAATCCCTTCGGCCGCACGGACGACATCGTCGTCATGAACCCCTCCCGCAGCAAGGGCCTGCTGCGGATCCCGGCCGGCCCCACCGATCCAGACCTGTCCTTCGTTTCCGTGCAGGCCAAAGATGGACGCCCCATCGCCCTCCTCGCCAACTACTCGCTCCACTACGTCGGCGGCGTGCCCGCCGGCGGCGTTTCGGCCGACTACTTCGGCGAATTCGCCCGACAGATCGCCCGGCGCCTCAACGCCCCGATCGACGGCAGGAAGCCCTTCGTCGGCATCATGTCCAACGGCACAAGCGGCGACATCAACAACATCAACTTCTTCGATCCCAAACCGCGCAAGGACCCCTTCGTCCAGATCAAGAACGTCGCCAGCGACTGTGCGGACGCTGTGATCCGGCAACATGAGTTCATCGAGTTCAAGGATTGGGTTCCGCTGAAGATGCAGCAACGGGAGCTGACCCTGAAACTGCGCAAACCCACCCCCGATGTGTTGGCCAACGCCCGCAAGTTCCAGGCCGCGCCCAGCGACAAGGGCTTGCCGCCGCGCGCCAAGGCCTACGCCGACTGGGCCATCCGCCTGCACGAAGGACCCGCCACGGAGGACATCATCCTGCAGGCCATCCGCATCGGCGACCTCGGGATCACCTCCATTCCCTGCGAAACCTTCGTGGAGATCGGCCTGGACATCAAGGCCCGCAGCCCCCTGCACCATACCTTCACCATCGAGCTCGCCAACGGTCACTACGGCTACCTGCCGACGCCGCGACAACACCGCCTCGGCGGCTACGAAACCTGGCTCGGCAGCTGCACCCTCGAAATCAACGCCTCGGAGAAAATCGCCGACACCCTCCTCGCCATGCTGGCGGATCTCGCAAAGTAAGCTGGAAGCCGAACGTTCGCGTTCCACGGGCGCGATTAAGAACGGGTGGCGCACTTCCAAGTCGCGAAGGGACGAAAAGAGGGTAGCCGGTGTGTGGAAGGCGCGTCAGCGCCTGGAACCACCGGTTCCATCGACAGCCTCGCATCGCGCGCACAATGGCGGCAAGCCCGACGTCGGCAAACCCGGATCTACCTGCGCCTTCATTTGACATCAAATTTATGCGCCCCAATATATCCGTCATAACGAAGACACAGATTCAGATTCCAGAGGAACTTGCCCGGGAGCTTCGAACCTTCGCCCGACGGCGGGAATGGTCGCTTGCCGAGACATTTCGCCGCGGAGCGGAACTGTTGCTTCAGGTCTACCCCGAACCGCCGGCCGCCCCCTCCGACTCCTGGACTCCCCCGACTTCCGGTAAGGTCGGGTGGAAAGGATGGACACCGGCGCAACTGCGCGACGCCGTCGCCGCCGTCCAGAGCTATCGTCAACACCCATCCTGGAAGACGCTCGCATTCCCGCCCGACAGCCGCGAACTTCACGCCGAGCTTTGGCGTCTGTCGGGGCGACCGGGTTTCGCACGACGACGGATCCACGACGTCCGTACCACGCTCTCCCTCCAGGCCTTCGGCGTCACCGAATTTGCCACCGCGAACCTGAAGGACTTTGATGGACTCGGATTCGACAAGGTCTGGAATCCCGTGGCGTGAACGACCACCTATGACATCATGAACCCATCGCGACCCCATCGGATCCGCTCCCTTCATCTCGTTCTGTTTCTGGCCGCCATCTTTCTGCTCCGGCCCTGCGCCTCCCATGCCGAACACAACGGCAAGGTTCAGATCCTGTTGCTCGGCGACAGCACGACCGAGGGCAGCATCCCCCGCCTGCTCAACCCCAAAGGCCCGCACCTCGAAACCGTCATTGAGAAACTGCTCGCCCTAGAAAGCGACCTGCCCCCGTGCCAGGTCATCAATTCCAGTCTCAGCGGGGAATACATCCGGCGTCTGCTGGATTCGGGACGCTACGCCCGCAAGGGCGAGAAACTGCCGGGCATCGACTACATCTTAATCCGCTACGGACTGAACGACCGCGCCCGTCGCGACAACTTCCCGCAAAACTTCCCCAAGGACTTCCACGAACTCATCGCCAAACTGCGCCAAGATCACCCCAAGGCCCGCATCATTCCCATGACGGTCATCCCTTTCTCCGGCGAGGAGGCCAGCAAGGAGATCAACGACCTGGTCCGACAGGTCGCCAAGAAAGAGCGCCTCGACGTGTTCGACATCTATCCCCGCTATGCCGCGGAACTGAAGAAGGGATACAACATGCTCAACTACCGCCGCTACCCGCTCGACAAGGTTCCCGAAAAGTATCGAGACCTGGTGAAACCCTACGTGCACGGCGGCCGCGTCGTGGTCATGGACAACGAATTCGACGCCATCCTCGGCCACCTCCCCGGCTGGACCTCCGACCGGCATCCCAATCTCGCCGGCTACAACGTCATCGCCGACGAAACCGCGAAATATCTGGCCCCATTGCTGCGGAAGAGAACCGCCGAAAAGTAGGTGCCCTCCGATGTTTCCATTGAAACACTTCACCACAGTTAACGGGGTCACGTCTCCTTTTTCCACATTTCCTATTTTCTATTTGTAGATTGTGGAGACGTGCCCCGCTTAACAATTCCTTAATCCCGTGCCATTCGTGTCTGTCCCTCTCCTGTGTAGTTCAATTCAACGGAACTCACAGATCTTTTGAACGATACACGTCATCTCCGTTTCCATGTTCATTTACGCCGTTCGGCCCCGCAGACCAAATAACAATTTCTCTGTCATCGCTAATAAGATCGCCAGGAACATCTGGCCTGCTATAATCAACACGCCAAACGGCAATATACCTATTCCCCCAACTATCCACCAATTGATTTGTCCCACCTACTGTTAACGGCTCGATATAAAATTCGCCTGAATTCAGTTCTTTCTCAATGCACGCAAGCAACTCCCTGCCTCTCAAGACTCCTCCCTCGTTACTCAACACATCTCTTAAAGTCGCCCCCCTTCGGTTAGCAATCCATTCGATACCGGCATACATTTGATTTATATAGAACTTCTCTTTAGTCTCATCACTAGGGTCTAAGGCAGACCCAGGCCGGCAGGCCACGAAATACATACACACCCCCGTCAAGAAAATAGCCAGTAGAACAAGGGATCGGGGATTGGGGTCACGTCTCCACATTGCACATTTTGTCAACCTTGGCCACATCGCGCCGCAATGTTCGATCCCGTTTCAGCCGCGCTTCAAACCGCCGCAACCCCACATTGACCGCCGAGTAATCCATGCCGACCATCCTGCGGCCCAACTCCCGCTGCGTCAATCGCGTGCGCCGACTCGCCACCGTCAACACAATCCATTTACCCGTGTCCCCATAACGCCTGCCCCACGCTTCGATCGCCTCGCCCTTCAACTTCTCCACTGCGGCGACACGTGCGGAGGCTCATTTGTCGCCATGCTGGCGGATCTCGCAAAATGAGCGCCCGCTCTTCCTCCGGGCTTCAGCCGGTAGCAACCGACGTGAGGAGGCTCATTTCCTTTCGCTGGTGTCGACAAGTGAGCCTCCTCACCTCGGCTGCTACGAGCCGGAAGAACAGCAACGTCGCCGGGATCATGAAATTGGGGTTCAAGCGTAAGCGTTTAACGAACCCATCTGGCGGCAGGCCGGGAGGGCGGGCAAGCTTGG
>CAZFLK010000064.1:0-28133 GCA_964519245.1 uncultured Verrucomicrobiota bacterium
TACGACATCTACCACATGCAGATCATGGAGGGCGACTGCATCCGCCGCATCGGACAATTCCACGACTACATCAGCCACTACCACACCGGGGGCGTCCCGGGCCGCGCCGAGATCGACGACACACAGGAGCTCTACTATCCCGCCATTGTGCGCGCCATTATCAAGACCGGCTTCAAGGGCTACATCGGCCAGGAGTTCATTCCGAAGCGCAAGGACAAACTCGCCTCGCTCCGCCAGGGCGTGGAAATCTGCGACGTCTGAACCACCTCCGGTCTTCCCTCATCTTCCATGGATTCGACTGCAGCGTTCAACGGCTTCCTCGAGGTCGCGCCCGGCTTTCGCCCCAGACCCCGGGCCAGTCATGTCGTCTTCGACTTCGACGGCACCTTGTCATTGATTCGCCAAGGCTGGCCGGAGGTCATGGTCCCCATGTTCGCCGAGATGCTGCCCCGCATCGAGGGCGACTCCGAGGACAGCGTGCGCGCCATGCTCTTCGACGACATCATGCAACTCAACGGGAAACAGACCATCTACCAGATGATTCGCTTCGCCGAACGAGTCAGCGAGCGCGGCGGCCGGCCCCAGGAACCGATCTGGTACAAACATGAATACCTGCGACGCCTCGACAACCGCATCCAGGACCGCAAGTCCGGTCTTCGCAACGGAGCCATCCACGCCGAGAGTTGGTTGGTTCACAAGGCAATCGACCTGCTGGACGCATTGCAATCCCGCGGACTCACCTGCTACCTCCTGAGCGGAACGGACGAGGTCTATGTCCGGGAAGAGGCAGCGCTCCTTGGCGTTGATCAATACTTCGACGGGCGAATCTACGGGGCGCGCGACGACTACCAGTCCTTTTCCAAGAAGATCGCCATGGACCGCATGTTCGAGGAACACGGCATCGACGGGGAAAACCTCCTGTCGTTCGGCGATGGCTACGTGGAGATTGAAAACACCAAGCAACTCGGCGGTCTCGCCGTCGCGGTCGCCAGCGACGAAGCCAACAATGGATCCGGCCGGGTGGATGAATGGAAGCGCAACCGGCTGTCGGGCGTGGGCGCCGACATCGTGATCGCGGATTACCGCGACGCGGCGCCCCTGCTGCGGATGATCCTCGGAGAACAAGAACGCTGACAACATGAGTGGACTGGGAACACGCATCGATTCAAGCCGGCTTCAGGTTCATCCCCTGGCAAACCGGAACAGCCTGAGCCGGGTGGAAGACATTCTGGTCGACCCCGATGCGAATCCGCCGGATTGCGCGCCCGAGGTCGCCCGACAGATCGGGGCATGCGCGACGCGGATTCGCGAGGCCAGGCGACGCAACGCAGCCGTCATCCTCATCTATGGCGCCCACCTGCTGCGCAACGGCGCGGCCAGGATCATGGACCGCCTGCTGGCCGACAACCGAATCACTCATCTGGCGACCAATGGAGCCGGATCCATCCACGACTGGGAGTTCGCCTTCCAGGGCCGCTCAACGGAATGTGTGCGCTCAAACGTCGCCGAGGGGAAATTCGGCGCCTGGGACGAGACCGGGCGAAACATCATGCTCGCCCTGCTGTCGGGCGGCGCTTTTGGCTGGGGCTACGGCGATTCGTTGGCCGCGTTTATCCACGGCGACGGAACCGTCCTGCCCGCCCCCGCCAGCCTGCGAAAACTGGTGTCCGAAAACCTGAGCCACCCCCTCGCTTCCGCTCGCCTCGAATTGGCCCAGTTCATGGAGCGTCACGGGTTGCCGCCCGGCCGCCATCGGGTGGAACACCCTTGGAAACACGCCAGCATCTTTGCCTCGGCCTTTACCCATGGCGTTCCGCTTACCGTGCATCCGGGCATCGGCTACGACATCATCTCCTGCCATCCCATGTTCAGCGGCGCCGCAGTCGGTCGCGCCGCGCAGGTCGGCTTCGAAACCTTCTGCGGCTCGGTTGAGGACCTCGACAACGGGGTCGTGTTGTCCATCGGCTCCGCCATCATGGGACCGCAGGTGTTCGAGAAGAGTCTCAGCTGCGTGAACAATATCCGTCTGCAGGAAGACCGTCCCCCCATCGCCGGCCATTCTATTCATGTTGTCGATCTCCAACCCGGCGACTGGGACTGGTCCCAGGGCGAACCGCCCAAGGACAACCCCGCCTACTACCTGCGCTTCTGCAAGAGCTACGCCCGCATGGGCGGCGACATGCGCTACATCCAATGCGACAACACCGCCTTCCTGCATCACCTGTTGCACGACCTGGCGGACTGATCCATTCCGCGGCGCATGACTTCCGGACGCTTTCAGGAACTGGCCGCGCGCTATGCCTCTCTCCGCATCGCCATCGTCGGCGACTTCTGTCTCGACCGTTATCTGGAGATCGATCCCGGCAGATCGGAGACGTCGATCGAAACCGGATTGGAAGTCCGGAATGTCGTCAACGTGCGTTCTCAACCCGGCGGCTCCGGCACCATTCTCAACAATCTCATCGCCCTCGGCGTCGGGTCTTTGACCCCGGTCGGATTCAGCGGAAAAGACGGGGAGGGAGCCGAACTGATCCACGGCCTGGAATCCGCAGGCGCGCAGGTCGACCTTTCCCACTTCATCCAGACCGAACACCGCCGCACCTTCACCTACGCCAAGCCCCTGCTGATGCGCGAAGGCTTGCCGCCCGAGGAACTCAACCGCCTCGACTTCAAGAACTGGACGAAAACCCCCGCCTCCATCAGTGGGGATCTCTGCGACTCCCTCCGCAGCCTCGCCGGCGAAACCGACGCCATCATCGTTCTGGATCAGGTCGATGAGCCGGAGACCGGAGTCATTACCAGCGAGGTCCTCGACTGCCTCGACGAAATCGCCGCAACCGAGGGAGCGCCCCTGATCCTCGGCGACAGCCGTGACGCCATCGACCGGTTCCCTCCCGTTTCCCTCAAGGTCAACGATGAAGAGTTTCGGCGGAAACTGGCCCCGAGCTCTACGCCAACGAACATTCCCTTCCTCGAACAGATCCATTCAGTCGCCGAGTCCCGCTCCTGCCGGCTGTTCGTGACGCTCGGTCCGGATGGTATCCTCTGCTGCGCGCCCAACGCCAATCCGGAGTCCATCCCGGCCCATCCGGTCCGGGGCGACATCGATATCGTCGGCGCCGGCGACGCCGTCACCGCCAACTTGACGGCCGCCCTCGCCGCCGCCGCAACGAACCGCGAAGCCATGGTCGCCGCCATGGCCGCCGCTTCCGTCGTGATTCACAAGCTGGGAACGACCGGCACAGCGACACTCGCCGAAATCTCGGCGCTGCTGCCCTGAGATTTCACCGATCGCCGATTTCGAATAGCGATTGACTTGCCCCAGTGAATCCGCCAATTTCCGCCCATATGAAAACCAACGGAATCAAATTTGTGTTCGGTCTGGCCGCAGTTACCGCATTCCTCGCCATCGGCTGCCAGAAGGAAGAGGACCCCACTGCCAATCTGACCGACGAACAGAAGGCCTCGATCTCGGATGAGGAAGCCGCTTCCATGGAAGGGGTGGAAAACTATGATAGCGGCAGCAGCCCGGACGACCGCAAGGAATAAACGTCCCCAACACAGTCAACCTCATTTCAAGACCGCCGCCTTCCGGGGCGGCGGTCTTTTTTACGAAATCGACCTCCCCTAACAACTCCCCAGGAATTCTTCCGGATTTTCGTTGCAATTCAAATCCGCCTGCGCAACTTTACCGCTCCTTGTTCGGAGTGTAGCGTAGCCTGGCTAGCGCGCCGCGTTCGGGTCGCGGAGGTCGTGGGTTCGAATCCCACCACTCCGACCATTTCAATCAGTGGTCACCCGAGATGCCCTTCCCTTACCGTTCCATTCTTTCTTCCGCCGTTCTGCTTGGCCTCAACGCGACGCTGAACGCCGCCAATCTCCTCCCCCCGGGACATCGACCCCGCCCTCATGATGCGCACGCGCTGGTCGGCGGGGCGGTCGTCATCAAACCGGGCAAGAAACTCGAGAAAGCCACGGTGGTCATCCGGGGCGGCTTGATCGAGGCCGTCGGAGAAGACATCAAGCCGCCCCGGGATGCGCGCGTCTGGGACGTCCGGGGAACCACCATCTACGCCGGTCTGATTGACCCCTACTTTGTCGCCGGATCCGCGGGTCATTCCGCAAACGGCTCATCCGGCGACGCCCTTGGCGATTCGCTCACCGCCGGCGGCGTACAGTTCCTGGGCGTGAAGGGCGATGAGGCCGACCAGGGAAACAAGGGCCCCTCCCACCAACTCAATTCCATCGCGCCGGAACGACGAATCGCCCAAGGCTACCGTCCAAACGCCTCCTCCCTGAAAGCCATGCGGGAACAGGGCTTCACGGCCGCCAACATGGCTCCGGACAAGGGCATCTTCCGCGGATGGGGAGCCTTCATCAATCTCACCGACGGCGATCCCAACAAAGCCGTCCTCAACTCCCGCACAACCCAGCACATTGCCTTCGAGAAACAAGGCGGCGAGGACCGCGTCTACCCCGCCTCGCTCATGGGCGTCATCGCCAGCATTCGCCAGACCTTTCTGGACACCCATCACCATGCCCAGATCCTGGCCGCATACGGCAACGCCCCGAACGGCTCACGACGTCCCGAATTCAATCCAGCGCTGGAGACGCTCGCCAAGGCCCGCGCCGAGAAACGCGCATTCGTGATGGAACCGCGCGATTCCCTGATGATCGATCGCGCCGGCCGCCTGGCCCGTGGGTTCAAGTTCAGCCCCATTCTCGTCGCCACCGGCCAGGAATGGCGCCGCCCCAAGCTCGCCCAACAGGCCGCCAAACGCTTCATTGTTCCCATCGAGTTGCCCGGTATTCCCAAGATGCCCAACGACGACGCCTGGGAGGGCATCGCGCTCGATACCCTTCGGCGCTGGGACTGGGCCGCCGAGAACCCGGCCCTTCTGAAACGCAACGGCGCCGAAATCGCGCTGACAGCATTCGGGCTGTCCGACAAGAAGCATTTCCGCAAAAACCTCGCCCAGGCCATCGCGCGAGGCCTTTCTGAAAGGGACGCCCTCGCCGCGCTCACGACCGTCCCCGCGCAATTCTTCAACGTCGCCGACCGGCTCGGGACCATCGAGCGCGGCAAAATCGCCAACCTCACCGTCGTCACTGGCGGAAGCTACTTCGATCCCGACAAGAAAATTCGCGAGGTCTGGATCGACGGCCGCATTCACCCCATCGAGACCCCAAAGCTCGCTGCGGATCCCAAGAAGAAACCAGAGCCCACTGCCAGGAAGAAGGATGCCGGAGCGGCGCCCAAATCAGACGCCGACGAGAAAAAGGCGGAACTCGCCAAACTCCGAAAGGAGCGCCTCGCCCAACCGCCCCTGAGCGGCCGCGGCGTCCTGGCGTCACCCAAGGCGATCCTCGTCAAGAACGCCACACTCTGGACCTGCGGCCCGAATGGCAGACTCCTCAACGGATCCATCCTCATCCGCAACGGACGCATCGAACAGATCGGCCGCTTCAAAGCCAAGGCCGACGAGGACACCCTGGTCATCGACGCCCGGGGCAAACACGTCACGCCCGGACTCGTCGATTGTCACAGTCACAGCATGATCATGGGGGGCGTGAACGAAGGCACCCTGCCCTCCACCGCCATGGTCCGCGTCGCCGACGTCGTCAACGCAGACAGCTCCAACATCTACAAGCAACTCGCCGGCGGCCTGACGGTCGCCAACCTCCTCCACGGTTCCGCCAATCCCATCGGCGGCCAGAATGCCGTCATCAAGCTCCGCGACGGCGAAAGCCCGGAGGGCCTGAAGTTCAAGGAGGCCCCGCCCGGCATCAAGTTCGCCCTCGGTGAAAACGTGAAACAATCCAACTGGGGCGACAAACACACGACTCGTTTTCCCCAAACCCGCATGGGCGTCCGCACCTTTTTCGCCAACCGCTTCACCGTCGCGAAACAATATCTCCAAGCTTGGGCCGATCACAAGGAGTCCGGCGGCGCCCCGCCCCAGCGCGACCTCGAGCTCGATGCCCTTGGAGAAATCATCGAGGGCAAGCGCTGGATTCACTGCCACTCCTATCGCCAGGACGAAATCCTCGTCTTCCTCCGCACCATGGAGGAGTTCGGCGTCACCGTCGGCACGCTCCAGCATGTGCTCGAGGGCTACAAGGTGGCCGATGAGATCGCCAAACACGGGGCCGGGGCCTCGGCCTTCTCCGACTGGTGGGCCTACAAGTTCGAGGTCTACGACGCCATCCCCTACGCCGGGACGCTCATGCACAACCGCGGCGCCCTGGTCTCCTTCAACTCCGACTCCTCCGACCTCGCCCGGCGCATGAACCTCGAAGCCGCCAAGGCCGTGAAATACGGGGGACTCAGTGAGGAGGAAGCCCTCAAGTTCGTCACCCTCAACCCCGCCAAACAACTCCGCATCGACCAATACGTCGGCTCGCTGGAAAAGGGCAAACACGGCGACTTCGTCATCTGGTCCGACCATCCCCTCTCCACCCGCGCCGTGTGCGAACAGACCTGGATCGAGGGAAGGAAATACTTCGATCGAGCGCTCGACGCCAAACGCACCAACGCCTTGGAGCAGGAGAGGAAGGCGTTGATCGCCAAAGCCAGGAAGCTCGCCGACGACGGCAAGGACTCTGAGAAAGACAAGCAATCCAAGGCGGACGACGCCCGAGCCCGCTTCTTCCAACGCGCCTTGAAAACCATGCACAGCATCGACACCGACGGCAGCTATTCCTGCTGCGACCGCCACCGCTTCGGAGGAGTCCTGCAATGAACAGCCGCCTATCCGCGGAGCGCGGAATTCATTCCGCTTCAACCACCGACATCCCATGATCCCCCGCAACGACAAGGCGCACGAACAACCGGCGCTGAAGCGGAATAAATTCCGCGCTCCGAACACATCCCGTTCCCCTCTGTGGTCCTCTGTGTTCTCCGTGTCCTCTGTGTTAAACTCACGCGCCCTCGCCATTGCCCTCCCGCTCCTGGCGTTCCAAACCCACGCCGAAACCATCCTCTTCCGCAACGCCACGATCCACACCGTGACCGACGGCGTCATTCCCAACGCCTCCATCCTGGTCAAGGACGGGAGGATCGTGGGGATCGGCGAGAAGCTGAAGAACGCCCGCAAGCGGGCCGACAAAGTCGTCCGCCTGAACGGCGCTCATCTCTACCCCGGCTTGATTGCGGCCACTTCGTCACTGGGGCTGGTCGAGATCAACGCCCTCCGCCAGACGCGCGACTATCGGGAAGTCGGCAGCTACACGCCCGATGTCTTTTCCTGGGTTTCCGTAAACCCGGATTCCGAACTCATCCCGGTTGCGCGCGCCAACGGGATTTCCCACTTTCTCGCCGTGCCCGAAGGCGGAACCGTCCCCGGCGTCTCAGGTCTCATGGCGACCGCGGGCTGGACGGTGGAAACGATGGCCGTGGAACCGCTGGCCGCCTTGCATGTCGCTTGGCCCGGCATGACCATCAGCGCCACCAGCAACCGCAAACCCGACGACCAGGCAAAACAAGCCAGGGAGCGCGTGCAGAAAATCGACGAGTTTTTCAGTCAAGCCGAAGCCTACGCCAAGGCAAAACGAGCCACACCCGAGGATCAATTCAAGCCCGTCCCCGCCTGGGAACCCATGATCCCATTCCTCGCAGGCGACGCGCCCATCATCATTCACGCCGCCAAGGCTCCAACCGTGAAATCCGCAGCCGAATGGGCCGCCGGGCGGGGCTACAAGAACGTTGTGATTGCCGGTGGACGCGACGCCTGGCGCGTTGCCAAGACACTCGCCAAACACAAGACCCCCGTCATTTACGAATCCACTTTCGACCAACCCGCCCGGGACACCGACTCCTACGACATCCAGTTCAAGGCTCCCGAAATCCTCCGCCAGGCCGGCGTGACCGTCGCCATCAGCATGGGCGCCGGCAGCTTCGCCACCAGCAACGTCCGCAACCTGCCCTACGCGGCGGCGCAATCCATCGCCTTCGGCCTGCCCGAAGACGAGGCCCTCAAAGCCATCACCCTCACCCCCGCTCAACTCCTGGGCGTCGGCGACCGACTCGGCTCGCTGGAGAAGGGCAAGGAAGCCACCTTCATTGCCGTCGACGGCGACCTTTTCGACATTCGCTCCAACGTCCAACGCATGTGGATCGCCGGCAAGGAAGTCAGCCTCGAATCCCGCCACACCCGGCTGTTCGAGAAATACCAGGCAAGGCCGAAGGCGGGCGAGTAATGAAGCCCCTCGCACAGATGCCGTGCGAGCGTCTTGGACTGCGGCGCCGCGCGGCGCTTTGAAGCGCGCCCGACCACTCCCACGCCACGGGCGACCGGACCACCGGAGATCGCCAACCACCGAACACACGGAGAATCCGCTTCAGCGCCGAGCAAGGTCCGTGTGTTCCGCGTATTCCGTGGTTCACCGCACCGCATTTTTAGGTCGTGTATTTCGGCCGGCCGGTATTTCGTGATTCCCGGTGATGGAAACCCTGCTTGCCATTTGGCCCTATTTCGCGGCCGTGCTGACGCTGCTGATCTCGGCGCTGACATCGGCGCACGCGGTGATCTACAAGCGCGACTCACGATCGGCCGTCTTTTGGGCGGCCGTGATCTGGATGGTCCCCGTCTTCGGCTCCGTATTCTACCTCACTTTCGGCGTCAATCGCATCCGCCGCCGCGCCCGCTCCCTGCTCGGCGACATCGATCGCGCCCGCTCATGCGCCTACGCCGCAACCATCAGCCCGGCAACACTGGCCGAACGTTTGCCCGAGGAAACACGGAGGCTTTCACAACTTGCCCGCCTCACCGGCTCGGTCGTCGAACGCCCGCTGCTGCCCGGCAACCGCATCACCCCCCTCATCAACGGCGACGAGGCCTACCCCGCAATGCTGCAGGCCATCCGCGACGCAAGAACCTCCGTCGCCCTCTGCACCTATATCTTCGACAGCGGCAGCATCGGCCGGGAGTTCGTTGCGGCTCTTGCGAACGCGGTCGAGCGCGGCGTGGAAGTCCGGGTGATCGTGGATGCCACCGGCGCGCGCTACTCCTGGCCCAGTGTGGTCCCCCAACTCAAGCGCGCCCGGATCCGCAACGCCCGCTTCATTCCCGTCTTCCCTCCGGTGAGCCCAACGGCCATCAACCTGCGGAACCACCGCAAGATTCTCGTGATCGACGGACGCCTCGGCTTCACCGGCGGCATGAACATCCGCCCCGGCAACCGGGTCAAGACGAAGCCCAGAAAACCAACGCAGGACCTTCATTTCCGCGTCGAAGGTCCGGTCGTGGCCCATCTGATGGAAGCGTTCGCGGATGATTGGAGCTTCAGCGCCAGAGAAGTCCTGGGCGGCGAAACCTGGTTCCCTCCCCTCGAGACTGTCGGCGACATGCCGGCGCGGGGCATTTCCGACGGGCCGGATGAGGACTTCGAGAAACTCGCAAACGTGATTCATGGGGCCCTCTCCTGCGCGCGCAAATCCGCGCTGATAGTCACCCCGTATTTCCTGCCCGACACCGCGCTGACCTCGGCCCTCAAGACCGCCGCCCTGCGCGGCGTGCAGATCGATATCCTGCTTCCATCCAAAAGCAACCTCCCCTTTGTGCAATGGGCAACCACGGCGCAGCTGTGGCAGGCGCTCGAATCAGGCTGCCGGGTTTGGCTGACCCCGCCGCCATTCGACCATTCCAAGCTGTTGGTCGTTGACGGCCATTGGTCGCTGATCGGCTCCGCCAATTGGGACCCCCGCAGCCTGCAGCTCAACTTCGAGTTCAATGTGGAATGCTACGACCAGGGGTTCGCCGAACGATTGGAGCAACTGATCCAAGAAAAACGCTCCAACGCCCGCAAGCTCACCCTCCAGGAGGTCGATCAACGATCCCTGCCCATCAAACTGCGCGACGGCGTCGCGAGACTGTTCCACCCGTTTCTTTGATCTTGGAGCCATCCCCAGCCAGCGTTCACTGATCCGGGGAGCCCGGCACTGCTCGGCCCGACATTGGCGGAAATCGTCTGCCAAACACGCGACAACGACGACCTGAATCACGGAATCGCCAACCGGAAGCCGTTCGTCGATTCCAGGCCCCGTCGATCGGGCCGCTCGATCTGCGGCGCCAGATACCCGGCCGCCCGTTCCCCCGACGGCTCTCCCTCAACGGATTGCGAAACCTCATTGGTCTGCGCGGAATCGGATGGAGCGTTGGTCGATTGGTTGGTGTAGACTGTCGCATTTCCTCCCGAGAAGAAGGCGACAATCCTGCCGCGCGTCATGGGAAACCTGAGAAGTCCCGGAGCTCGGGAGCCTGCTCCCTGGCCAACGGCGGGCGGCGACGCGTCAGGGTTCCGCCAGGCAGGTTGAGGGGCGACGCCCCGGCGTTCGGGAACCGGCCGCGCGGGTTGAGCGCCGACGACTCCGGGCTGCATCGGAGGCGCGGGCGCCATCGCGGGCGGAGCCTCCGCCAGCCGCCCCTCGCGCCACGCATCCCCCATGCCCGCCGAATCCGCCACATAGAGCTCCGGACGGTCGTGCGCATGCTTGTAGGTCAACAGCAGTTCAAAGATCACCAGGATCAGCAGCATCAGCAGCGCAATCTCGATCGTTCGCACGAAGCCTTTCCAGAAGCTCTTCGTAAAATCGCTCATGTCGCCAGCCAACCGCCGTTCACTGTAACTCCAGGCTCTGGCGGAACAGCTCCCGCAAGTCACCATTGCCCGCGGATTCCACCCTGCCATCCGCAAACAGGATATTGCCCTCCATCCTGTGCAGTTCCTTCGTCCATTCCACGTCGGAGTTGGCTCTCACCGTGACGATCGTCTTGGTCACGGGAACGATGTTCCGGTCCGCTGAGAGAATGTGATACGGATCGGCCGATTTCGCGTCGATCCCCACCAGATAGCTGACGTTGTCATCGGTCAGTTCATCCCAGTCCGCTCGTTCGCGCTTCGTGTCCGAGGGACAGATCAGGATGTGGGTTGAATCGATGGCGTCCGAGATGGCCTTGAAATGCTGGTAGGCTCCCCCGGTTTCAACGTGTTCCATGACGCCCCCGTATCGCTCCCTGACTTCGGCCGGGAAACGCCCCTCATGCTCCGTGGCAAAGACCCGGAATCCGAGTCCGATCTGCCGGAGGTTTCCCATACATTCAACGCGTTTCGCCTTGGCCTTCACCCGCGCCAATACCGGGAAGAGAATCGCAGCAAGCAGACCGATAATGCCAATGACGACCAACAACTCGATCAACGTGAATCCGAGGCCGCCTCTTGGTTTGGATATGCGCTTCATGAGCCGTTTGGGTGACAACACCGCTGAAACACCCTCTAGCATTGTGCATGCCAGCCACCAAATCACCCAAACGGCCTATTCCGCCGCATCGGAACGCGTGAGCAGCGCGCGTCATGCGCGAGTCTGCCTCCAATCAGCAGAGTGAACACCCTTGGCCATTGGCCCACGCCTCGCCCGAGCGCCGGCCGCCATCGGAGCGCCGAGCAATGCTCGGCATGGATTGTCGATCTGAGCGTCAGCCGAGCCAGGCGCGGCGCACGCCCCCCTACTTCTTCTTTTTCCGCCCCTTGGGGTTTTTCCTGGGATCGCCCACCAGGTATTCCAAGCGACGACCGACCTCGCCCCCAAGCGGCTTCATCTGCAGCTTGCTCATGTCGAACGGATACTTGGGCTCAAAGTCGTTGAAACGAACCACCGCCTGAAATGCCAACAGCGCCTCGTCGGCGGATGCCGTTTCCTCCAAGATGCCCTTCAACGCCGGCCGCGGATCCTCGGCTCCGATCACTCCCAGAAACTCCGCCGCGCGCAGGCGGACCATCCGGTTGTCATGAGTCAGACTCTTGCGGGCGTCATCAGCCAGGGACTTCGCCTCCTTGCCCAAGGTCGCGCAGGAGGTCAGCCCCCAGTAGCGATCCCATTCGTTCTTCGAGTTCAACGCCTGCTTCAACTTGCTCTGCGCCTGCTTGAAGGGCAGGCACGCGGCATTCGCTATGCCGGCGACGCGCGCAATCTCCTGGGAATGCTGCCGCCCGTAGGCAATCGGATCACCCAGCGATTCGTCCACCTGGACGCTCTCCGGATAAAAGCTGAGATCGTTCAACGAGGTCACCTTGGCGGTCAGTTTGGCGCGCAGCTCCTTGAGCTTGGCGGCGTGCTTCGGATCCCCGGAAAGGTCGTTCACCTCGTGCGGATCGGCCTCCACATCAAACAACTGCTCGGGCGGACGGGCGTTGAAGAACTGGCTTTGGGTGGCATTCAGCTTCCCCTGCTTCCACAACTGCCGCCACTCTTCGAAAGCCAGCATCTTGTAGCGATAGTTGTTCTGCAGGCCGTCCGGGTAGAAACCGGTGTAGTTGCGAATGTAGTGGTATTTGCCCACGCGCAGGGAACGCACGTGATCATACTTCTCATCCATGCGGTCCGCGTAGCCAAAGGCCTCGTTGCGCTTGGCAAGTTCGGCGGCCGAGATATCCGGACCGAGGAAGGGCTTTCCGTCGATGAGCTTCGAAATCGTCACCCCGGCGAGGTGAAGCACGGTCGGGCCGAAATCCACAAACTCCACGAAGCCCTCCGTCCGCGAGCCGCGCTGGTGATCGACCAGGTGTTTGAAGTTCTCGGGAATGCGCACCACCAGCGGCACGTGCAGACCGGACTCATAGGCATAGCCCTTGCCGCGCGGCAACACCCCGCCGTGATCGCCGAAATAGAAAATGAAGGTGTCCTCGAGCAGGCCGTCCTGCTTCAACCGGTTCACCAGGTCGCCAATCTGCTTGTCGACCATCTTGTGACGATCGTGATAACGCGCGTAGGTGTAACGGAAGGTCGGGGTGTCCGGATGATACGGCGCCACCCATACGTCCTGGGGGGAAGTCTCCGTCTTCTCGTTGTTCAACGTGTTTTCATTGAAATGCAACGAGCTTTCATGCGTCGTCGTAAAAGTCTGCATGTGGAAGAAGGGCGTGTCCTTCGAGGGGCGGTTGCGCCAGGAAGCCTTGCGCGAGGATTCGTTCCAAGCCTCCTTCACCGACGCGGTGATGTTGTAGTCGGTCTTGCTGTTGTTGCTGGTGTAGTAACCGGCCGCCTGGAGATTCTGCGTCCAGGGCGTGAAGCCCTTGGGCAGGTTCGCCGGCTTGGACTTGCGATGATACTGGAATCCGCCCCGCGGCGCGTAGATGCCGGTCGCCAAGGTGGTTCGCGCCACCGAGCACACCGGCGCGCAGGAAAAGGCGTTCTCAAACACGATGCCGTTCGCCGCCAACTTCTCGACCGCCGGCATCACCCCCAACTTGTCACCGTAGAGATTCAGGTAGTGGACCGAATTGTCTTCGGAAAGGACCCAGAGGAAGTTGGGGCGCTTGGCGGCCTGGGAGTGCGAGACCACGCCGATGAAGAGCGCGAGGCTGAGGAGACGTGAAAGCTTGTGAAACAAACGCGATTGCATCCCGAGAGTGAACGGCGCCCGCGGGGCTTGTTCAATGCGAAATGGATGTGGAGATGCATCGGGGCCAAGCCGGAGGCTTGGAAGCCATCAGCCCGGGGTTGATCCCGCCCAGGCGGGTGATACCCGGGAACAAAACGCCTCGGCATATGAATGCCGCAGCGCAGCGTCGGCGAATGGGAATCGGGCTGGGTTCGGAGAGACTTGCCTGCGGCTCTCAATCACTCCACCGCATCCACATGCTCCCGCTTCATGATCGCGGCCATTTGTTCAACGATGTCCTTATGCCGCTGGGCGATGTTGTTCGTCTCGCCGATATCGCCGGACAAGTCATACAGCTCAATCGGCGAATTCGGATTCTTGATGATGTTCAGCCGGACGGCCTTCCAGTTGTCCTTCACCACAGCCACGCGGCCGCCCTTCTCGTAGAACTCCCAATACAGGTGCGGATGCTTCTTCTGGCGATTGGACTTGCCCATCAATTCCTGAACCATCGAAATGCCGTCGACCTTGTTGGAGAACTTCGCGTCGGCGAGCTGCGCCAGAGTCGGGAAGACGTCCTGAAAGGCGGAGATATGATCACTCACCGCGCCCGCCGGCACCTTCCCCGGCCAGCGCGCAATGAAGGGCACACGCACGCCGCCCTCATACAGATCGCGCTTCATGCCCTTGAGCGGGCCGTTGGAATCAAAGAACGGCATCTTGTGCCCTCCCTCCTGGTGCGGCCCGTTGTCGCTGGAGAACATGACAATGGTGTTCTCGTCGATGCCCTGATCCTTCAACGCCTTCATGATCTTGCCCATGTCCTGATCGATGTAGTGCATCATCTGGGCGAAACCCTTTTCCTGGATCGGCCAGTCCTTCTTGGCGAAGGCTCCGAGCGACGGGACCCGCATGCCGTTGCGATCGATGCGCTTCTCGCCGCCGCCCTCGTTGTTCGCGTGCGGAATATTCAACGCGTAATAGAGAAAGAACGGCTTACTGTGGTCTTTGCGAATGAAGTCGATCGCCGCATCGGAAATCAACCCGGGCGCATAATCCCTGGCCATCTCCGCCACGCCGGCTCCCTCGCGCGGCCCCGTGCGCTTCTCTTTCCAGTCGGGATACGTCTTGTTCCGCAAAGGAACCTTCTTGCCGTTCTTCACCAACCACTCCGGATAGAAGTTGTGGGCGTGATACATGTTCACGTATCCATAGAACTCATCGAAGCCGTTCAGCTTGGGATCGTTCAACGGCGGCGGATTGCCAATGCCCCATTTGCCGAAACAGCCGGTCTCGTAGCCCGCCTGCTTCAGGACTTCCGCGATGGTCACATCTTCCGGCTTCAACTGCCCCGGTCCATTGCCGCGAATTCGGGCATGACCCGTGTGCAGACCGGTCATCAACACGCAGCGAGAGGGCGCACAAACGGTCGATCCCGCGTAGTGCCGCGTGAAACGCATTCCCTCCTTCGCCATCCTGTCCAGATTCGGCGTCGAAAGCGTCTGCTGGCCATAGCAGCTCAGGTCACCGTAACCCAGGTCGTCAGCAAGGACGTAAACGATGTTGGGCTTCGGAGCGGCATTGGCGGTGAGGCATGCGGCAAGGAGAACGCCGGCCAGGAGACGAAGCATCGATTTCATGGAGGGCATTGTAGGCAAGGCGCGGACTTAGACAATGCGAGATCCAGCAATCCCGTAGTCGCAACCTTCAGGTTGCGCATCGAGCGCGTTTCGCGCGAGAAGCGGGAACGTCCGAATGCCCACTTCTCTTCCATACGGACTCGGAGCGCAACCTGAAGGTTTCGGCTCCGAACTCACCCCACCCGCGCAACCGGCCCCTTCAGCAGGGGATCGCCCGTCTCGGACATCCAGTCGATCAACTGATGCTCGAGTCCGCGCTTGACCTCCGCCATCGCCGGATCCGCGGCCAGGTTCTTCAGTTCCCGCGGATCGACTTCCAGGTCGTACAGCTCCTCCGCCGGACGCCGCCCCCAGAACGCTTCGTCGTCAGTCATTGATTGGCGGGTGGGTGAATTGTAGATATCCGAGGGCATGACCAGATTGGGGCGCTCCTCGAAATTGCGGATAAACTTGAGCCGTTCCGTGCGCACACAGCGGATCGGATCGTAATGCTCGTGATAGGTCTTTTCAGCGAACACCGAACTGCGCGCGCGCTCCCCCTCCCCGGTCAACAAGCCCAGAAAACTCCGCCCTTGGACCCGCGCCGGAACCGACAACCCCGCCGCTTCCAGCAAGGTCGGCATGACATCGGCGTTCGAAGTCAACGCCCCCGAACTGGAACCGCCCTCGATCCGCCCCGGCCAACGCGTCAAACACGCCACCTGGATGCCGGGGTCATACAGCGTTCCCTTCGCGCGCGGAAAGGGCAGCCCATGATCCGCGGTAAAAATCACAATCGTGTTGTCACGCTGCCCACAGGCCTCCAGCGCAGCGAGAATTTTTCCCACGCCCGCGTCCACCGATTCCACCGACTTGCGCAGATGCGCGCATTCCCGCCGGGTGGGTTCGTTGTCGGGGAGATACTCGGGGACATCCACATTCGCCAAATCCAGATCGTCCAGTTCAGTCGGATCGCCGGCCTGCCCGCAAAAGGGTCGATGCGCCTCCCAGAATCCAACGTGCAGATAGAAAGGATCGCTTTGCTCCGCAGCCGCGTTCGCCCGCAACCATTCCGCCGCTCGCTCCGAAGCGATGTCCGCCATGCCTTCAGGTGAACTGTCGCGCGTGGACACGTCGTCAGACACATGGTCAAACCCTTCCAGGGTCCATTCGTTCAGATGCCAGATCCCAAACATCGCCGTGCGATAGCCCCCATCACGCAGAACCGACGGCAGCAACGCCTCATCCCGATTCAAGGTCCACCCCAGGTGCGACAGGCCGAACTGTCCGTTGGAATGCGGATAACGCCCGGTGATCAACGACGACCTGCTTTGACTGCACCCCGGCGAGGTCACGAAATGGGAGTCCAACCGCAGGGATTCCGACGCCAGGTCATTCAATCGCGGACAGGCATTTCCGATCACACCATAGGGGCCGATGTGACAGCCCAAGTCGTGGGAAATGAGGAGGACAATATTGGGGCGTTTCTCAGGCATTTGACGCAACTCTTTGCAATCAAAAACATTCCGATGCTGGACTCCATCGTCAAGCGGCAATCGGGTTGACAACCCCGGAACAAGAGGAAACCCTCTCCGCCCGCGTTCAAACCAACATCCGTCGCGGACTTGAATGGCTGATTCACAACCCACTCCCGTCGCCGCCCCACATGCTGACGGCTCCGTTCGGCTCCGGCTGAATCTGATGATGTTCTTGGAGTACGCTGCCAAGGGGCTGTGGTTCCCGCTCGCATCCGCCTTCCTGACCTCTGAAGTCGCCAAGGGAGGGCTTGGCTTCTCACCCGGGCAAAAGGGCTGGATCATCGCTGTCCCATTGGCAGTCGGAGCCACCTGCGCCCCCTTTATCGGCCGGCTCTGCGACAAACGCTTTTCAACCGAAAAGTGCCTTGCCTGCCTCCTGTTCTTCGTCGGCATTCTCAAAATCATCACCGCCCGACAGGTCACCTTCGAAGCGTGGCTCTGGCTGTCGATCGCCTTCTCCATCCTCTACGTCCCGACCATCGCGCTGACCAATTCGCTTTCGATGAGTCACTTGAGCGACCCGAAGAATGAGTTTTCGAAGGTCCGCGTCTGGGGGACGATTGGTTGGATCGCCGTGGCCTGGATTTTCCCCATGGTCTGGCTGCAGACGGACCTTCAATTCCAGCTGTTGCCTCCATTCTTCAAGGGCGTCGAGCGCCCGGACGCAATCGCCCGCATGCTGGACTCCATGACCATCGCGGGAGTCATCTGCATCATTTACGCTTTCTTTTGTTGGGCTGCGCTCCCGAACACACCGCCCCGGTCCCACGACAATAAGTTCAACTTTGGGGAGGCGTTCGGCCTCTTCAAGTTCCGCTCCTTTTCCGTTCTCATGGCTGTCGCGCTCCTGATCAGCGTTGTCCACACCATTTACTTCATCCAAATGGGATCGTTTCTCAAGACGGCCGGTCTGGAGACCCGGAATCTCATGCCCGCGATGAGCCTGGGCCAATTCTCCGAAATTGCGATGCTGGCCATGCTCGGCATGCTGCTCGCCCGCTTCGGCTTCCGCTGGACCATGACGCTGGGCGCCGGCTGCTTTGCGCTGCGCTACTTCCTCTTCTCTCTCGACCTGCCCATTGAAGCCTATGTGGGCGCGCAACTGCTGCACGGAATCTGCTTCGGCTGTTTCTACGCCAGCGCGTTCATCTACGTCGATCGCCTCGCCCCGCAAACGGTGCGCCATTCCGCGCAGGCCCTGTTCGGCTTTGTGATGTACGGCCTCGGACCGCTCATCGCCGGCAAGGTCAACGGTATGCTGGCGGACGCCGCCACCCAGGGCGCCGGTCAACTTGACATGAACGCCTATGGTTCCTATTGGCAAGCCACGGCCATCATCGCCCTGGTCGCGACGATCGGTCTCGCCCTCTTCTTCCGTGACGAAACGGAGCAGGATGAAGCGGATGCCGGAAGGAAGGAGGGCGCAGCGTGAATCTCAATCTCTACTGGGGCGACCTGCACAGTCACTGTTCGATCAGTTACGGCCACGGCACGATCGATCAGGCGTTGACGCGCGCCATGCAGCAACTGGACTTCTGCTCCGTCACCGGCCACGCCTTCTGGCCGGACATGCCGACCGACAAGAAACAATACGGCGACATCATCCGGTATCACGAGCAAGGCTTCGCCACCTGCGCCAAGAACTGGGAGGAACTGATCCGCGCCCATGACGAGGCCACCACACCCGGCCACTTCATCGCCTTCCCCAGCTACGAGTGGCACTCCCGGGAATTCGGCGATCACAACGTCTATGGCATGGGCCCCAATCTCGCGCTGCAGGACGCGCCAGATCTCCCCGCCCTTCGCAAGATTGCGCGCGCCACCGGATCCCTCGTCATCCCTCATCACATCGGCTACGCCGCCGGCTACCGAGGCGTCAACTGGGAGCATTACTCCGAGGAATGCTCGCCCTTCGCCGAGATCTATTCCCTGCACGGCTGCTCGGAAAGCGAAGACGCGCCCTACCCCATGCTGCACGACATGGGCCCCCGCGACGCCGGCAGCATGGCGGACCACGGCTGGCGCGCCGGACACCGATTCGGCGTGGTCGGCGGCACGGACCACCACGGCGCCTACCCCGGCAGCCATGGCGACGGCATCATGGGAACCTTTGCCAAGAACCTCACCCGTGAAGGCCTTTGGGAAGCCTTCAAGGAACGACGCGTCTACGCCGCCACAGGCGACAAGATCGACGCCCGCCTGTTTGTCGACGATGCCTGGATCGGCTCCGAGATCATGTCTCCTGAAAAACGCCATGTGAACGCCGTTGTCCACGGGATCGATCGACTCGACCGCGTTGAAGTTCTCAAGAACAACCGGGTCATCAAGCGGCTCTCCCCGGAAGCGAGCGGCCCCTACGACGAGGACCGTCACTACCGCCTGCGCATCACCTGGGGCTGGGGTCGCAAGGACGAACCGGTAAGATGGAACGCCCGCGTCGCCGTCGAGGGCGGAACCCTGGATGCAGTCGACACCTGCTTTTCGGGCCAGGCCGTGGTCGCGCCCAAGGGCGCGGGCGGCCACGACCAGACGGCCGATGCGGCCGACCTGCCCCACGAGATCATCGACCAGGACGAAACCAGCGTCGCTTGGAAATCCGTCACCGCCGGCAACCTGAGCATGCGCCACCCGCGAATGCAGTCCTTGTCCCTGGCGGTCACCGTCAAGCAGGACGCCAAATTCACCCTGCAGGTCAATGGCGAAGAGTACACCCACAGCATGGAGGAGTTGCTCGCTGGCGGGCGTTCGCACTACTTGAGAGACTGGCTGACCGAGGCCATCCGCATTGGCCCGCTCGTCGCCAAGTCCGCTTGCACTGTCAACGCCGCCTTCCAGGACGACCCCGAGAACGACATCGACGTCTACCGCCTCCGCACCGCCCAGACCAACGGCCACTGGGCCTGGCTTACGCCCATCTGGGTGGAGCGGTAAGACAGCGCAATCCAACCATTCGCTTGGATAGCCGTTGACCCATTAATCTATCAGGTTCAAGTTTCCAACATGAATGCAATCGACATTGATGTCTCAAGGCTCAATCGATCCGAGAAGATCGCGTTGATGGAGCGCCTTTGGGCTGAGTTGCCGACCGACGAATTACAGCCGCCCGAAAGGCACAAGGACATTCTCGCCGCAAGGAGCGGCGAATGGGAGAATCGAAACGAGGTGTCAATGGATTGGGCTGACGCCAAGGCGGCAATGCGCAGGGATCTCCTGTGAATATCCGGATTCAGCCCTCTGCTGACGCGGACGTTCGACGTGGGTTTCAATTCTATGAATCACAAGAAACCGGGATTGGCGCCTATTTCCTCGATTCCATTCATTCCGACATCGATTCACTGCAGTTGTACGCCGGCATCCACCGCCAGGTCGGCGAGCTGTTCCGGTTTCGATCGCTCAGATTTCCGTATTGGATCTACTACAGGATTGATGGTGAATCCTGCTTTGTCGTGGCCGTCCTGGATGCCCGGCAAGCCCCCTTCGGCGATCCAACTCAAGGAAAACCTGGAAAATGATTAAGCGACCGCAACAAGACTGCCTCCCATCCTTTCAACCAACCAACCACGAATCCAACCAGAATTCCCATGGCCTCCAAAAAGAATCGTAAGCTCCGCATCGGCGTGCTCGGACTGACGCACGATCACATCTGGGACAACCTCCCCCAACTCGCCAAGCTCAAGGACGCCGAACTCGTCGCGGCGCAGGACCTGCATGATCCGCTACTCGAACGCGCCGCCAAGGAATTCGGCGCCGAGCCCTTTCATTCGCACGAGGAGCTGCTCGACCGGGCCAATGTCGACGCCGTCTTCATCTACGGCGACAACGCGACGGGCGTGGAGATGGCCGAGGACGCCGCGGCCAACGGGACGCACATCATGATCGAGAAACCCCTCGCGTCCGACCTCGAGGGCGCGGACTACCTGCTGGCCGCCGTGCGCGCCAACAAGGTGCGCTGCATGGTCAACTGGCCCTTCTCCTGGTGGCCGCAACTGCAGAAGGGGCTCGCCATGGCCAAGGCCGGCGATATCGGCGACATCTGGGAGGTCAAGTATCGAGCCGCCCACGAAGGCCCCCGTGAAATGGGCTGCTCCCAATACTTCAGCGACTGGCTTTACGACGACGAACTCAACGGCGGCGGCGCCTTCATCGACTACTGCTGCTACGGAGCCCTTCTGGCCCAGTATCTCATGGGAACACCGACCCGCGTTTCCGGCACGGCCGGCCGCTTCGTGAAGGACGACATCATGGTCGAGGACAACGGCGTGCTCGTCATGACCTACCCGAACGGCCTCGCCGTCTCCGAAGCGTCCTGGACGCAGGTCGGCTACTTCCACACCTACACACCGGTAATCTACGGAACCACGGGCGCATTGATGATCGAACCCCGTGACGGCGGCAAACTCTGGAAAGCCGACGCCAAGAACCCGATGGGCAAGGAGGTCAAGGTCGCCAAACCCGCCGCGCACCTCCGCAACGCCAGCGCCAACTTTGTTCACTGCCTCAAGACCGGCGAGGATTTCTACGCGCTCGGCGACGACCGACTCTGCCGCGACACGCAGGAAATCCTCGAAGCCGGCCTGATCTCCGCCGAAGCCGGCGAGGAGGTGTCATTGCCGCTGAGTGTGATTTGAACCGTGCCGCTCCGCCTCCTCATCCTGGTGGCGCACCCGGACGACGCCGAGGTCCGCGCGGGCGGGTTGGCTTCGATCTACCGCGAACTCGGCCACACGGTCCGCGTGGTCGCGGTGACTGACGGCAGCGCCGGTCACCACATCCAGCCACGGAAAGACATCGCCGCGCGCCGCAAGCTCGAAGCCGCTGCCGCCTGCGCCATCATCGGCGCCGAATGCGAGGTCTGGGACAACCCCGACGGCGAACTGCAACCCACGCTCGACTTCCGCGCGCAGGTCATCCGCGAGATCCGCCGTTTCCAACCCGACCTCGTCCTCACGCATCGCCCGGAGGACTACCACCCGGATCATCGGGCCCTCGGCGAAACCGTGCGCGACGCGTCCTACATGGTCACCGTGCCGCACGTCTGCCCGGACACGCCGCACCTGCGCAAGGATCCCATCGTCGCCTACGTCTGGGACGAATTCACCCGACCAACCGAATTACGCGGCGACGTCGTCGTGGATATCACCGACAAGGTTGAAACCATCGCGCGCATGCTCGTCTGCCACGAATCACAGCTCTTCGAATGGCTGCCCTACAACTGGCGGATCGAGGAAGATGTCCCGGAAGGAGAGGAAAAGCGCGTCATCTGGGCGCAGAAGCTCTACGAACAGCGGGCCGGAAACAACACGGAGCGTTACCGCAGGGAATTGATTGAAACCTACGGCCCCGAACGCGGCGCCCAGATCCGTTTCGCGGAAGTCTACGAGATCAGCGAATACGCCTCGCCCTTGACAGACGCCGAGCGCGAACGGTTGTTTCCATTTGCCCCCAACATTTCGTGAACGCAATCTCGTAGTTGCGCCGCGAGCCCGACTGGGCGAGCAGCGCCTGTTCACTTCTCGCGCAAGATGCGCTCGAATCGCAACCTAAAGGTTGCGGCTACGAGGTTGCGGCTACGCCCCTCCCAACTCCCGTCCCACCTTCTCCTTCAACCAACGCGGCGTCTGGCCCAACTCCATGGCGCGACGAAATCGTTCGGCGGCCGCCAAATCTCCCGCCTGCCCGGCGGCGACCGCCAACCAGCCGAAGATCGTCCCATCTGTGCGGGCGTCTCCCTCGCCCGTGCCGCGAAAGGCCTTCACCAACAGCTCCCCGCCCGATTCGAAGCGCCCCCGTTCGATCATCCCCGCGCCTTTCACGATCATCCAATCCAGCGGCGACACGCCATGTTCCTCCGCCTTGTGAAGAGCCCGATCGACAACCAGGGAATTGGGCTCCAGACAGCGCAATTCAATCTGCGCGCGGGTCAGCCAGACTTCCGCAAGCCAAGCGTCGCCGTGCAACCTGATCAGATCCTCACGCGTCGCCAGTCTTTCCAAATGCTCCCCGGCAGCATCGGCGCCATGTGTCTCCGCCATCAACTCCTGCTCTTGAATCGACAGCCGCGGATTGTCCGGATGTCGCGCCGACACTTCACTCCAACGACACCGCGCCTCGTCAATCCGACCAGCGTCCAAAAGCCGGTCAATCTGCTCACAGTCCCAGCTGACCAACTGCGCTTCGATGTGTTTGTCGTTCAAGAACGGGCTCATGCAGATCCCAAGCCCGTCTGTGGCGCTGCCATTGACCACGAAGGGCAACAGATTGAATCCGGCGCCGATGATGATCGCCCAGGCGAGGGACTTGAGCGCCACCAGTGGAACCGTGTCAGATTCACCGAACACCGTTCCCGCGCCGAACGCGGCCAACAACCCTCCCAACAACAGGAGTTCCGAACCCGGCCCGGAGGCATAGACAAAGGCATTCTTCAGGCGAAACGCATTACTCGATGTTGGTCCCGGTATAATGAAGCCGGAAATCGGCGCCAGGTTGACCGTCACGTCGGTCTGCCCGATTCGCCTGCGCCACAGTTTCGGACCAACTCCGATCACAATCTTGCGGCCCCGCCATCCCGCCATCCACGCGGCGACCGCATGACCGAGTTCATGCAGGACAAGCAGCGGAGCCCAGAACAGGACGAAAAACAAGGGGCCCAGCTTTTTCGTTTCGTAATCCTCCAACAAGGCGGCCGCCATGAACCCGGTGAACACCAGGCACATGACGCCAACGCCCGCCCGCTCGCCGCCGGAGAGAGGCCGCCGACCAGCCGGAATCTCGAGGTTCGTGAACATTCCTGTGTCGCTCGAGCGACTGCGGATCCAGCCCCTAATTCTTTGCCCGCCAGATCTTCACATCGTCGAACAAGGTTCGCTTCCCGTTCACCGTGAAGTGGACGCTTTCTTTGGTCGGATGCGCCAACCCGGGGGATTTCAGCCAACCGATGGGCTCGCCATCGAGACTCACCCGCATCTCATCGCCGGCAATTTCGATCTCGGCCGCATACCATCGGCCTTGTTCCAGATTGGCTTTGACCTGGCTCCCCCGCCCCTTGAGCAACGGGTCGGCGGCGGCCTTCCGCTTGGAATCTCGACGCATCTTGAAGATGTCGTTCCGCATGATCCCCTCCTTGTCGTCGCCCAGACGAATCTGTTTCTGCGCAAAGGCAACCCGGCAGATATGCCCCGCGTGCGAACCCTTGTGGTTCTTGTCGTCGAAGACCAGGTTGAACCGAGGCGAGCCGTCCAGCTTGAACCGAAACGACATGATGACGTCCTTCATCGGCAGATAGACGCGGCCGACCGACCCATGATCCGCCTTGTCCTGTGTTGCAACGAGCGCTCCGCCTTCAACCTTGAAGCCGGGGATGATGACCTTCCATTCCCCAAGTCCGGTCCGTTCAAAATCATCGGAGAACAAGAGCTCCCCCTTTTCAGCCAAGGGTCCGGGAATCTCTTTGTCCGCCGACAACACCGGCCCAACTGAAAGCCCAAGAGCCACAACGCAAACCAACATGTTCTTCATTAGCCCAAGAGGACCTGTACGCCGCCGCAGGAGCAAGCAAATCCCGGCGGCGCGCGCACGGAGGCATGCAATTAAGAACGGGTGGCGCGATTCCAAGTCCCGGAGGGACGATAAGGAGGTAGCCGGTGTGTGGAAGGCGCATCAGCGCCTGGAACCACCGGTATAATCGGCAAGATCGCATTGCGCCCTGGAGGGGCGCGAGAATGTTGCGTCGTTTCGGTTGCCCGGGTTTCTCCCGCCCCTGCCGGGGCGGATGGCATATGCAACCAAAGATCCGTCGCTTTCACCGCCGGCTACCTTCTTTTCGTCCCTCCGCGACGAGTCAAGACATTGACCGCGCCCCCCTCCTTTAATCGCACGCTGCACGGAGCGCAGTCGACTTACCCACCCTTAATCCATCAGCCGTGGATTATACTGCCGCGGGCCATGTCGGTAGTCTTCCGCAATCGACGGATCTGCATCCCTCTGGGTGTAAATAAAGACATGCCTTGCCGTCGGATCCCAGATGACCAGCTCCTCACGCGCATCGCCGCAAAGATTGGCCGGAATGACATGATAGAACGCCATGCGGTGAACATCGCCTCCATTGGGCGGCGGCAGCCCCGGCAAGGTCCAGCCTTTGCCCAGTTGCAGATCCCACAACCAACCGCCGTTGAAAAGCAGCGCGCACTCGTTCGGCCCGTTCCACCAAACCGGCTCCATGCCCACATTGGTCGGTGAGAACTGCAACTCGATGGTCCGAAGGATCTTCCCCGTGGCGCTGCCCACCACGTGGACGGTGGGTGTATGCCCGAAGGCCCGCAGAGCCATTTCGTTGCCGGGGTGGTCGCGATCAAAATCCGCAATCCGAACCTCTTGTCCATGCGGAGCGAGTTTCCTGCCCAACGAAAGCATCACCTCGCCCTCAGCGGTCATCACGTGCCCGAAGCCCGAGCAAATCGCGCGCATTTCCCCCTGCCAACGATCGATCGTCACCGAGTCCATGTTCGCGCCCAGCTTCTGCTTCCACATCACCGAGCCATCGTCATCCAAGAGATGGTAGCCCGTCAGCAACTCGTCGCGACCATCGCCATCGATATCCCCGACCGCGGGAATGTATGCCGGACATTGGCTGTATCTCACCCAATCGGTCTGATAGGTCCACAGGACGTTGAACTGCTCGTCGAGAGCCACATGGGTGCCCCCCAACTTGACGGCAATGTCGCGCGGCCCCGTCAGCCCTCGAAAATTCGCGACCAGCAATCGTTGGTGCACCCAGTTTGCGCCGACGGGATCCTTGCGGCGACGCGCTGTGATCTCCGGGGGCGCGGCCTCGCGAAGCAATTCGCCGGTGCGCCCGTCGCGCAACTGAACAACCACATCGTCCAACGACTGCCAATCCGCTTCGGACCCTGGCCGCGGCTTGTGCCAGAAGCAAATGACATCGTCGGCCCCATCTCCAGTCCAGTCCTTCACCGCGACAGACATGGGCCGGGAGGGGTGATTCCCACCGTCGCCCACCGACCACAGGGCCTCGCCGTCCAGGTCGAACGCGCCGAGAAACGACGGCTTCATGCCGCCCATGTGAGCGCCCCTGGGGGCGCCATGATTGCAGCGATAGACCAGAAAATCGCAACGGCCATCGCCATTTAGATCGCCGATGCGTAGATCTCCGCCGAAAGTCTGCCCATCCCGGGTGATCAGGAAATCCTCCGGGATCGCCAACTTGCGATACAAGACCGCATCCTCACGGGGAGGACCGGTCGGGATCTTGTTTGCAGCGTTGTCCGCAGCCATGGAAACAACCACCGCCCCCCAAAGGACAACGCAGAGAAGCCCGCCACATTTCAGTCTTCCTGATGATCTAAATCCAATGGTTTTCATGGCGATATTTCGAGCGTCGCCGCACCGCGTAGCGTAGGCGTCCTCGCCCTGTCGACCGAATCTCGCGGCGAGACGCCGCCAGAACCCGCAGCCGGGACGGCTAGGCTACGACTTGAGGCGATCCGCAATCCGCCGCACACGGCTTTCACTGCCCCTCCCCTTTCAAGAACCGCGCCAACTTCGGTGTGTCCAATGTGCGCGTCAAACGAAACACTCCGGCCGGACCGCCAGGATCACCGCAGTAGAAAAAGATGTGCTGAACGCCGCGCTCGGGATCCAGAACTGCGCCGCCGGTGTGAAACCCGTCGGCCGTCTTGTAGAATTTGCCAGCGCGTTGAAAGAGCCTTCCCTCATGCCGCCAAGCCGCCGTCGACCAATCTTCCGGGGCCAGACTGTAGAGATGAATCGACATGTCCTCCCGCCTGGATTGAACGACCTCAAAACGCCGGGTTTGCGGATTGAAACAGAGGGCGGAGGTATCCACCGAGACCCGGGTCGCCATCGGCGTGTTGGCGACATCTTCTATGACGGCGCCGCCAAACTGGAAGCTCATCTGCGCCAGGACATTCGCTGGCGCCTGGTTGCGCACGATGGCGACGAATCGCCCGTGATGAGCTATCACATCCGGTTCGGCCGGCTTGCACCACCCCGGCAACAACAGCGCGCTCTTTTCCCAACTCGACCCGCCATCGCGGGAACGATAAACCGCGATCTCCCGCGCGATATCAAAAGGACGCCGGTTGCGATAGAGGGTGTGATGCGCGAATAGCAGCAGGCCGTGCTCCGGATCATCAATGATTCGCGGACCGACGTAGGCAAAGGGCCCCTCGTGCCGGTCTTCGCGGAAAGCCTTGCGCAAATGACGCCAGGTCGCGCCCTTGTCTTCGGACCGGAAGACGCCGTGATCGCTGACCAACACCACGCCGCCATCGCGCGCAACGCCAATCGCGTTCAAGTGCAACTTGTAGCCCAGCGGACTTTCGTTGGCGGGATCGAATTTGAAGCGATGACACAAGGGAACAGCCCCCCCGCGATTCCGGTCCTCCGGACGCATGCAAGCCCGCACATCGTAGGGTTCCGACCAGGTCCGTCCGCCATCCGTGGAGCGAACAACCACCGAGTAAGTCGTGTCTTCGTCCGCGCTGCCGGACAATCCCCGGTTGTGCCCGGGCATGGCCCGATGGACCACGATCATGGTGTCCTCGACCAAGGTCGCCACCGGCCAACCAAAGTGATTGTTGTCGCCCTTGGGCTGCGTCGGAAGATTGACCGGCGACAACTCGAGCAGGCCCGCTTTCCGCCCCGCCTCCAGTCGGGCCAACGATTCAGGGGACGCCTCCAGCAACTGCCCCACGAAGCGCGCCCTGTCTCCCGTGTAGGCAAATGGCGGGTCGATGCGAGCGGCCAATGCTGGTGCAACGTCTTTCGGTTGCTCCGGAAGCAACGCATCCACCAACACGCCTTCGGCCAGGAAATCGGCAACCCGCATCGTCGCGCGCCACGGCCGCAGACCAAAATAACGGACAGCCTCGTCATGAAAACCCGTCCGCCAGACCTCTTGGCCATCGATACGAAAAGTCAGGATTCTTCCCTCGCGCGCAACCTCCAAATCGAAGGGCTTTCCAGCCGCGATGAAATCCCGGGGATCGCCAATCTTCCGGCTCTCCCCGAATTGCGGCCCATTGACAAACATCCAGCCATGGGAACCCTCAAACCCAAATTGATTCCCAGCCAAAACGATCGCTGCGGCGGTTCGGTCCAATCGGTCCAGACTCAAGCGCGCGCGAATCCGGAAGTCACCGGCGCCCAGACCGCGCGCCGCGTAAAGATGGTGTCGGCCGGAAGATACCAGAGAATTGCCTTCCTCGGTCCACTTTCCCTCCACAACGCTTCCATTCCTCAGGCTGCCCCCGTCAACAATCCGAAGTTCGTCTCCATAGGCTCCCATTCCAAGGAGGACGCAAAACAGAACCAGAATTGAGGATCCGACTCGCATGAACCCATGGTGACGAGACGCCGGAAGCTTGGCAAGGCATGGCGCGCTGCAAGCATCCTGGCATCGATCGCGGTGAGCGGAACCCGCGTCAATTCATCGCCGCCGTCCAAAAGGCTTCAACCACACGACGATCGCAAGCCCACCGCTTGAGAGACCAGCGAGACGCCCGTGGCGACCTTCCTGCGCTGCCCGTCCGGAAACGCAACAAACCGCCTTGAGAAAT
>CAZFLK010000065.1:0-27975 GCA_964519245.1 uncultured Verrucomicrobiota bacterium
CTCCTTGGCGAAAAACTCCCCAAGCCGCCGAAGGATGTCCCCGTTCTTCCGGACAAAGCACCCACGGAACTGACCGAGCGGCAACTCATTGAAAGGCACAGCTCGGATCCGGCCTGTGCCCGCTGTCATGCGAAGGTCGATCCGCTTGGCTTCGCTCTGGAGGGCTTCGACGCGATCGGACGGGCCCGTGGCGAAATGGACACGAAAGCGACACTGGAAGATGGCACGCAGTTTGCCGGCATCGACGGACTACGGTCCTACCTGGTGAAAACACGTCGTGATGACTTCGTGCGTCAGTTTTGCCGCAAGCTTCTGGGATATGCGCTGGGCCGGAGCGTGCAGCTTTCCGATCAGTGCTTGCTGAATGAGATGCTGGCCGCTCTCGAAGCGAACGGCCACCGCGTTCAATCCGCGATCGAGCTGATCGTGCAGAGTCCGCAATTTCGAAACGTCCGGGGACGTGATTCCATAAACTGAACCTACGACATGAACTCCCACCAATTCACCCGCCGCAATTTCCTCCGAGGCGTCGGCGTCACCATGGCGCTGCCATGGCTCGAATCTCACAACGTCTGGGGCGACGGTCCGCGCTCGAAGGAGCCTGCCAGCGAGGCGCCGGTTCGGCTCGCGGTCGTGTTTTCCGGGAACGGATTCCACTCCAAGGAATGGTGGGCCAAGGGTGCGGGCAAAAACATGGAGTTGGGCAAGGTGCTTGCTCCGTTGGCCGATTACCGCGAGAAAATGCTCTTTATCGGCGGTCTGTATCATGAACAGGCACGCAAGGGGAACATCCACAGTTCACAGACCGGAAACCTGCTTTCGGGCGCGCCGATCGCCGCGGGAGGAGAGATTCGTTCAGGCACGAGTTTCGACCAACAGCTGGCACAGAGTTACGGTCGGTCCACGAAGGTTCCAAGTCTCGTGTTAGGCTGTGAGCGTTCGAATCCATCGGTCCACAAGAACTACTCGATGCTCTACAGCTCGCACATTTCGTGGAGTTCGCCGACCACGCCGACGCCGCTCGAAATCTACCCGGCGCTCGCTTTCGACCGCCTCTTCAAAGACGCAGCGACGCCCGCGGACAGGTCTGTGCTTGATGCCATATTGGCCGACGCGAAGGCGCTGCGCCGCCGGATCAGTGCGGCCGACAAGCAGAAACTCGACGAGTATTTGAATTCTGTCCGGGAAGTCGAACGGCGCATCGAAAACGCCGGTCAGCGCGGCGAACTTCAAGGCTGGCGGCCGACGTTGACCGAGCCAAACATGGCGCGGCCGGCCGATGGAATCCCGCAGGACATCGGCGAACACATGCGGCTGATGTGCGACATCATCGCGCTCGGATTTCAGACCGACACGACCCGGATCACGACGCTGAAGCTCAACAACGACCACAGCGCCCTGCGGTTTCCGAACCTCAGTTCCATCCAGCAGCCCGGCAACGGGATCGACTACATGATCCATCACCTGCTTTCCCATTCCGACAAGGAAGACTGGCTGAAGGTGAACCAGTTCTTCATGGAGCAGATCGCCTATCTGGCCGGAAAGCTCGACTCGATCCGGGAAGGCGAGCGCACCCTGCTCGACAACACGATGCTGCTCAGTTGCTCCAGCATGATGGCGGGAGCGAAGCACAACAACGATCAGCTTCCGGTCATGCTCCTTGGCGGGGGGGGCGGAAGCATCAAGGGCGGCCGGGTTCTCAACTACCGGGACAAGCCCGAGCGTCAGCTCTGCCGCCTTTTCATGTCGATGATGGACAGGATGAACGTGCGTCCGAAGACCTTCGGCGATGCCAACCTAATGCTGGAGGAAGTATAGAGATGATGAAGGCTCGAATCCTCGTCCTCGCCATTCTCGCCAGCCCGGCCGCTTTCGTGTCGGCGGCGGACGAAGGCCTGGCCTTTTTTGAGAAACGGATTCGGCCGATTTTCTTGGAGCATTGTTACGAATGTCACGCCGGGGTGAACTCGAAGGGCGGCCTGCTGCTGGACACGGGGCACGGATGGAAGTCGGGAGGCGAACGCGGCCCGGCGATTGTTCCGGGCAAGCCGGAGGCGTCCCTGCTGATTCGGGCTGTGCGGCATGAAGACCCGGAATTGACCATGCCGAAGAAGGGAAAGCGGCTGGCGGTCGAAGAGATCGCCGCGTTGGAAAAGTGGATCCGCATGGGCGCTCCGGATCCACGGGTGGAGGAGGCGAAGCTGGGCGGAATGAGCGCGGCGGAGGCGAAGTCCTGGTGGGCGTTTCAACCCTTGCCTGAAACGGAAGCACAACCCTCGTCGAAAACGATTGATGCATTTCTGGATGCGAAGCTGGCGGAGAAGTCGCTCCGGAAAGTTGGCGAAGCCGACAAGCGGACCCTGATTCGCCGGGCGACATATGACCTGACCGGCTTGCCGCCGATGCCGGAGGAAGTCGATGCCTTCCTCACTGATAAATCACCGGACGCGTTTGCCCGGTTGGTCGATCGGTTGCTGGCATCCCCGCAATACGGCGTGCGTTGGGGGCGGCATTGGCTGGACGTGGCGCGTTATGCCGATTCGGCGGGTGAGAATTCCGACCGACCATTGCCGCATGCCTGGCGTTATCGCAATTGGGTCTTCGATCGCTTCAACCGGGATGCGCCCTTCGATGAGTTTGTCCGGCTGCAACTGGCCGGCGATTTGATCCGCGCCAAGGAGTCGGCCGAACGTCGCAATGAGGGCATCGTGGCCACCGGTTATCTGGCGATTGCCCGTCGCTTCGGGCATGACATCGACAAGCGGAGACACCTCATGCACGAGGACGTGATCGACAACCTGGGCAAGAATTTCCTCGGTCTCACCACCGGTTGCGCCCGTTGTCACGACCATAAGTATGACCCGGTGACGATGAAGGATTACTACGCGCTTTACGGCATCTTTGAGTCCACCCGCTTTGCGTTCCCGGGTTGCGAACCGAAGGGGCAGCCGCGTGATTTGGTCCCGCTGATTCCGCCTGCCGAGGTGGATGCCTTGATGAAGCCCTGGGAAGAGAAGGTCGCGGCGGCGAAGGCGGAAAAGGACCGGCGCGCCAAGCTGGCCAAAGGGCTCAAGGGGATGATGGAAAAGAATGTCCGCGAGTTGGCGGCGGCGAAGGTTGGCGAAGGGGCGACGGTGGAGCTCGCGGAGAAGGACGTGACCGTCCGGCAAGGCGAGGTCTTGCAACTGACCGTGCACCCCAACGGCAGCCACGGCGCGGACAGCACCCGCGTGCAATGGCGGATCACCGAGGTCGGAGGCAAGCAGCGCAGTTGGAATGTGGAGGATTTGATCGCGGATTTTTCATCCCGGAATCCGCGGACCGGCAAGGATGGCGCCGTGTGGTGTTTTTACGAATCGACCGCCGGCCCGGCGTTTCTCTCCAACCTGCACAAGTCCCTGCAGGATCAGCCGGCCTTGAAGGCGTGGAAGCGGACGGGCGACGCGCTTTCGGTGTTCGTCAATTCAGCCGATCGGCCGGTGAAGGTCTGGACCACGCTTCCGGCCCGATCGATTTTCGTGCATCCGGAACGAAACCGTCCCGTTTCCATCGCCTGGGTGAGCCCGCTGGAGGGGACGGTCCGGATTACCGGTTCGGTGATCGACGCCCATCCTTCGGGAGGCGACGGAGTGTCCTTCCAACTCGCCCATCTCGCCACCCCGGAGTTGGGCGCGGCCCTGGTCGCAACGGGCCGAAGGGCGCCGGACGGTCCGGAAACCGATCCGGGGCCGAAGCCTGACATCCCGGTCGCCTATGCCGTGATCGACGCCGCCCCGGCCAAACGGAAAAACGCCCGCATTCACGAGCGGGGCGACCACGAAAAGCTGGGCGAGGAAGCGCCTCGCCGCTGGCTCTCTGTCTTCGGCGGTGAGGAAATAGCCGACTCGGGGGAGAGCGGTCGGCGAGAATTGGGCGGCTGGATCGCAGAGCATCCGTTGACGGCGCGAGTCATGGTGAATCGCATCTGGCAATGGCATTTCGGCCGGGGCCTGGTGGGCACGCCGAACAACTTCGGTTCTCGCGGGGAAGCGCCGAGTCATCCGGAATTGCTCGACTGGCTGGCTGCTCAGTTCGTCGCCAACGGATACCGCTTGAAGCCGATGCACCGGCTCATCTTGCTGACGGACGCCTACCGCCGCGCGAGCGCGCGACCGATGGATCTGGTCGAGGCCGATCCGGACAACCGCTACCTGGCCCGCTTTGTCCGTCGACGCCTCAGCGCGGAGGAGATTCGCGACAGCTTTCTGTTCGTCTCCGGTGAAATCGATTTGGAATCCGGAGAGGCCCACCCTTTCCCGAAGGAGGAGACGTGGAAATTCAGCCAACACCGACCGTTCAATGCGGTCTATGAAACAAAGAAACGCAGCGGCTACCTCATGGTGCAGCGCCAACGTCGGCATCCCTTCCTCGCCCTGTTCGATGGAGCTGACCCCAACGCCAGCACTCCCGGACGGGAAACCAGCACAGTTCCAACGCAGGCGCTGTATTTCCTGAATGCCCCGTTCTTTCACGAACAGGCGCGCGCCTTGGCCCAACTCACGCTCCGGCAGAAGGGTGATCGTCTCGGATTCATCTACCGTCGGGTCCACCAACGCCGACCCACCGCCGAAGAAACCGCCCGCGCCAAGGAATTCCTCGCCGCCTATCCCGGTCCGGCGGAGGACAAATGGTCCGCCTGGTCCCGCGTCCTCCTCGCCGGCAATGAGTTTATGCACGTGGATTGAAATAATGCCATGAACCCAAGCCGCCGCACCTTCCTCCAATCCGCCGTCACGGGAACCGCGCTCTTCCCCGGCATCGTCCGGCAGTTGCTGGCCGACTCCGGCGATCCGCTGGCGCCGAAAGCCTCGCCGTTTCCCGCCCGGGCCAAGAACATCATCTTTCTCTTCATGACCGGCGGCGTCTCGCACGTCGACACCTTCGATCCCAAGCCGGCCCTGACGCGCGATCACGGCGAGGAGATCAAGGCCGACCATCCCGAGATCCAGAACCGGCCCGGCTACGAACGGATCTTCCTCAAACGTCCGCAGTGGGAATTCCGACCGCGCGGCCAATGCGGCACGGAAGTCAGCAGCCTGTTTCCGCACGTCGGCGAAAGCGTGGACGACATCGCCATGATTCGTTCGATGCACACCTCGCATTCAAACCACTACAACGCGACGCTGGGCATGCACACCGGCTCCTTCGCCTTTGCGCGGCCGAGCATCGGCTCCTGGGTCAGCTACGGACTGGGCACGCTGAACCGCAACCTGCCGGGCTTCGTCGTCATCGCGCCGAAGCAGACCTATGCCGGCACGCAGGTCTATGCGAGCGACTTCCTGCCCGGCGCTCATCAGGGAACTCTCGTGGTTCCCGGCGCGCGGCCGGTCGCCAACGTCACCCCGCGCGTTCCCCTTGATCAGCAGTCGCTGGAGCTGGCCGCTCTGCGCGGCATCAACAAAGAGCACCATGCCTTACGCGGTGGCAACGATCCGCTGCTCGAAGCGCGGTTGCGCACGTTCGAGACCGCCTTCGGCATGCAGATGGCCGTGCCCGAGGCCTTTGATTTCAAACAGGAGACCGACGCCACCTTGGAAAGCTACGCCCTCAAACGCGGCCAGACCAGGGGCTTCGGCTGGCAATGCCTGGCCGCGCGCCGCCTCATCGAACGGGGCGTCCGCTTCGTCGAACTCATCGACACCGGTTCCGCCGGCAACTGGGACGCCCACGGCGACATGATGAGCCACGTCGGTCTCGCCAAGAACGTGGACCAGCCCATCGCCGCCCTCCTGAAGGACCTGAAACAACGCGGCATGCTCGACGACACGCTGGTGGTCTGGACCAGCGAATTCGGTCGCACCCCGTTCAACAACAAGGCCGACGCCAAGGGACGCGAACACCATAACTGGGCCTTCAGTTCCTGGCTCGCCGGCGGCGGGGTGAAAGGCGGCATCGTCCACGGCGCCACCGACGAACACGGCCTGCGCTCCGTCGAGAACCCGGTCCACGTCCACGATTTCCACGCGACGATTTTGTATCTCATGGGTTTCGATCACGAAAAACTCACCTACCGCCACGCCGGTCGCGACTACCGCCTCACGGATGTCGAAGGACACGTGGTGAAGGGGGTTCTCGCATGATTCAGCAAGGGTTGAGTTCATCAGATCAAACTTTCGGCGGCACAAATCTCCGCTTGCGGGAAGAATGACCACCGGCAAGATGGTCGGACCAATTCTAATTCAGACTCGGCAGACGTAAGATGAACCAACGATTCTTGATTCTCCTTTTGATGGCGTTTTCGGCTTCGGCGTTTCCAGCCGCGGGACCGTTTGAAACTTTTCTCGAGACGCATTGCGTCAGTTGCCATGGCCCCGACAAGGCGAAGGGCGATTTGCGCGTGGATCGGCTGTCGCGCAAATTTCGGACGGGCGAGGACTTGCATGTCTGGGCCGAGGTGATCGAGAAGGTCAACAGTGGCGAGATGCCGCCGAAGAAGAAACCGACGCAAGATGAGATCGCGGCCTTCGTCACCACGCTCGACTCGCGGCTGAAGGAAGGCAAGGCGGCGCGCATGGCGGCGCGGCCGGCCGTGGCGCATTATCGGCTCAGCCGGAAGGAGTATCAGAACACCGTCTACGACCTGCTGGGCGTGCAAAATGTCCGGCCGGCGTAACGGCGCAGGAGTTGCAACACGCCGTCGTGCTGGTTCAGGCAATCGTCGTGAACCGAATCCGATCCGGCTCCATCGATCACATCTTGCTGGGGGTATTCGTGCAGTTTTTCCGTTAAAATTGACATGGGCACGGATCTGGTTTCTCCAACAGATCCAGGAGGGCGCGGCTCATTGCCGCACTCTCATTGTTTGATCAAATCAACCGGCGGATATCGGTGGTTGGTTGTTCGTTTCCTTGCGACGCATGGTCTTCATGGCGCGGAGGGCGGATTGGGTGGCTTGGTCGAGATGGGCCGCCATGGCGCGGGCGGAGATTTGGGGGCGTCTGGCCCGGAGCGCCCGCAGGATGGTGAGATGTTCTTCGGCCGTGGTTCGGTGGATGCCCATGGTTTGTTCGCCGACAATTTCGCGGATGGATTGGATGAGGTTGGCGTAGCGGGCGATCTCGGTGGCGAGCCGGGTGTTGCCGGAGGATTCGGCAATGAAGGTATGCAGGGAGCGATCATGCCTCCAATCGGGGTCGATCCCGCCGGATTCATGGATGGCTTCAAACTCCGCGATCAGGGCTTCGACCTGCTCGGTATTGGCATGACTTGCGGCGAGCCGGGCGGCTTCGACTTCCATGAGGCTGCGGACGGCGTAGATGTCACCGAGTTGCTTGACTCCAAAGGGAAGCACGACGGCGCCGCAGTTGCGCCGCATCTCCAGAAGTCCGAGGCCTTGGAGTTCCAGGAATGCTTCACGGACGGGCGTGCGACTGACGGCGAAGCGTTCGCAGGCCATCGCTTCGGTGAGGCGATTCGCGGCCTGCCACTCGCCGCGCAGCAGTTCTGTGAGCAGGCCACGAACAACGCCCGCCTTGTTGGCAAAGGCGGCGGTTTTCGACTTGGAATCGGGCATGGGTCGGATTGTATACATTTTTCTTGAATAAAACGCAACTTCCGATTGTATACAATGTATGCATTCACGAATGGTCGTCATAGCCGCGCTGCTTTGTCTGGGCTGGAAGGCGCCGAATTCCGTTGCGGTTGATTTTGCGCGGGATGTGAAACCGGTGTTGGAGGCCAAGTGCCTGAGTTGCCACAACCCGAACAATGCCAAGGGTGAGGCGCTGCTTTCGGATGCGGCGAGTGTGTTGAGCGCTTCCGCGAAATTGATCGTGCCTGGAGATGCGCGGGCGAGCCGGGTCTATCAGGTGGTGATTCCCGGGCGGTCGGGAGAACGTCCGGAGATGCCTGAGAAAGGGGACCCTTTGACACCGCAGGAGGTGGAGCTCCTGAAGCAGTGGATCGATGCCGGGGCGAACTGGCCTGCGCAGCTCGTTCTGCGGGAGGCGTCCAAGGCGGATCGGTCTTGGTGGGCATATCAGCCACTCGACGAGCCGCGGCATGCTTCGATTGACGCCTATGTGGAGGCAAGGCTTCGGGCCGATGGCTTGCGGCGAAATCCACCGGCGGATCGGCGCACATTGATCCGACGCGCGACGTATGACCTGACGGGATTGCCTCCGACGCCGGAAGCGGTGGAGAGCTTTGTCAACGATGCCGACCCGGAGGCTTATGAGAAGCTGATCGAACGGTTGCTTGCGTCGCCGCGCTATGGCGAACGCTGGGGGCGGCACTGGTTGGATGTGATTCGTTTCGGCGAGAGCAACGGATTCGAGCGGAATTTCCTGATCAACGAACTCTGGCCGTTCCGCGACTACGTCATCCGGTCGATCAACGAGGACAAGCCCTTCGACCGGTTCATCCGCGAGCACCTGGCGGGCGATGTTTTTGGGAAGAATGACCCGGAGGTTGCGATCGGCAGCGCCTTTCTCGTCGCCGGGCCTTACGATGATGTCGGGAATCAAGATCCCAAGGCCAAGGCGCAGATTCGCGCCAACACCTTGGACGAAATCATCAACGCCACCGGCGAGGCCTTCCTGGGAATGACGATAGGCTGCGCGCGTTGCCACGATCACAAATTCGATCCCGTTTCGCAGAAGGACTACTACCGGATGTATGCCACCTTTGCGGCAGTGCGCCACGGGCGGGCGACGCTGGCGACGCCGGAAGCGCGACGCTCCCGCCAGGCCAGGGTCAACCCGCTGCAGGAAAAACTCTCTGCCGCCGAGCAAGCCCGGCGAGACCTCGATGCCGCAATTCTAAAGCGGGCGAAGTCCAAGCTGGCGGACTACCACGTCAATTGGCCTCGCCCCAAGATTGACCGGAGGGGCACGACCGAAACGTTTGAACCCGTCGAGGCCAGGTTCGTTCGTCTCCTTTGCGACGCCGCGGATTCCAGGCCCGAATCGAAGACCTTCAAGATCGACGAATTCGAAATCTGGTCCATCGGGGACAATCCCCAAAACGTTGCACTGGCCGTCGCGGGCGGCAAAGCCAGCGGCAAGGCGCGGATCAACGAAGACTTTCCCGGCGTCTACGGCCCCCAGTTGGCGATCGACGGCAAGACGGGCGCGCGATTTATTTCCGCGGCCAACGAATTGAAGATCGAACTCGCGCGCCCGACCCGGATCGATCGCGTTGTTTTTTCCAGCGCCAAGGGAGAAGCCATCCCGAATCACGGCAAATTCGGCTTTGTGGCCGATTACCGCATTCAGGTTTCCCGCGACGGAGAACATTGGACCGAAGTCGCCAATGGCGCCGATCGCAAACCGGCGAACGCAGCCCACGAACGCCATCGGCTCATGCTTTTGGAAACGACCACGGACGAGCAGGCCAAGCGGGCTGAGCTGGGTCGCGAGGTCGGCAACCTGAAGGCGGCCATCGCCAAAATTCCTGCCCTGCCTCGAGTCTGGATGGGCTCGCGCAACGGGAATGACGCGAAGGGGCCGTTTCACGTTTTCATCGGAGGCAGTCCGCAGAAGCCGGGCGAAACGGTGACGCCGGCGAGTTTGTCGACATTGAGCGAAGTTGCGCCCGCTTATCAACTTGAGGAGGCGGCGAACGAAGCGCAACGCCGCCTCGAACTCGCCAACTGGATCACGCACCCGGACAATCCACTCACGGCGCGCGTGTTGGCGAACCGGCTGTGGCACTATCACTTCGGCACGGGCATCGTCGACACTCCAAACGATCTCGGCTACATGGGCGGCCGGCCGACGCATCCGGAACTGCTCGACTTCCTTGCCATGAAACTCAGGAAGAGCGGCTGGAAGTTGAAGGAGATGCATCGGCTGATCATGATGTCCGGCACTTACCGTCAGAGTTCAGACTTCCGAACTGCCGCTGCGCAAGTCGACAGCGACGCGCGATTGCTTTGGCGTTTTCCGCCGCGACGGCTTTCGGCTGAGGAGATTCGGGATACGATTCTGGCTGTGTCCGGAAAACTCGACACGAAGATGGGCGGCCCGGGTTTCCGACTCTACAAACACATGCAGGACAACGTTTCGACTTACGAGCCGCTCGACGAGCATGGCCCGGAAACCTATCGCCGCGCCGTATACCATCAAAACGCAAGAGCCTCGGTCGTCGATCTTATGACCGAATTCGATCAGCCCGACTGCGCCTTCTCCACCCCGCGCCGCGCCCGCACAACCACCCCGTTGCAGGCGCTGACCATGCTCAACCATGACTTCACCGTGGACATGGCCGAAGCCCTCGCCGAACGCGCCGGCTCGGGGAAACCCGCGCACCAGGCCTCCCGGCTCGTTCGGCTCGCCTACCAGCGAACTGCCACCGCGCATGAATCGCGCAAACTCGCGGCCGCCATCCGCCAGGCGGGACTTCGCGCCGCCTGCCGCGCCGTCCTCAATTCCAGCGAACTCATTTACCTCGATTGATTCGCCGCCATGAATTCCCTGTTGAACAACAACCGCCGACGTTTCCTCGGCAACGTCGCCACCGGCCTGATGGGCGTCGGCCTGCATCGACTGATCGCGGGTGACGCGTCGGCATTGCCCCACTTCGCGCCGAAAGCCAAACGCGTCCTGCAGATTTTCTGCCCCGGAGCCGCCTCGCACGTGGACCTGTGGGAACACAAGCCGATGCTGGGAAAGATGGACGGCAAACCGCTTCCCGGCGAAGAGGATTTCTTCAGTTTCCAAGGCAAGAACGGTCCGCTCATGAAAAGCCCCTGGCCGTTTCGAGCCACCGGTCAGAGCGGCAAGAAAATATCATCGATGCTCCCGCACATGGCGCGGCACGTGGATGACATCGCGTTCTTTCACGGAATGCACTCCAAGACCAACACCCACGGACCCGGATGTGTGTTTGTAAACACCGGGCATCCGGCCGAGGGCTTCCCCAGCGCGGGCGCGTGGATGAGCTACGCGCTCGGCGGCATGACCGACAACCTTCCGACCTACGTCGCCATTCCCGACATCCGCGGTGAACCGCCCAACGGCAAGGCCAACTGGAGCAACGGCTTTCTCCCCGCCGAACACCAGGCCATCGTCATGGCCGCGCACCAACCCATACGCAATCTCTCCGTCCCGCCGGGCATCAGCGGCCGGGAGGAGAAGACAACGCGCGGCCTCCTTGATTTTCTCAATCAGAATCACGCGGCCAATCGGCCCGGCGAGACCGAACTGCGCGCCCGCATGAACGCCTACGAACTCGCCGCGCGCATGCAGCTGTCCGCCCCGGAAGTCAGCGAATTCAAGAGCGAGTCCGAGCACATTCACCGGCTCTACGGCACGGATTCCACCAACGAACTCAAGAGATCATACGCGCAAAACTGCATCCTCGCGCGCCGTCTGCTGGAGCGAGGCGTGCGGTATGTGAACCTCTATTGCTCGTCCCGCGCCAGTGGCGTGGATGGTCTGCTGAACTGGGACGCGCACAAGACACTGAAGCAGGATTACGAGCGTCACTGTCCGATCTTCGATCAGCCCACAGCCGCGCTGCTGACCGACCTGAAACAACGTGGCCTGATGGAAGACACGCTGGTGTTGTGGACCACCGAGTTTGGCCGCATGCCCACCCGCCAGGTTGGCGCTGTCGGGCGCGACCACAACCCCGACGGCTTCACCCTCTGGATGATGGGAGCCGGCGTAAAAGGCGGCCTCAGCTACGGCGCGACCGATGATTTCGGCCGCCGAGCCGCCGTAAATCCGACCACCATCTGGGAATTCTACGCCACCGTCCTACATCTTGTCGGCCTCGACTTCCGGCAACTCTCGTACTACCACAACGGCCTCGATCGCCGTCTGACCGATGTGCACGGACACGTCATTCGCGAAGCGCTGGCCTAGCCACGAACCCAAACGTTTTTACTCCGGATGAATATACTGCAACGCGAAAACGCCAATCTGCTGAAGACTCAGTATTCGAACGTCCCCCAGCAGTCCAAGGTGCACCAACGATTTTCAATTTTACTTGGGATGGCATTCATGGCTTCGGCGCTTCCAGCCGCGGAACCGTTTGAAACTTTTCTCGAGACGCACTGCATCAACTGTCATGGCCCCGACAAGCAGAAGGGCGATTTGCGCGTCGATCGGCTGTCGCGCAAATTTCGGAAGGGCGAGGACTCGCATGTCTGGGCGGAGGTGATTGAGAAGGTCAACAGCGGCGAAATGCCGCCGAAGAAGAAACCGACGCAAGATGAGATCGCGGCCTTCGTCACCACGCTCGACTCGCGGCTGAAGGAAGGCAAGGCGGCGCGCATGGCGGCGCGGCCGGCGGTGGCGCATTATCGGCTCAGTCGGAAGGAGTATCAGAACACGGTCTATGACCTGCTCGGCGTGCGCTATGATCCGGCCAAACCGGGGGAGCTGAACGAGGACACTTTGTGGCACGGCTATGAACGGATCGGGTCGCAGCTTTCGCTTTCGCCCTCGCATGTGGACCGCTATTACCGCGCGGCGGAGATCGTGCTCGACCGCGCTTTTCCCGCGACGTCCAGCGAGGCTCGCAAGATCCGCAAGTCGGCGGCGGAGTTGCGCTACGGCGGCGGAAAGAAACAGCAGGAGGCGCTGGACCGGTTTGGCATCAAGCGGCCGTTGCGTTTCCTGATGTTCCCCGGCCGGGTTCAGCCCGCGCTCTCGCCCAATTGGTTCGGAAAGACGGGACCGGAACATAGCGGGCTCTACAAACTCCGTCTTCAGGCCAGCGGTATCCGCCCGCCGGGCGGTCAACCGGCTCATCTCAGCATCGGCACGAGGACCAGTGAGGAGACCGTGGACGGCCTGATCGAATTTGACATCACCGCGCCGGAGGACAGTCCGCAGTTATACGAGTTTGAAGTGTTTCTCGAGATGCCCGTGGAATTGCATTTCGCCGTGGTGGCAACCGATGTCGTCGACCGTAGAGGCGGCGCCGCGTTCCGCAATGCGCTCGCCAGCCGGGGCGGTTACATCTTCACCCACAGCAGCGAGACCCTGCTTCTCAATCCCAACGCACCGCAGATGTTCGATGGCGAGGGGAACGGCATCTTTTCGACCGTGATTCTCGATTGGATCGAATGGGAGGGGCCGCTGGTGTCGGATTCAGAGAAGTCCCGGCGCAAGGGCGTGATCCCTCCCGATGATGCGACGCCCGGAGTGGTCGCCAAGCATCTCCAGCGCTTTGCCGAGCGCGCGTGGCGGCGTCCGGTGAGGATGGCGGAGTTGAAGGGTTATCTGGAATCTTACCGCGCCGATCGTGAGGCGGGCGTCGCCTCGGCCGATGCCTGGTGCGGGGCGATGCTGCGCGTGCTGACATCGAGGAACTTCATCTATCTCGTCGAGGGCGATCCCGTGGCGCGGGAGCGGCTCACCGAGTTGGAACTCGCCTCGCGGCTCTCCTATTTCCTCTGGAGTTCAATGCCGGATGACGCCCTCTTCGCGAAGGCCAGAGGCGGCGCTCTGAGCGGCGATGGGCTGAAGAAGGAAGTGGACCGGATGCTGACGGATGACCGGATCAATCGCTTTATCGACGACTTCTCGCGGCAATGGCTGCAACTGCACCGCGTGGGCATGTTTCCGCCGGACAAGAAACTCTACCCGACCTACGACGACTGGCTCGAAACCAGCATGCGGGCAGAGCCGGTCGAGTACTTTCGCGAGATGCTCGCAAAAAACCTGCCCATCGACGGTTTCCTCGATTCCAACTGGACCATGGCCAACGCCCGGCTCTGCGAGTTCTACGGACTGCCGGAACCAAAACGGGACGGTTTCCAACGCGTCGCGCTCAAGCCCGCCGACCATCGCGGCGGCCTGCTCACCATGGGCGCCGTGCTGGGCCTGACTTCCGACGGAACGCGCCACCGCCCCGTGCATCGCGGCGTCTGGCTTAGCGAGACGATCTTCAACAAGACCCCGCCTCCGCCCCCGGCCAACGTGGATCCCATCGAACCCATTCCGCCCAAGGGAACCAAGATCACCATCCGCAAGCGAATCGAAATCCACGCCCAGAACCCGAACTGCGCCGCCTGCCACCGCAGCATCGATCCGTTGGGACTGGCATTCGATCAGTACGACGCCATCGGCCAATGGCGCACCCGCGAGCGGGTGCCAAAAGGCGTCGGTGAAGATCCCTTGGTCGACGCCTCCGGCGTCATGCCCGACGGACGCGCCTTCAAGGACGCCAACGAATTCAGGCAACTGCTGCTCAAGGATCGTGACGCCGTCGCGCGAGCCTTCATCGAACATCTCAGCGCCTACGCCCTCCGCCGCGTGCTCACCTTCGACGACCAGGACGACCTTGATCGGATCACCGAACAGGCGAAGAAGAACCAATACCGCATCAAGGACATCATCCGCGCCGTCGCCCTCTCCGATTTGATCAAGAAACGTTAGTCCAAATACAAACATCCATCCCCCCTCTTAATCCTAATCTTAATCGCTGCAGTTTGAGGCCGGAGTCAGATTAGGATTACGATGAAGAGTAAGATTAAGAACTTACAGAGAACACCATGAACATTCGAAAAGAATCCTGGCTGATCGACCGACGCCACGCCCTTCGCGCGATGGGGACTTGCATCGCCCTGCCAATGCTCGATTGCATGACCCCGCTCAACGCGAAGGAACCAAGCGCCTCGCCGCGGCGTAGCGCCTTCATGTATCTCGCCAACGGCGTCCATTCGCTGAACTACCAGATCACCACCCCGGGCAAGGACTACGAGTTCTCCCGCTCACTCAAGCCGTTGGAGAAACACCGCAACGTCATCACCCCCGTCAGCGGGCTGCACCATCCGGGAAGCCTTGGTCACCACCACAACTGCATCAACATCTTCCTGACCGGCGGCAAGATTGGCGCCGCCCATCGCAACACCATCTCGGTGGACCAGAAGATGGCCGAACTCACCGGGCAACATACCCGTTACCCTTCCATGGAGATCGCCATCACGCAGGGCTCCCTCGCCTGGACCGCCGACGGCGTGCAGCTCCCTGCAATGCGACGTTGCAGTGAGATTTTCACGTCTCTCTTCGAGGAACCCAAGGGCGGCATCGCTGCCCAGCGTCGCGCCTTGCGCCGCAAAGCCAGCGTGCTCGACGACAACCTCGCCGAAGTGCGCCGATTGGAGAAAAAGATGGGGGCGGCCGACAAGGGCCGCATGGACCAATACCTCACCTCGGTTCGTGAGGCGGAAATCCGCACGCGCCGGGCCGACGCCTGGCTCGACACGCCCTTGCCGGAAATCTCCGCCGCCGACCGTAAACGCACCAACCGCAATATTCCCCACACCCAGGCCGGCGACTATTTCCGCACCGTCTACGACCTCATGGTCCTCGCCTTTCAGACGGACGTGACGCGCGTGGCCACCTTCAGCCTGGGCGGCGAAGGTCAGGCCATCGCCATTCCGGAGATCGGCATCACCGAATCCCGCCATCAGCTCAGCCACCACGGAGGCGATCCGGGTTACATGGAGAAGCTCACCAACTACGACACCTTCGCCATCGAGCAGTTCAGCTACTTCCTCACCCGCCTTGCGGAAACGAAGGACGTCAACGGCAAGCCGCTTCTCGCGTCGACCATGTCGCTCTTCGGCAGCGGCATGTCCTACGGCCACAGCCACGGCAACGCCAACCTCCCCCTCGTGCTCGCCGGCGGGACAGACCTCGGCCTCAAACACGGCAGCCACGTCGACTTCAACCAGGGCCACTTCGACGGTTACACCCTTGACAAACCCGGCGACCACTACCGCCTCTGCAGCCGCCCCGCGAACACCGACGCGCACATGAGCAACCTCCTCCTCCTCATGGCGCAAAAGATGGGCGTCGAAACCGACCAATTCGGCGACAGCAACACCGTGATGGCGATATGAACCGGTTGTTCGTTCTTGGTTCTTCGTTCCTCGTTCTTGGTTTGTGTGCGACTGCGGACGAACCCTTCCGCCCCAAGGCGGGCGAATTTCCCCCGCTGGAAAAGGCGCACTCCTACCGGGGCGAACTCGTCTTCGTCGATCACGCGAACCGCCGCGGGAGCATTCGCGTGGCGGGCGATGGAAAGTTTTTCCGAAATGACCCGCATCCCTTCGCCATGCTTCCTTATGGCATCGTCCGTTATCATGGCTCGCCTGCGGATCTCCGGGATGTCCCTCTCGGAACGGTTCTTCATGCTCACGGTTTCCTCCCGCCTGACCCCAAGATCTCCGCCGTGCCGGTGTTGCCGGTCAACAACAAGTCAAAGGACGCGAACCACAATCGGGGCGCGGGCATCTTTCCCGCCGAGAACCATGTTCTCCTGTTGGAAGACGAACCGAGCCACTGTCGGCGCTTGGGATTGGTTTGGAAGGTGAAGGAAGTGACGGTCAAAAACAACGCGGGCACGATCGTCGCCCGCCGCGAACTCAAGTCAGGGGGAGGCACAAATGCCGACGACGAGACAATGACCTTCGATGCCGCCACCCGCATCTGGCGCGGCCGCGAGCGGCTCGAAATCGCCGAACTCATCGACGAAGGCATCTGGCCCGCCAGTGGAAAGAAAGCTCTCGATAGCCAGTCCGTTCTGCTCGGCATCACCTGGAAGCCCACTCCTGACGGTGTCTTCACCCGTTTTCACATTTCCGATATCTGGTTGGACGACGCCGCGATGCAACGCGCCGCCCGCGTTCAGACTGAGACGCACAAGGCTTTCATCCGCAGCCGTTGGATGCCCGGCTGGGTCGATGCCGTCGAGTATGGCAAGTTTGGCCACGCCTCCGTAACCGCGACCCTTTTCGGCGGCATGGACGACTCGCTCTACGCCGATTTCAAGAAGGGCGTTTCTGCCATGATGAATTCGGTCGAGAACACCCTGAAGCACACCCACGGCGCTTATGGCCCCGCGCACATGGCCTGTAGGGGGCCCGTCCTCGATGTCAAACAGCCCGACGGGAAAACACCCCTGGGAAGCAGCGGCATCCAGATCCGTTTCAAGACCGACCTCGTCATCGAAGGTATCCGCCCCGGTCGGGTCGTCCGGGTCCGTCCTGGCAATTGGCCCCAGGTCAACGTACCCCGTGAGGAGTACCTCAACGACAACGCCGACAGCATCGAAGCGCGCTTTCCGACCCCGGACATCTTTCCCAATTACTAAATGCGTTCCTCGTTCTTCGTTCTTGGTTCTTCGTTGTTGGCCCGTTCGTGGGTTGTCGGCCTTGTGGTTTCGCTTCTTCACGCGACGGCCATCGGCGCAGAACGAAGCACAAAGAACGAAGAACCAGGAACGAACCCTTTCCGCCCCAAGGCGGGCGAATTCCCGCCTTTGAAGAAGGCGCACTCCTACGGGGGCGAACTCGTCTTCGTCGATCACGCCAACCGCCGCGGGAGCATTCGCGTGGCGGGCGATGGAAAGTTCTACCGCAATGACCCGCATCCCTTCGCCATGCTTCCCTACGGCATCGTCCGCTATCATGACGCGCCGGCGGACCTCCGCGATGTCCCTCTCGGAACGGTTCTTCATGCTCACGGTTTCCTCCCGCCTGACCCCAAGATCTCCTCCGTTCCGGTCTATCCAATCAACAACAAGGACAAGGATGTCGGCCATTATCGCGGAACGGGAATCTTCCCCGCCGAGAACCACATCCTTCTGCTCGAAGACGAACCCAGCCACTGCCGACGAAACGGACTGGTCTGGAAACTCAGGCAGATCGAAATCAAAAACGACACGGGAAGGATCATTGCCAGCCGCGAACCCAAATCCGGCGATGGGAAGAACGTCGAAGCGCAAACAATGACCTTCGACCCCGCCACCCGCGTTTGGCGGGGTCGTGAGCGCATCCGAATCTCGGATCTGGTCGCCGAGAAAATCTGGCCCGCCAGCGGAAGGAAGGATCTCGGTGGACAGACCGTCCTGCTGGGGATCACATGGAAACCTGCGCCAGGAGATGGGCTGAGCGGCGCTTTCACTCAATTTCACATCTCGGACATTTGGCTGGACGACGACGCCATCAAGCACGCCGCCCACTTCCAGACCGAGACACACAAGGGCTTTATCCGCAGCCGCTGGATGCCCGCGTGGGTCAATGGCATTGCGTATGGCAAATTTGGTCGGGCCACCGTAACCGCCACCCTTTTCGGCGGCATGGATTCCTCCCTCTACAACGACTTCCGTAAAGGCGCCGGGGCGCAGATCAACGGGGCCGAGAACACGCTGAAACACACAGCCGGCCACTATGGCCCCGGCCACATGGCTGCCAGCGGCAAAATTCTTGAGGTAAATCGCACATCCGGAGAAATCCCTCTCTGCAGTAGCGGCATCCAAATTCGGTTCGAGACGGACTTGATCATCGAAGCCATTCGCCCCGGAAGAGTCGTCCGTATTCGTCCACAAAACTGGCCCAAGAAGCAGATCCCCCGGGAGGAATACCTTTTTCAAAACAGCCCCGAGGACCGCTTCCCAACCCCGGACATTTTTCCGAAATACTGATGCGTTCCTCATTCTTTGTTCCTGGTTCTTCGTTGTTGGTCCGTTCGTGCCTGTTGGCGTTTCTGGGTTCGTGCCTCATTGTCGCCGCCATCGGCGACGAACCGGGAGCAAAACCCGATGAGATCAGCCGCTTTGTCGAGCGCCGTTGTTTGGACTGCCATGACGATGGCCTGGCCAAGGGGGATCTGAACCTGGTCGATCTTCCGTGGACGCTTGAGGACGCTGATGTTCGGAGCCGTTGGGTGCGGATTTACGATCGCGTTGAAGCCGGGGAGATGCCGCCGCAGGACAAGGCACGCGATCTGCCAAACGCCGAGCGCACCGGTTTCTTGACAACTGCCCGCGACGTGATCTTGGCCGCCGATCGAGCGGAGGTCCGAACGCAGGGGCGTGGAACGCCGCGACGGCTTACCCGGACCGAGTATGAAGACAACCTGCGCGATCTCCTGCGGTTGCCGAATCTGGATATCGCCGACCACCTGCCGGAAGACCGTGATTCGCACGGGTTCACCCGCGTCAGCGGCTTGCTCGACATGTCGCGCATCCAACTCGAAGCTTACCTCAACGCTGCCGAGGCTGCCTTGCGCCAGGCCATCGCCAGCGGCACGCAGCCTCCGCCGGCCAGGGATTGGCGCTTTACCGGCATGGATCTGTTTCCGGCAACGACGACGTTTGGTGGACGGGAGGCGATGTTCTTCGTGCGGAATGGCAAGTGGGTTCCAAATCCGCCCAAAGACCCGCGGGAGAAGAGGCGCGATCCGACGCTGGAACTGGCGCTCTTCCGCTCGGCCACGTGGCCCTATTTTGGTTACCCGCAAGGGATGCGGGCGCCGCGCGATGGGGCTTACCGCGTCAGGTTTTCCGGCCGGGCGGTTCGACAGCTCCCGGGTTTCCGGATCGTGCCGGCTTACGAGCCGTTGCCAATGAGTTTTCGTGCGCGCCAACCCTCGGGGCCGGATGTTTCCGGCGATGTTCGGGAAACCGGCGGCTGGATGGACCTGCAGCCGGAGGCGCGCGAGTTTGAGACGACCGTGACGCTCAAGAAAGGGGAGACGTTCGAATACAGTCTGCTCGGCCTGCCGGTTCCGTTCATCCGCACCGATGGCGGTTTTTTCTACGATTATCCGCCGATGCCGCCGGACGGGCATCGTGGCGCGGCGTTTCAATGGATGGAGGTTCGCGGGCCGATTTCGCCGGAATCGTGGCCGCCGGAATCGCACCGCGTTTTGTTCGGCGATTTGCCGATTCAGGATGGGCCGAAAGGGATCGCGATCATTCCGGGCGATGCCAGGGAAGACGCCAGCCGGTTGTTCCGCCGATTTGCGGTCCGGGCGGCGCGGAAACCGGTTTCCGAGGAAGCTCAGCAGGTTTACCGCGAGCTGATCTTCGCGAAACTGGACGAAGGCGCGCCGTTTGCGGAGGCGATGTTGCAAGGCTATCAGGCGTTTCTCTGCTCCGGCCATTTTCTTTACCTGATGGAGCCGAAATCCAACGACGATTTCGCGCTGGCGAACCAGCTTTCGCATCTGCTCTGGAATTCCCGTCCAGATGAAGCGCTGCTGGCGTTGGCCGATGCCGGGGCCTTGGCACAGCCAGAAGCCTTGCGCGCGGAAGCTGAGCGAATGATCGCGGACGGGCGGTTCTCGCGCTTTGTCGATCACTTCACCCGGCAATGGCTCGACCTCGCGGAGTTGCGTCGCGATTTGCCGGATGAGCGGCTCTATCCGGAGTATCGTCGTGACGATTATCTGGTCGATTCGATGGAGCGGGAGACGCAGCAGTTCTTCGCGGCAATGGTGCGCGAGAATCTGCCGGTGACGGCCCTGGTTGATTCCGCGTTCACCTTTGTGAACGACCGGCTCGCGGCGCATTACGGCTTGCCGCGGGTTTCCGGCTCGACGCTGCGCAAGGTCGAGCTGCCGGATTGGAGTCCGTACGGCGGTTTGCTGACTCAGGCCTCGATTCTCAAACTCACCGCGAACGGCACGACCACGTCGCCGGTGCATCGCGGTGTTTGGGTGATGGAAAAGCTTCTCGGCGATCCGCCTCCTCCTCCGCCGAAATCGGTTCCCGCGATCGAGCCGGACATTCGCGGGGCAACGACGATTCGCGAGCAGTTGGCGAAACACACCAAGGCGAAATCCTGCGCCGCCTGTCATGCGCGCTTCGATCCGGTCGGTTTCGCGCTGGAGAATTTTGATGTGATGGGCGCGTGGCGGGATCGCTACCGCGGGATGGAGAAGGGCGAGAAGATCACCGGAATCGACCGCGCGGGGCATCCGTTTGAGTACCGGATCGGCGCTGAGGTCGATGCGGGAGGCAAGCTGCGCACCGGAGAGACGTTTGCGGATGTGCAGGAGTTGAAGGCGCTCCTGGCGGCCCGGCCGCGAACGCTGGCTCGCAACCTCCTCCGGCAACTGACGCTTTATGCCACGGGGACGAAGGTGCGGTTTTCGGATCGGTCGGAGATCGAGCGGATTTTGGATTCGTGCGCGAAGAATGGTTATCGCGTTCGGGATTTGATGCTGGGATTGGTCGAAAGCCGGATTTTCAAGGGATCATGAAATCACCTCACATCGTTCGAAGACTCAATCGCCGCCGTTTCCTCCGTGGCGCCGGCGTGATCCTGGGCCTGCCCGCGCTCAACCTGTTCGCGAACAAGGAGAGCCCGCCGCGCCGGATGCTGCTGATCTCCAACAACCTCGGCGTGTTGCCGTGGCATTTCTTTCCCGCAACTGCCGGAAAGGATTACATGCCATCGCGCTACCTCGATGAACTGGCCGGATTTCGCGACGACTTCACGGTCATCAGCGGACTCTCGCACCCGGCAGTCGTGGGCGGCCACTCCACGGAAAACTGTTTCCTGACCGGCGCCAAAGACCCGACCCGGAGCGGCTTTCGCAACACGATTTCCCTCGATCAGTTCGCCATGGAGCATCTTGGGCAACAGACGCGGTTCGCGACCCTGAACCTGGGCGTCAACATCCACAAAGCCAACCGTAGTCTTTCCTGGACCCGCGACGGCGCGCTCCTTCCTGCGGAGGACAGTCCGTCCGCCTTGTTCCGACGGATGTTCGTCCAGGGAGACCGCGCCGACGTCCAGCGCCGCAAGTTTCAGCTCGATCGACGCGGCAGCATTCTCGACGCGGTGGCCGAGGATATGCGCCGCTTTCAACGGGACTTGGACGCCGACGACCGGGCGCGTCTCGATCAATACTTCACTTCAGTCCGCGAATTGGAGGATCGCATGCAGACCGCGCGGGATTGGTCGACGCGGCCCAAACCGGAGACCTCGGAACACGAACCGGAGGACATTCTCGACAAAGCGAAGTTCTTCGAAAAATTCGAGCTGATGCTTCGGATGGCCCTGCTGGCGTTCGAAACCGACTCGACACGAATCGTCACCTTGATGGTCGATGGCTTCGCGACGCCCGCCTTTGAAATCAGCGCGGATGAGAAGTCCCTGACCGGTTACCACAACCTCAGCCACCACGGCCAATCCAAGCGGAAGATCGAGCAACTCGAACGCGTGGACCATCGGCAAATGCGCGTGCTCCGGCGCCTGCTGGAGAGGCTTGCCGGTCACGCCGAGGGTGGCGCGCGTTTGCTCGACCGAACGATGGTCCTCTACGGCAGCAACATGGGCGACGCCAACGTTCACAACAACACAAACCTGCCGATTCTGATCGCCGGAGGGGGGTTGCGCCACGGAAAGCATCTCGCGTTCAACCGCGACCACAACACGCCTCTCTCCAATCTGTTCGTCACCATGCTCCAGCAATTCGGCGTGGAAGCGGACTCCTTTTCCAGCAGTTCCGGCAATCTCAACCAACTCACCTGATGCGACCTTGGTCCTTCGTTCCCGGTTCTTCGTTGTTGGTCCGTTCGTGCCTGTTCGGACTCGCTGGCTTGTTCCTTCAGACGACGGCCATCGGCGCAGAACGAAGAACAAAGAACGAAGAACCAGGAACGGGGGTTTTCCGCCCCAAACCCGGAGAGTTTCCCCCACAGGAAAAGGCCCACACTTATCGCGGCGAGCTAACGTTTGTGGATCATGCCAACCGACGCGGCAGCGTTCGCATCCAAAGCAACGGCAAGTTCCGGTTCACCGTTCCGTCCCCCTTCGCCATGCTTCCCTATGGAATCGTCCGCCATCACGGCTCTCCCGCGGATCTCCGCGATATTCCGCTGGGAACGATGCTGCATGTCCGGGCCTTCCTCCCGCCCGATCCTCAGACCTCTGTCGTGCCTGTGTTGCCGATCAACAACCGATTGAAGAAGTTGGGCAACGCGGGCACGGGCTCCGCGCCGGCCGAGAACCACGTCCTGCTCCTCGAAGACGAGCCCAGTCACTGCCTGCGCGAGGGATTGGTCTGGAAGCTGAAGGAACTGAACATCCGAAACCACGAGGGCATGATTCTCGCCAGTCGCGAATCCAAGGAAGGCGGAGCCGGCAAAGCCGAAGTCGAAACGTTTACCTTCGACGCCGCCACCCGCATCTGGCGCGGGCGCGAGTTTCTCAGTGTCCGGGACCTGGTCGCCGAAGGAACCTGGCCCGCCAGCGGCAAGAAGCCGCTCGACGACCAGTCCGTCCTGCTCGGGATCATGTGGAAGCCCACCCCGGGCGGCGTGTTCGTGCGCTTTCACATCTCGGACATCTGGCTGGACGAGGCCGCGATGCAACGCGCCGCCCAGAATCAAACCGAGACCCACAAGGCCTTCATAAAAAGCCGTTGGATGCCCGCCTGGGTCGACGCGGTCGAGTACGGCAAATTTGGTCGCGCCACCGTGACCGCCACTTTGTTCGCCGGGATGGACGACTCACTCTACGCCGATTTCAATAAGGGAACGCCAGCCATGCTGGCCGCATCCGAGAACACCCTGAAGCACTGGGCTGGAGGCACGGCGGGCACGACCCAAATGGCCGCCAAAGGCTCCATCCTGGATGTCATCAAACAACGGAAAGGAACCATCCCACTCGGGAGCAGTGGAATACAGATCCGCATGGAGATCGACCTCGTCACCGAAGGCTTCCGACCGGGTCGGGTCGTCCGCATCCGTCCCGCCCACTGGCCCCACGTCGAGGTCCCGCGTGACGAATACCTGATCGACTCCCGCGACGGTCACGAAGAACGCTTCCCCACGCCCGACATTTTCCCGAAAGTCGAACGCTGATCGGATGGAGTATTGGAACGATGGAGTGTTGTCCAGAGACCCACATCGTCGATAAACCCGACCCATCACTCCAATACTCCGTCACTCCAACAATCCCGTCCCCAAGATGAAACTCATAAAAACGCCCCTGACCGCAGCGCTGTTGTCAGCGCTCTTGTGCACCACCGGAATCACCGCTGATCGCGCCCCGGATCTTTCAAAGATCAAATCCCGGACCGACCTTGATGCGTTGATCGCATCGACCAGTGACACCGCGCTGAAGACGGCGCTGCGACGCCACGCCGACGCCGTCATCGTCGCGGCGAAACGGCATTCGCATGTGACGGCAGTCGTTCGCACCATCGAAGCGGCTCCCGGCGAGTACGAAAAGATCAACACCACACCCGCTTCGTTGAAGCAGGCGGCCGGTGGGGAGTTGGCCGTCTTTGATACGCTGACCATGGTGACGACCCGTATCAAAGGAGGAGCAGCGCACGCTCACCGCAAGAAAACCGAAGACCCCTACAACGCCGCCTTCATCGAGCATCTCGGACAGATTACCTCATTGGAAACGCTTTATCTCGAAGCGAGAAACATCGAGGACTCCTGGGTGGCTCCCATCCTCAATCTCACCAACCTCACCAAACTGACCATCATCGGATTCGCCCGCCTGGGTGACGACACCTTGGCCCAACTCAAGCACCTCGACACCGCATGCCCCAAACTCACCGATCTCGAACTGGCCTACTTTGGCAAAGCCACCGACGCCGGACTCGAACAACTGGCCGGCCTGAAGAAGCTGGAGCGATTCACCTTTCGAGGATCACCCATCCGGGGACACGCATTTGCGAAATTTACCGGTTGGAACGATCTCAATTACATCAACTTCCACTCCAACCAACTCGACGACAAAGGACTCGGCCACGTCTGCGAAAATTTCCCCAACCTCCAGTTCATCAAACTCTGGCACTCCAAACTGCTGACCGATGCGAGCGCCGAACACCTGAAGAAACTGACCAAGCTGAAAGGCATCGAGATCAGCTGCCGAAACGCCACGGCCAACCTGTTCAAACACATCGATCGAATCCCCTTGGAATACGCCGCCTTCGAATACGGCGTGAACAGTCCCGCAACCCAGGTCATCGAAAACGCCCGCTCGGCGGCAACTCTGCGACGCCTGAAAGTCCAGGTCAGTTCATTCACTCCCTCCGAACTCAAGCAACTCGCCGAACTAACTCAGATCGAACAGTTGTCCCTGAGCAGCCTGCCCTTGACCGATGAGCACATCGGAATACTCAAGAACTTCGACCACCTCAAACAACTGGAACTGGTCGAGCGCAGAAAGAAGCACCACTACTCAGACGCTGCCAAAGCGAAGGTCAGATCTGCCCTGCCCGGAGTTGCCGTAAACTTCGTTCCCTGAAGTCCACGGGATTGGAGTGATGGATCGGATTCACCCGAACGAATGAACGACTCCGTGAAACGAATCTTCGCGGGCCCCGACATTCCATCATCTTTATGCACCGGACTGGTTGCGGTAGCGTTTGCATTCGTCGTGGAGGTCGCGGTCGGGGACGATCGCGAGACTTGGCAGCCGGAGCGAAAGGTCTTCGCGCATTACGTCCCCTGGCACCCGCCGAGCCATGCTCGGCCGGATCGAACTGCGGATGCGGAGCCGGGTTTGGAAAGCCAGATCGTGCATGCGGCGGCCGCGGGAATCGATGGGTTCGCGGTTGATGTAGTTCGCAGGCCGCCGGGGCAGATGGCCGGAATGCTGGTGGACATGGCCGAAATCGCACAACGCCGGGCGCCCGGATTTGCGATCATGCCCTGCCTCGACTGCGCCTCGATTCAGAAAGTCGATGACTGGGAAACGTTCCTGCTCGAATGGCTCGGGCGGGCCGGTGACTTGCCCGCGACTTACCGAGTCAACGGGGCGGCCGTGGTTTTCACCTACGGAGCGCATGAGATGCCTCCGGCGGACTGGGCCGAACTGAGACAACGAATGTTGAAAGCCGGACACTCCCTGTTCCTGATCGGCGAGATGAACGCTCTCTACCGCAACGGAAAGAATCCGCTGCCCCGCATTCGCAAATATGCCGACGTCTTCGATGGGCTCTATTTCTTTTCTCCCAATAGCGAGGAACACGAGCGGCAGTTGCTGGAAATCGAACGCTCCGACGGCCGACCTTTGTTGCGCGTGTTCAGCCCATCGCCCGGCTACTGGCGGGTGAACACCGGTTCGTTCGCGCGGACTTTCCAAGGCACGCGGACTTACCAAACAAACTGGGATCTCGTCTGCCGGCTTCCGGTGCAGTGGACCTCGATCACGACCTGGAACGATTACACCGAGCACACCCACGTCGAACCGGCGCGCCATTCCTCCGACGCCTATGCACGGCTCACGCGACTTGGCGCGGCACGATTTCGAGGCGAATCGATCGAGGCGGCGACCGGACCGGAGACCTTCTGGCTGACCGCTCCCGCCGAGATGCCGGACGGACCCGGCCCCGCGCCGATGGAATCCGACACCCGCCGCGAGACGATCTTCGAGGCGCTGCGGATCGGCCCTCCCGCCACGGAGCCGAGAACGGTGCGAGTGACCATCGCGCGTCCCGGCGGCGAAGTGATCGAGGAAAAGGCGCTCACCATCGATGCCGGCAAGCCGGTTGCGGATGCTCAGTTCACCTGGCAGCCCGATCGGGAATTTGGCGAACCGTATCTGGTGATCACGGCATCAGCGGGCGACCACGTCGCGCGGCTGCCAATGCCGCTCTGGCCGAGAAATGCGGCGCGGCGTTACCACATGGCTCCCCGCAGAATTCGGCTCACCGCGGAGCGCCCGCCGAAGCCGGTCATCGCGCTGGAGAACGGCAGACTGACCGTGAGCACGATTCCCGGTGACAGCAATGCAGGATGGCGCACGGACCTGCTGCACAACCAGATGCCCATGCTCGACCCGAAGTCGCGGACCTCGCGAGTGGCGGAAGGCGTGATTCAATTGCCGGGCACGGAACCCGGCTGGGGTTTCTGGGAAGCTGCAACGGTCACGCCCGATGCCCGTGTCACCTGGGCCGATCCAATCTACCTCCCGCCCCGGGGTGATCTCGCGACCCTCGCTTGGTATCGATTCGACAACCCGGGCCGACCCGGCGCCGATCAATCCACCTACGCGCGACACGGACGCCTGCGCGGCCGGCTTGCCGAACTGACCGACGGCAGTCATGCCCTGGCATGCGACGGCGAATCGTGGTTTATCCCTTCGGGCAGCTACTGTCCGGCGAATGCTCCCCTCACCGTGGAACTCTGGGTCCGGCCGGACCAGCCGAGCGGAACGCTTTGGGGCGACGTCGGTTCCGCTATGTCTCTATCGCTGACTCCCGAAGGAAAACCCGTGGCGAGACGCCGCCAGTCCCACGACGGAAAGAGGATCGCCGCTCGGGGCGGGAAATCGCTGGAAACCGGAAAGTGGTCGCATCTCGCCGGTGTCTTCGATGGACAGAGCCTGAAGCTCTACGTCAACGGAACGCTCGCGGCGCAATCCCCCTGCCAGGGCCCTTCCGGCTCCTCGCGCATGGCCGTGGGTCGCAACCCCTACGATATGTCCTCCATCTTCACCGGGCTCGTCGACGATGTCCGTGTCACCGCGCGGGAGTTGAAGCCGGACGCGTTTGGCCCCCTCAACCCGAGTGTGGCGCAGCCTGCCTTGCCCGCTCTAAAGCAATAGAAATATTCTGACGTAGCTGGGCATTCTTTCTCCTGCTCGGAGCCCCGAAGCCGAAACAATAGCCGGACTTCCACTTGTAACATGTTACGAGACATGTATTATTGGCCTCCGATTTCTTGCTTCTGACATGAATGCGACTTTTGCCGAACAGGCCTACGATCATATTTTCAACCTGCTGTTGCGGCGCGAATTGCGGCCGGGCGATCTGGTGGATCGCAAGCAGATTGCGGAGGAACTCGGGGTCAGCCTGATCCCGGTGTCGGACGCGGTGCAGCGGCTGACGCATGAGGGCTTTCTGACGACGCGGCGGCGGCAGGGAACGTTTGTGCGGCCGCCGAGCATTGAGGATGTGCGGGGTGAGTTTCTGCTTCGCGAGGCGCTGGAATGCCAGAGTGCGCGACTCTACTGCGGCGAGAAGATTCGGAAGGCGCTGCCCCGGCTGCGCAAGCTGGCGCGCGCGGCGGACAAGGCCGCCGATGCCGGACGCCAACTGTCGAACGAGGACTTTGCGTTTCACCAGGCGCTGGTGGAGTTGACCGATTGCGATGCCCTGATCTCGTGTTTCAAGCGGGTCGTCAATCTCAGCCTGTTTCACCAGACCGCGGTGATCAGCCCGATGCAGCAGACCACCTATGACCGGCACCAGCAGCTGCTCGATGATCTTTCCG
>CAZFLK010000066.1:0-27941 GCA_964519245.1 uncultured Verrucomicrobiota bacterium
TCCCAACGCAATCAAGGCGGGAAACCAGTGTTCGAATCGCATGGGCGGAGATTACGGAGAACAGCGTTCCGGGCCAGAGATTTGTTGTGGGAACTACGGAACACACTGAAGCCGGCGGAAGGGACGCCGGCTTCAAGGCAGGGTCGTGGCGAACTGTTGGCGCTCCAGGTTGGTCCGCCTCTTCAGTGTATTCCGCGTGTTCTGTAGTTTCTGCTAACGGCGCTCAGGGCCTCTGTGTTGCTTGGGATACGGATACGCGGCCTCGTTGACCGCGGCGCGCGTCACCGGGATGTCGGGCAATGTCATTGTCCCGGGGGCGTTGGTGGGTATCTCCACGATTGTCTTCAGGTGATACCGCTTGTTGACGGCTTCATCCTCCTTCCGGAACACGAGGGTCAATTCGTGTTTGCCGGGCAAGGCATTGGCGATCTCAAATGAGCCGTCCTTTTCGAACTTGTAGACTTCGATGGGTTCACCCCGATAGCGGGGAAACCAGTCGCCGTAGTAGTGAACCGGTTTGGCGCCCTCGGGCAGCGATCGCAGGATGGCCGAATCCGTCTTGCGCAGGAGGATCGTATGGCGCGACCAGTCCGTGTCCACGTCGAGGTCGCCAATCACGGCTTTGGATTTGATTGTTCGCAGATCCAGGTTGATTTCCAATTCCTTCGTCTTGTCCGATTCGATGCGGATCACGAGGTCCAGCTTCTTCTCGAAGTCTTCGCCATAGGCGGTGGCGTAGTAGGTTCCTGGCGGGATGCGGATGATCCTCACGACGCCGTCCTTGTCCGCGGGGTCGTTCAGGCTCTGCAACATGAAACCGCGGTTGGCGGCGTCTGCCAGACCGAGCGTTCCGACGAAGGGGGCGCCGTTCACGGAGACCGTGGCGGTCAGGTTGCCGTAGGGTTCCAGTTCGACCTTGGAGCCATTCTTGTGTGTGTCGATATCGATCGTCGCAAATCCGAATTCCGGATGGGCAACGTAGAAGCGGTTGTGCTTGAGGGTGGTGGTCAACTCGAAACGTCCCCTTGAATCGGCGCGGTCATTGGCGACGGTCTGGTTGATCCAAAAACGGCCTTTCTGCAGGGCGGTCGTGCTATTGGTGGAGGCGACGACAATGTGCGAGCTTTGGGTATTCTTGCCGTCGGCCACGATTCTTCCGCTCAGCACGCGACCTTTGGTCAACTGGATGTCGAAGTCCGAAAGCCCGCCGGCGCCGCGCACGTCGTCCACAACGTGTTTCGCGTAGCCGGGAACGGTGAAGATCAGGCGGTAGAAGTCGCAAGGGCGTCCGGAGCCCCGGCTGTTGCGTTCATCCAGGTCGGGAATCTCGAACCTGCCGTTGTTGACTTGCCCGGACCGCCGGAAGCCCTCCTCCGGTCGGCGGCCGGCGTCCCAGCCCTGCAGCGAAACGGCTCCCGCCGGCAAAGCTTCGCCGGAGTCGGCGTCCGGGACGGTTCCCTTGAAGACGAGGGTTTTGGTCAACTCGGCGTGGGAGACCTCCGGGGTCAGTTCCTTCTGCAGGGTGTAGTAGCCGGGCTTGCGAAAGCGGTAGACCCCGCTGACCGGAGCCCCGTCCCACTCGACGCGTCCGTCGATGTCGGTTTGAGCCCTCCAGTCGCCCAGGGACACGGTGACGTCGGAGATCCTTTCACGAGTCCCCTTCTCCCAGACGAACGCGATCAGCTTGGAGGCGGGATCCAACTGAAAGATCACGTCCGACAATGACTTGGTGTCGTTGAACTCCTTGCGGTAGAAGGCGTAGCCATCCGCGGAGATTTCAATCTGTGTCCGTTTGTTCCTTCGCCGTTTGACGCCATTGGCAAAAGGCATCAGGTCCATCGTCCGTTTGGAGATTGGCCAGCTTGAAGCGTCCCGAGTTGTCGCTTGAGAAGTCCCGCGCGTCTCCGGAAGGTTGTTGGACCTTGATTCTCGCGTTGGGTATGGGCTTGCCCTGCAGATCGACCTTGCGTCCGGCGATCGAGAAGCCGTTCTTCAGCGTCAGTTTGGCTTCTTTCTTCAAGTAGTGGTGGAACGGAATCATGGGCCAGCTGGGCAATCCCTGACCCTTGCCGTATTTCGATCCGAACCGGGCCGCGCCGTAGTCCGGGTGGACGACTTCGAAGCCGATCTTCCGGGCGTCGAATGGGAGGTCTTTGATTTCCCAACGGCCATCGGACCCGGTGACGGCCTCATAGCGGAGCTTCTCCCGGCTCAGGATCAGGTCCAGAATCCACTCGCCCCCGAATCCGTTCTCGGCCTTGACCGTGGCGCCCGCGATCGGCGCGCCGCTTTCATCAACGACGATTCCGCCCACGGGCAGCAGCTTGGCCAGGCTGATGACCGCTTCGTCGTCGAGGAACTCGGTCATTTCCGATTCCCCCATCTCGCAGGAAAAGTCGTTGGGGAAGTAACCGTCGCACTCCGCCATCAGGAAGACCGCAAGCGGATTCTCCGTCAGAAGTGGGATCGACGCTTCGCCTTGGCTGTCGGTGATGGAGGCCGTCCGTGGCAGCAACCCTTTCGCGTCGCCCTGGACGCAGACAATCCTGGCGCCCTCAACCACCGAGTGGACGAGTTGATGGGGCAGGGCCTCAACGCGCACGCGCACGCGCCTTTTGACCTGCCCCGGCTTCGGTTTGAGCGTCGGAGCCTCCAAAGCCCAGCCCAAATGCGGCGGCGTTTCCGTGAACGTTCCATTCATGGTCAGGTTCAATGCCGCACTGCCGCGGGTCGCCTGCAATACGGGCGTGGCGTCGCCAAAGCGCTCCAACATGACGGTTTGCATGTCCCGCGCGGTGTCGCCTTGCGTGTAGCCTGATAACTCGAGGAAATCTTCCGGAAGCGGGGCGAGGCCAAACCAATAGTCGTAAGTCACCTCCAGATCCGGATCCGGGAGTTGCGTGGGCGATCCCTTGCAGATCCAGATGCTCTCGTCATTGGGCAGGTATCGCGGGACGAGCGTGGAAATGAAATCCGGCCAGGCGTCGTCGTGGTCCTTCTTGTAGCGGTTGATGGCATCGAATATCCTTTTCATGTTGGCTTTGTCGCGGGTCCAGTCCCACGCCGCCGCCGAATCCGCATTCGTTTTCTGGCGCGCCGGGTCCTCGGCCTTGGCCTTGGTGTTGGAATCGGGTGCGGCGGTTTCGGCGACGGCGGGGTCCTCGTTGGCGTCGTTGGATGATTCCTGGGTCTCGGTCGAATCCGCTGGCGTCTCGTCCGTTTCCGATTTCACTTCGGTCAGTGTCACGGCGGACAACACGGCGAGCAGGGTTACAGCGGTGACCGTCCAGCGGCGGGACTGGGTGAAGCCGGCGATCATCAGAAGCCGTTGCTTCATCCGGGATCTGCTTTCCATGATGCCGATGACGCCGGGCGCGGCGGCGGGCGAGGCGAAGCGTTCGAGCAGTTTGATCACGGTTTCGCCATAGGCCTGCTTGTTGTCTTCCTTGGTTCAGGAAAGGGCGAGTTCGTCACAGGCGAGTTCGCGATCGGCCTTCATTCGGTGAAAGGCGAGAAGCAGGACCGGGTTGAACCAGTGCAGGAGCTTCAACAGGGATGCGATCCAGTTGACGATCACATCGCCGCGGCGAACATGGGCAAGCTCGTGCAGCAGTATGAAGCGCAATTCACGATCATTGAAGCGATCGAGCAAACCGCTCGGGAGCAACAGTCTTGGGCGCAGGAAGCCGCAGAGCGCCGGACTTTCGACAGCGTCGCTTTCCTCGGCGATGACGCCTTTCCCGGACCCGGCGATCTGCCGGCATTCGTCGAAGAGTCTGAGAAAGCGTTCATCCTGAATCGGCCGGTTCTCCCGCATTCGACGCGAGAAAAGGGCGACCCCGATCAGGATGCGGGCGAGCGCAGTGGTGAATCCCGCCAACCAGATCCAGGCTGCGACGCTCCAGAGATTCAATCGGGGCGTGGTTGTGTCGGCTTCCGCCAGCGTTGGCTTGGCGCGCTCGACGGGCGCATTGTCCACAGGCAGGAGCGTAGGAGCTGCCGGCTCTGCTGCCGTGAGGCGCCCAGGCGCCGTCAGCATCCCCGATTCGGCCGGGCGTCTCGGCTCAACCGGTTCCGCGGGGGAGGCCGTTGACGCCAGGCGCGACACATTGAACAGGCTGAACGAACTCTCGGGCAGCGTAGGCGCGACCAGTCGCAGCATGACCAGAAACCACAGCGAGTGCCGCCATGCCTTGCTCAGGCGATGGCGGAAAATCCACTGCGCCGCCAACACCAGTCCGACGACGATGGCCGCCTGCCAACTGGTTCTCAGGATGGTTTGAAAAAGGGTTTCCATGACGCTTCTCCGTTTGGTTCAGTTTGTTGAACCGCGCTTCCGCGATCTCTCCTTCAGCAGTTCTTTCAGCTCATCGATGTCCGCGTCGGTCAGCTTCTCCTCCTCGGCGAAGTGCACGAGCATGGATTTGACTGCGCCGCCGAAGACCCGGTCCACGAAGGAGGAGCTTTCCTCCGCCACACAATCGGCCTTGGCGACGGCTGGCGAGTAGAGAAACAGGTTCTTGTATTTCTCGGTCTTGAGCGCGCCCTTCCTGCAAAGGCGGGTGAGCATCGTCTTCACGGTGTTGGGATGCCACGTCTCGGTGGCCTCCAGTTCCTGGCAGATGTCGTAGGCGGCCAACGGCGACTTCCGCCAAAGCACGCGCATGATCTTCCATTCGGATTCGGATAGTTTGGGTGGCTGGTCCATCGTGTTCTCCTAAAGTTATTTAACTGTGTCGGTTAAATAACTACATCTGTAGTTTGCGTCAACGGGGAATAGTCGGGGGAATTGTTTGCAGGGCGGGGTGTCCGGCAATTCAGATTCTGCCGCGTGCGGGACGGGAGGTTGCGAAGGGGTTCCCGGCGGTTGTCTTTCGAGCGGGCAACTGCAGCATGGCAACTGTGACGTAGGTCCAACCGAGCAGGATGTGCAGGATCCAGGCGACCAGCAGGCCGACCAGGGAAAGATGGCGCATGGTGTAGAGAATCATCGCGGCGGCGAAGAAGAGGGCGGCGGGAAGCAGCGCGGCCATGCAGAGTTTGAATCGTTCGACGAACAGGGTGTGACGATGGATGTAGAAGCCGAACAGCAGCGCCGGCACGCTGTAGAGAACCCCCAAGGCGAGCCAGGTCAGGGGAAGGGAGACCAAGGTTCCCAGGAAGATCAACGCGAGGGCGGGGCCTTTCCAGGCGCCCCAGGAAGCGGCCGCCTCCTCCGGCGAAAGGCCGATGTCGCCGCCATTGGGATAGGGCGCCGCCAGATAACCGAACAGCGACCGCAGTTTCAACTCGGTGGCGGTCAGGTCAACCTGTAGGTCGGCGGTCTGTCCGATCGAGCCGTCGCCGCCGGGTGACACCGTGAACTCAATGAATGGGCCTTCAGACAGCCGCTCGGCGCTTTGTTCGGGCCATTTCAGGCGGCCCTGTTCGATCGCGGCGCCGGGGCGCAAACGCTCGATGCCCTGTTCCAAAGTGGGCGCCCAACCCGCGGTTACGAACCAGACGGTGAGGCTGGCAATGGCGATGGCGACGGCCAGTTGCAGGAGGAGCAGCCGGTTGAGCGAAGCGTGGGCAAAGCTGGCCACGCCCTTGAAGGTCAGGGGCTGCCAGGCGATGGCCTTGCTTTCGAACCGGTCCGGCATGTCAATCGTCGTCCTTTCTCATCGCAGCATCCGCGATTCCGGGGCCACGCGGCGGGGATGACGACTCCGCGCCTGACCGGGAGGAGGCATTCAACCCGGCGTTTTCTGGGCCGCGGCCTGATCCGGCGGCGGAGCCACCGAGACCCTCAGCGGGAACTTGATCTTGCTCACCTGATCCACGGCGACCTCAAGAAAATAGGTTCCCGCCTCCGGAATCTGTATCTGTTGAAACACGGAGACCGTGGAGCCGATATCCTCGCCCGTGCGCAGGGCGAACTGCACCTCGCATTGGCCGAGAACGGTGGTCTTGTCCGGGGCGATCAACCTCGAGGTTTGGATGAACTCGCCGAAGCCCGCGGTCCAACGGGTAAACAAGAGCATTCGGCCGATCGGAAACGGGACCTGCCGAACGACCAGGTTGTTCAGCACGCCGATGAGAATGTAGTTCTGGTTGAGCTCGACGCGAATATCCTCGCAGAGGAGCGCGCATTGAAGATCCGGCAGGATGCGGGAAGGGGCGTTGGGCGTTGACATGGTGTCGATGACGGAAACTCGGGTTGGTATGAGGCCGGGGTCAGGCCGGATGGGCCATTTCCGCGGCGCGAACGGTGTTCTGCATGAGCATGGCGATGGTCATGGGACCGACGCCGCCGGGGTTTGGAGTAATCCTGCCGGCGACGGGCTGAACCATCGCGAAGTCGACGTCGCCAACCAGGCGGGACCCGTTCTTGGCCGCGGGGTCCGGTATCCGGTTGACGCCGACGTCCATGATCACAGCTCCCGGCTTGACCATGTCCGCTTTGAGAAACTCGGGAACGCCCATCGCGGCGACGATGATGTCCGCGCGAAGGCAGTGGGCAGCGACATTGCGGGTTCGTGAGTGGCAGAGGGTGACGGTTGCGTTGGCGCCGGCGCTCTTCTGGCACAGCAGCGCCGTCATCGGCTTGCCGACGATGTTGCCGCGTCCGAGCACCACGACCTCGGCCCCGGAAAGTTCCACGTTGGAGCGCAACAGAAGCTGGTGGACGCCCGCCGGGGTGCAGGGGACGAAGCCGGTGTCATCGCCCAGCATCAGTTTGCCCACGTTGACCGGATGGAAGCCGTCCACATCCTTTGCCGGAGAAACGGCGGCGAAGATCCGGGCTTCATTGATCTGCCGGGGCAGCGGCGCCTGGACCAGAATACCGTGGATGGCGTCGTCCACGTTGAGCTCCGCGATCAGCTGCAGCAACTCGGCTTCGGATGCGTCCTCGGCAAGCACGGTGGTCTCGGAGACGATGCCGAGTCGGCGGCTGGTCTTCTCCTTCATGCCGACGTAGACGCGGGAGGCCGGGTCTTCCCCGACGCGCACGAAGCGGAGGCCGGGCACGACGCCGCGAGCCTTGAGCGACTCGACGCGGGCGGCGGTTTCCCCGTGGACCTCCTCCGCGATGGCCCGCCCGTCGATGAGGTTCCCGTCCGCCATCAGGGGAGCGGCTTCAAGGTCCGGATTTCGATCAGAGGGGTCTTGGGCCACCGCTTGTCGAGCGATTCCTCGCCGGAGACCTCGATCTTCTTGCCGGAGTAATACTTGAGTTGAAGGCCGGTGTCGCCCGCGTAGAGATAATTGATCAGGCGTCCGGATTGGATATCGACCAAGGCGTGGGTCGTGGGGGAGACGAGGCTGTAGGCCCGGCGCACGACGCCGCGGCGCACGACCTGACGTTTGGCGGAGGCGTCGGCGGAGACCGGAGGCGCGGGCACGACGACGATCTCGGCTTGTCCCTGGACGGAGTCCTGGATTGCGGGTTGGGCAAGGTCGATATTGGAGACCATGAGAGTCGGCGCCGCGGGCGCTGTTTCAATGGGCGTGACGGTGACCGGGGGCGTTCCGACAGGCAGGGTGTCCTCCTTGCCGAGAATTCGCGCCGGGGCGGATTCGACCGGGACGGCGGGTGGCGAAGGGGCCGTGTCGACAATCATGATGGGGTCGCTTTCGGGCAACGACTCAGGTTTGGATGCCGCCGGCTCGCTGGGAGTCGACGGCGGGATGCTCAGGTTGGGCGCGGCGGGTTTGGCGATATCCAGCGTCGGGACCGAAGGGGCCGCGGGGGAGGCCAGGGCTGGTTTGGTTGGCGCGATGATGCCCTCGGAGGGGGAGACAATGGCGCGGTTCCGGTTCATGACCGGGCTGGATGAGTCTGGAGCCACGGGGCTGGCGATGGAAGTCCGGGGCCGGTTTGTCGCCGGCTTCTGCGGCGGCGTCGGAGAACCGGGCCGGGGGACGGTCTCGGCGGGTTGGGCGGGCTTGCCGACCGGGGATATCGGGGCTGACGAGCCACCCTTCGTCTTGGTCAGGAAATCGGATGCGACGTAAGCGAAGGCGCCCTTGGGTGTTTCGATCTCCATCCATTCGCCGACCGTGCGGATCTCCTTGACGGTGACGCCCAGCGCGAGTTGGCCGATGATGCTGTGGTTCAGCGATTGTCCGGAGCGCACATTCAGGCGGTCCGCGGTGATGGCCTTGGTGACCGGGTCCACATACTTGGAGGAAATCCAGACCGGGGTGTTCTCCGGCAACTCGATCTGAGCCCAGCGTGAAGGTTCGCCGGGGCCGGGATTGCTCAAGGTGATTTCCCGCAGGAAGATCACGGTCTCCCCGTCGCGAAGCTGGGTGATGACCTCGCTGCGCAAGGAAGGCTTCCCGCGCACGTTCACGCGGTCGCCCACCACGGTGGTCGGCTCGGCGGCTTGGGCGGCGGTGGCAAACAGCGCGCTCAACAGCAACATCCCCGTCAATCGTCTCATAGGTCACTCCAGTAGAGATTTAATCTCCGCATCTGTCAATGTTCGCCATTTGCCTGGCGGCAGCTCGCCCAGCTTCACCGGGCCAATCTTGATCCTGCGCAAACGCTCCACGGTCATTCCCTGCGCTTCGAACAGTCGGCGCACTTCCCGGTTCTTGCCCTCGTGCAGGTCGATCTCGACGACGCTGTGCGAGTTGTTCGCGCTGATCAGGCGGGTTTGGTCGGCGCGGAGCTTCTCGCCCTGGTGGACGAGTCCGGATTCCATGCGTTTGAGCGCGCGCCGGTCCACGCGTCCGATCACGTAGGCGACGTAGGTCTTCTTGACGCCGTAGCGGGGATGAGATACCCGGAGGCAGAAGTCTCCGTCGTTGGTTATCAGAAGCAGGCCCTCCGAATCCGCATCGAGGCGGCCGACCGGGTAGAGATTCTCCCATTCCCTGGGCAACAGGTCCATGACGGTCTGCCGCTCCTGCGGATCCTTCCGCGAACTGATGAAACCCATGGGTTTGTGCAGCGCGATGTGCCGCTTGCGGCGGACGCGAACGACCTTGCCATCCACCTCGACCTCGACCCGACGTTCATCGACGCGGGTCCCCAGCTCCCGGACGATCGAACCATCCACCGCCACACGTCCGTCCACAATCAGTCTCTCCGCGGCGCGGCGGGAGGCCACGCCGGCGTCGGCGAGATATTTTTGCAGGCGGACCATGTCGGTTGGACAGACTAGGGGCTTGGACCAGAGGCTTGGACGGAATCGTCGCCGGGAGGACTCCCGGCACAGGCAAAAAAAAAGCGCGAATCGAGGCGCGGCGTTGGGAGGCCGGCCGATTCGCGCGTCGAGCGGTCGGGCTCAGTCCGCCGGCTTGGTCTTGCGAAGGCCCATGATGCGGTCTCCGTCCTTCCATTGGCCGCGCTTCTTCAGAAGTTCGACGCGTTCGAAGCGCTTGAGCACGCTGCGCTTGGCTCCCATCGAGCCGCTGGATTTCAAACTGGCATGTTGTCCCATGACTTTTCTTTCGTTTTGCGGTTAAAAAATGGCTGCGGGTCCCGGTTTTGTTCACGGGGAGCCGGGGTTTGTAGCAAATGAGCGTCGGGATGCAACCCGGAATTCAAATGAATTTTGTGGGCGCAGGGGGGATTGGATTCGATAAAAGGTGGCGGGTGGCGCCGCTTTTCGACAGGACGGGGGGCGGTTAGTGTTTGGCGGGCTTCCCTGACCTTGCTCTCTTTTGGCGGCGTCGGCACACTCCGCGCGCATGCGGAAGTGGTTCCAGGATCAGATTGAGGCGGCGGAGACCTTTGTGCTCGAGGTTATCTTTGACGAGCGCAAGGGCAAGTTGGCCGCCTTGACGCGGTTTGTTCTGTTTGTCCTTTCCAAGATCTTCACCCTGGCGGTGAAGACGAGACAGTTTCTCTACAATGTCCGGATCCTCCGGGATACGACCTTGGGAATCCAGGTCATCGCGGTGGGCAATCTGACCGTGGGCGGCACGGGGAAGACGCCGGTCGTGGAAAAGTTTGCCCGGGCTTTGCAGGATCGGGGTCGGAAGGTGGCCATTCTTTCGCGGGGCTATCGTTCCAAGCCGCCTCCCTTGCGAAGACGGTTGCTCAACCGGTTGCTGTTGCGTCACGATAGTGCGCCGCCCAGGGTGGTTTCAGACGGCAAATCGCTTTTGCTCGATTCCGAGACCGCAGGCGACGAGCCCTACATGCTGGCGTCGAATCTCAAGGACGTGGTCGTGCTGGTTGACAAGGATCGCGTCAAGTGCGCGCGCTATGCGGTGGACAAGTTTGGTTGCGACATCCTGTTGCTCGATGATGGCTTTCAGTATTGGAAGCTGAAGGGGGTTCGGCGGGACATTGTGCTGATCGACTGCCAACAGCCCTTTGGCAATGAGCATCTGTTGCCGCGGGGAACCTTGCGGGAGCCGCCGAAGCATCTGGAGCGGGCCTACGCCATCTTCATCACCAAGAGCGACGGCGACACCGTCTCGCTTCGCTCCCGGATTGCGAAGCACAATCCCAATGCGCCGATCATCGAGTGTGTGCACCATCCGCTTTACTTTGAGGATGTCTTTTCGGGCGAGCGGCGCAGCATTGGTTTCCTGAAGGACAAGAAGGTCGCTTCGCTCAGCGGCATTGCGTTGCCGGAAAGTTTTGAGGAAAGCCTGGTCAAGCAGGGGGCCAAGCTGGTCTATCGTCGTCGGTTTGCGGATCATCACCGCTTCACGCAGCAGGAGATCCTGAACTGCATCAATCGCGGCAAGAAACGGCAGGCCGATTTCATCATCACCACGCAGAAGGACGCCGTGCGTTTTCCCAAGATTGATCGCCGCGACCTGCCGATCTATTTCATGCGCGTGGAGATCAAGATACTCAGCGGCGCGCGGGGGTTCGACGAGTGCGTCCGCAAGATCTGTTTCGACTGAGCGCGTCCTGCCATGGAATTCCTGCTCTATGTTCCCGCGCGCCTGTTGGTTGGCCTGGCTCAACTTCTGCCCCTTGGGTTGGTGGCCCGCATCGGTCGCGGTGTTGGTTGGCTGGTCTACCTGTTGGACGCCCGGCACCGGAAGGTGGCAGTCCGGAATATGACCGAGGCTTTCCGCGACGAGCGGGGTCCGGAGGAGATTCGCAGTCTTGCCCGGGAGAACTTTCGGCGCATTGGCGAGAGTTTTGCGTGCGCGATCAAGACGATGGGGATGAAGGCGGAGGCGATTCCGGGCATTCTGGAGATGGGCGGCACGGACCAGTTCCGGGCGGAGCGGGACGCGGAGACCCCGCAGAGCCGGGTGTTCGCGGTAGGCCATTTCGGCAATTTCGAGCTTTATGCCCGCTGCCATGATCTTCCGATCAACGCCCAGTATGCCACGACGTACCGGGGGCTGAGGCAGAAGTCGCTCGACCGCTTGTTGGCCGACCTGCGCGACCAGACCGGCTGTCTCTATTTCGAGCGGCGGCGCGACGCGCGGGAATTGAAGGCCGCGATGAGTGGGGGCGGCATTTACCTGGGGTTGTTGGCGGACCAGCATGCGGGCGACAACGGGCTTCGGCTTCCCTTCTTCGGGCGGGAATGTTCGGTCAGCGCCGCGCCCGCCGTTTTTGCCCTGCGCTACGATTGCCCGCTGCATGTGGTGATGTGTCATCGAATCGCGCTGGCTCGCTGGCGCATTGTCTTTCATGATCCGATCCCGACCTGCGTCGATGGCGAGCCGCGCTCGTCCGAGGACATCATGCGCGACGTGAACGAGCAGTTCGAGGAAGCCATCCGGCAGGACCCCGCCAACTGGTTCTGGGTTCACAACCGCTGGAAACCGCGGAAAAAGAAGAAGGTGAAGGAGGACGTGAGATGAACGCCCTGACCGCCGGACTCGGTTCCGCCTGCGAACGGATTCTCATCCGCGGGGTCAATTGGCTGGGGGATGCGGTCATGACCACGCCGGCGATCCAACGTTTGCGCGAGGCCTGCCCCGATTCGCATATCTCCTTGTTGACCCACGAGAAGCTCCGGGACCTCTGGGAGGCGCACCCGCATATCGATCGGGTCGAAACCTTTGCGAGCGGGGAAGGGGTGGGTTCGATTGCGCGGCGGCTCAAGTCCGGGAACCATGATCTGGGCGTGACCTTTCCCAACTCGCCGAGAACGGCTCTGGAGCTTTGGCGCGCCGGCATCCCGCTCCGGGTGGGTTATCGCGCATCCTGGCGGCGCTGGCTGTTGACCGACGCGGTTTCCCGTTCCGGGGAGGTCGTTCACATGCGCAAGCGGTCGGAGGCGGAGATTCGTCGGTTGATCGACGGGTCGGGTGCGGACGCAGCGCCCGCCATCCCGGCGGCATCGCATCACATTCATCATTACCTCCGCCTGGTTGCCGCCATTGGCGCCTCCCCGGAACCGGTTGCGCCGCTGATTGAAGTTCCGGAGGGCGCCGTCGCTGAGTTCCGGGAAGCCTTCCTGCCCGAGAGTGTTTCCGTCGCGCGTTGGCTCGGGCTCAATCCCGGCGCGGAATACGGTCCGGCCAAACGCTGGCCCGCGCGGCGCTTCATCGAGGCTGCGGTCCGCATGTCAAGGGAGGTTGGTTGCGGTTGGATCGTGTTTGGGGCGAAGGGAGACCGGGAGACCGAAGCGATCGCTGCGGAGATCGCCGCGCAATGCGCCACAGGGCAGGTCCTGTGCCTCGTCGGGCGGACCACGCTGGCGCAACTTTGCGCCGGACTCCGGGTTTGTGACGCTGTGCTGACCAACGATTCCGGCCCCATGCACGTCGCCGCAGCGCTGGGAACGCCGGTGGTGGTTCCGTTCGGCAGCACGTCGATCGAATTGACCGGCCCCGGGTTGCCGGGCGATTCGACGCATCGCCTGCTCTCGGCAGAGGCTCCCTGCGCGCCCTGTTTCCTGCGTGAATGCCCCGTTGACTTTCGCTGCATGGAAGGCATTTCCGTGGAGCGGGTCGTGGGGGCGTTGAACGAGGTTCTGGCAGACTGATCGGGACTTCCCCGCTCCCCGGAACATTGCGCTCCGGGGCGACCTGTTGAATACTGCCCGACGTGAAACGTGTTTCGGTCACAGAACTGACGGACAAGCTGGTCGCCTCCTATGCCAAGGTGGGCGGCATCAATCATGTTGATGGCGTCAATCTGCCATCGAAGACCAAGATCACCAAGATCTCGTGCCAGTTGCTCCGCCTCCTGTTTCCGGGGTTCTTCGACGACAAGCAGATTCATTCGTCGGAACTGAAGATTGAAACCGCGATGTTGCTGGATGAGGTGAAGGGCTCCCTGGAGGACGAGATTGCCAAGTCGATTGTCTATCGGGCGCCGGAGGGAGACGAGAAAGCGAATCCCCAGGCGTTGGCGGATGCCATCACCGGCGACTTCTTGTCCGGGCTTTCGGATATCCGGAAGATCCTGCAAACAGATGTCGACGCGGCCTACAATGGCGACCCCGCCGCCATCAGCCGGGATGAGATCATTGTCGCCTACCCCTTTGTGGAGACCATTGCCATCCAGCGACTGGCCCACGAGCTGTATCGGCGGGATGTGGCCCTGATCCCCCGCATCATGACGGAATGGGCGCACGATCGCACGGGCATTGATCTTCATCCCGGCGCCACGATCGGGACGCATTTTTTCATCGATCATGGCACCGGCACGGTCGTGGGGGAAACCTGCGAGATCGGCAATCACGTGAAGATTTACCACGGAGTCACCTTGGGCGCAAAATCGACCTCCCGGGTGGAGGAATTGCGCGGTTCCAAGCGGCATCCGACGCTGGAGGATCGGGTGACGGTCTATCCCGGCGCCACGATCCTGGGCGGGGACACGGTCATCGGGCAGGGGAGCACCATTGGCGGCAATGTGTTCATCATGGAAAGCGTGAAACCCAAGTCGCTGGTGATCTACGACGGGCTCGATATGCGGGTGTTGGACAAGGAGAAGAAACCCCCGAAAGATCAGGATTTTCAGATTTAGGCGATTGCCGGTTGTGGTTGTTAATTGGATTGCAAAAACAGTCTGCGCCGCCACTGTTGCAGGAACGTTCAGACACCTTGGAGTTCATGAAAAAAGCGGTTCAAATCATTTGTGTTGGCTTGGTGGCGATGGGGCTGGGTTGCGGCGGTTCGCACGACCATGATCACGACCACGATCATGACCACACGCACGACCATGACCATGACCATGACCATGACCATGACCATGACCATGACCATGACCATGACCACGATCACGATCACGCGCATGGCGATGGGGGGCACGCGCATCAACCCAAGTATGGCGGGACGCCCGTTGAGTTGGGAGAACATCAATACCATGTGGAGATCCTGCGCGAGGCCGAAAGCGGGAAGCTGAAGCTTTGGGTCCTCGACGGCCACCTCGAGAATTTCATCCGGGTCAAGGTCGAGATCTTCGAGGTGAAGGCGGCCTTCGGCGACCGGGCCGAAAGCCTGACCTTTCTCGCCATGCCCAATTCCGCCACGGGAGAAACGGTGGGCGACACCTCCTACTTTGAGGCCCAGGCGGACTGGCTCAAGGAAACCGGCAAGTTCACCGCCGAGATCGTCTCCCTCGACATCCGCGGCTCCAAGTTCGAGGGCGTGAAGTTTGATTACCCCAAGGGGAATGAATAGCGGGGCGCAGGTGGAGTCCCGGAGAGACGCTCAAGTCTGCGCGTAAAACCGAAAGTTCGCTGAATGATTCCCATCATCCAGATAGAGGACCTGGTGGTTGAATATGTCTCGAAGGAGCGGGGCGAGGGGGTGAAGCGGGCGGTCAACGGCTTGAGTTTGTCGATCGGCGAGGGCGAGGTGTTTGGCTTCCTGGGGCCGAATGGGGCGGGGAAGACCACCACGATGAAGGTCCTGCTCGGGTTCATGCCGCCGACCCGCGGATCGGCATCCCTGTTCGGAACGGATGTCCGGCAGCCGATCGCGCGCCAACGCATCGGCTACCTGCCGGAGTTGACCTACTATTACAAGTTTCTGACAACCGAGGAGTTGCTGCGTTTTTACGCGCGGATTTTCAGGATACCCAAGGCGGAGCGCGAGGCGCGGATCGACGCGGTCTTGAAGCTGGTGGAGTTGCAGGACGCGCGGAAGAAGCAGATCAAGACCTACTCCAAGGGGATGCAGCAGCGCGCGGGGTTGGCGCAGGCCCTGATCAACGATCCGGACCTGTTGATTCTGGATGAGCCGACGAGCGGCCTGGATCCGATTGGCCGGATGAAGGTGCGGGAGATCATTCAGCGGTTGAAGGACGAAGGGAAGACGGTGCTGTTCTCGTCGCACGAGTTGGGCGAGGTGGAGACGGTCTGCGATCAGGTGGGCATCCTGCACCAGGGTGAGTTGAAGGAGCATGGAGCGGTTGCGGACCTGGTCGCCAAGCATGGAACCCACCTTGAGCAGATCTTCCTGAACGTGGTCGGGTTTGCCCGGGCATCCGAGGCTCCCACGCAGGTCGATATCAGGCAGGGGGAGGCGCCATGAATTTCGTTGCGATCTGGGCCATGGCGACCCTGGTGGTCCGAGAGCTGTACCGGCGCAAGGATTTCTACGTGCTCTTCATCCTCACGGCGGTGATCACGCTGAGCTTCGGGGCGGTGAACTTCTTCAACGAGGGGAACATTGTCCGCTACTTGAAGGAGATTTGCCTGGCGTTGATCTGGTTGTCCTCCATCGCCATCGCGGTCATGACCGCGGCGCGCCAGGTCCCGGACGAGATCGAGCGGAAGACCGTGCTGCCCCTGTTGGCCAAGCCGGTGACGCGCACGGATGTCGTGCTGGGGAAATACCTGGGATGCCTGTTGGCCTGCGGGATCACGCTGCTCGTGTTCTACGTATTTTTTGCGGCGGTCTCGGCGTCCCGGGATTCGACCTTCCAGTTTGTCGCCTGGTTTCAGGCCGTGCTGATGCATTGGGCCATGTTGTCGGTTCTCATCGCCATGACCCTTGCCGGTTCCTTGCTGTTTGCCGCGGTCTCCTCCAACGCCACGATCGTCCTGTTGGCGACCGGGTTCATCCTCGGCATCCTGAGGCACTTGAACAAGGTGGCCCTCTCGCAACCGGAGCCCATGCAAAGCCTGCTCTATGCCGCCTATTTCTGTTTTCCGCACCTGGAGTTCTTCGATCTCCGGGACCTGATTGTCCACTCCCATCCCGCAGTCGCTTGGGGGCCAATCCTCCTCGCCCTGATCTACGCGGATTGTTTTACCGCCTTCTTCCTGGTCGCCGCCTGCGTCCTGTTCAAACGCAAGCCGATCGGGTGATGTGAGTCGGAAGTTGGAACCCAGTCCGGAGTCCCGAGTCCCCATGCCATCCACGAAGCTCACGTTGACCTTGCTGTTTGTCGCCTGTTTTGGGTTGGCGGCGGGGATTGAGCGGTGGTGGGTCGGATGGGAAGGGAACCGCTCGGACGAGAGTTTGATGGAGGTGGCGTTGGGGGATGGTCGAAGGTTGTTCGCCAATCACTTTTACCTGAAGGCGGACGCCTATTTTCATAGTGGTTTTTACCCGACGATCTTTGACGCCCCGCTTGACGAGGGGGACAGCGCTGCGATGGCCCAGGACGCGGGGGCGACGAAAGGAAAGCGGAAGGAACTTCCCGGGCCGGGCGAGCCGCGGGATTGGGTGGAGGCCTTCGGTCGCCATTTTTACCCTTCAGTGCATACCCATCTGGATATGGGCGGGGCGCACGGGCATGACCACGATCATGAGCATGACCACGCGCATGGCGAGGGAATGAACAATGGCGCGGAGATGATTCGTGAGATACTGCCTTGGTTGAAGATTTCGGCCGAGATGAACCCGGAGCGAATCGAAACCTACACCGTGGCGGCCTATTGGCTGCGCACGAGGATGGACAAGGTCGAGGAGGCGGAAGCGCTGTTGGGCGACGGTCTGCGGGCCAATCCCGACAGCTACGAGATCCTTTTCGAGTTGGGACGCATCTACGATGGTCACTACCACGATGTGGATCGCGCGCGGCAGCTTTGGATCCGCGCCCGCCGCAAGTGGGAGGAGCAGGAGACCGGCAAACCCGTGGAGGAGAAAAACCATTTCCTGATGGCGCAGATCTGTTCCCACCTGGCGTTTCTCGAGGACCGGGAGGGCAATCTGGAGGCGGCCATCGAGCAAATGCAGGCGTGGAAGCGGGCGGCCCCGAATCCGCAGTCGATTCAGGCGCGCATCGATGTCCTGGAGAAGCGGCTCGGGGACCGCGAGAAGCGCTGATCGCGGCGGACTTGGTCCGCGCCGGGGAGAGGAATCCGTTCGTCCCTGCCTTCGCTCCCGCCAGCCAACTCGCAGAGATGCCCGCCCGGCTCGCCAAGGAGCCGGTTTTTGCATTGCAGGTTGGCGGCGCTCGTGACTAACTCCCCGCTCCGTTGCAACGTTTTTGGGTGAATTGTGTCAGAGTTTTATCCGAGGACATGCTCCGCGTTGGCGCGGAATCTCGGCGGGAATCCCCCGGTCGCGAATATCGGCACGAACACGGACAATCGTAATCAATGCAGGCCTTCAGATCCATAGTCGTCAATGCCTTCATGGAGTTGGTGCGTCAGCCCTTCTTCCTGGTGTTGATGACGGTGTCGGCCGCCTTCATCGGTTTCCTGGGCAGCATCTACTATTTTGCCCTGGGGGAGGATGTGAAGTTGGTCAAGGACAGCGGCTTGGCCGTGGTCTTTCTTTCGGGGCTGTTCGGAGCGGTGTTCAGCGCGTCCAGTTCCGTGGCGCGGGAGATTCATTCGGGCACGGCGTTGGCCGTGATGTCGAAGCCGATCGGTCGCGTGCCTTTCCTGCTGGGCAAGTATGTCGGGTTGACCGGAGCCTTGAGCTTGCTGACCCTGGTGAATGTGGTGGCCTTGCTGGTGTCCACGAAGATCGCCTTTGACGCCTATGGCGAGCCGAACCTGCGCGCGCTGGCGTTCTATTACGGAGCCATGGCTCTTGCCTTTGTGGTGGGCGCCGGCATAAACTACTTTCTTGATCGGCCGTTCGTGGGCAACACGGTCTTCGCCCTGGCGATCTTCCTGACGGTGGCGTTCCTGGTGATCGCGTTCCTGAACGACAAAGGCGGTTTGCAGCCGTTCGGGGCGGATGTGGATTGGAGACTGATTCCAGCGGGCATCCTGCTGCTCTTCGCGCTCTGGGCGCTGGCGGCCCTGGCTCTGGCCTGCACGACCCGACTCGACATGGTGGCGACACTCGCCATTTGTTCCGGCTTCTTCCTGGTGGGAATCATGTCGGATTATCTCTTCGGCACGGGCGATCAGCAGGGCGACAAGATGGCGTCAATGGCCTACGCGGTGACGCCGAACTGGCAGGTGTTCTGGATGTCCGACGCGCTTGAGGAGGGAAAGACCATTCCCTGGGCCTATGTGGGAAGGGCCTTCGAGTATGCGGCGGGTTACATCGTGATGACCCTGGCCCTGGCGATGGCATTGTTCCAGGATCGGGAGCTCAGGTGAGGTGCGTGGGATGAGAGGGTTTCTGGCCATAGTCAAGTTGACGATCCGTTCGGCGGTGCGCATGCGGTTGATACCCGCGGTCGGCGGCGCCTTGTTCCTCCACTTGGCTGTCCTGCCCTTTCTGATTGAGCACAACGGCACGGCGGACATGTTTACACAGGTCGTCCTGACTTACTCGCTGGCGGTGGTGACCTTTCTGTTGGGTTTGACCACCATCTGGCTGGCCTGCGGGACGATGGCGCGCGACATCGGCGATGCGCACATGCAGGTGGTGGCGACCAAGCCTGTCGCCCGGTGGCAGATCTGGCTGGGCAAATGGGTCGGCATTGTCCTGCTGAATGCGGGAATGCTGGCGTTGAGCGGCGGAGTCATCGCCGGGATGATCCATTGGCGCGCCAAGGAATTGTCGCCGGAGCAGCGACAGGCGTTGCGCCGTGAGATCCTGGTGGCTCGCGGCAGTGTGAAGGAGGCCCTGCCCTATGGGGAGACGGACATTCAGCGGCGAATGGGCATATTGCGGGAAACGCCGGGTTGGTCGGACACCAATGAGTCGCGCCTGCGGCAGGAGGCGATCAGTTCCCTCAAGCGGGCCAATGAATTGGTGGCGCCCGGACGCGTGATCCGTTGGGATCTCGACCTCAGCGGGGTGAAAGACAAGATTCAGGACCAGCCTCTGCACCTGCGGGTGCGCTTCTACTCGTCGGACTTCAAACCGTCGGTGACCAACATGACCATGCAGACGGATTTCGAGGTCGGGAGCCCGGAGCGGTCGCGGCAGTTCAGTTACGATCGGCCCATGGCGCCGGAGAGTTTTCACGAGTTTGAGATTCGTCCGAATCTCTACAACGAGGACGGCATCCTGCGGGTCTCGTTTGCAAACCACAATCGCGCGACGGTCCTGTTTCCTCTGGAGGACGGCTTGGAGGCCCTTTATCCGGAGGGCGGTTTTGCCATGAACTTCGCCCGCGCTCTGGGAGTCGTTCTTTGCTGGCTCTCCCTGCTGGCCGCGGTTGGCTTGTGCGGCGCCAGTTTCCTCTCCTTTCCGGTGGCGGCGTTCCTCGTCTTCACCCTGTTGATGGTGATCTCCTCCGGGAACCTGATCACGGAGATCGTCGCCGAAGGCACCATTTCCGGAATCGACCACGAGACCGGGGAGAAGTCATTCGGCTACCTGGACTGGTTTCTGGTGCCGGTTTTCAAACTGTTGTTGCTGGTGGTTGAAGGGGTGAAGTCCGTTTCGCCCATCGACGCCTTGAGCGCGGGCCGGGTCATTTCGTGGGGACAGTTCTTCGGCGCCTTTGCGCGTATCACGCTGTTGTTTGGCGGGCTGTTCTTTTTCCTGGGATCGATCATTTTTACGCGGCGTGAGTTGGCGGCCGCCGAATCGCACCAATGAACTCCTCGCGCAACATCAAGATCGCGCTCTGCGTCCTGGCCGTCCTGCTGGCGGCCAAGAACCTCTTCTCGTTGCGCGGGTTGAACCGGTTGCGGGAGGAATACCAGATCACCCATCTGGAGAAGCCGTTGGAAAATGCGCCGCCGATGCTGGCGTTCTCCACCCTGGCTTTGGGCGGTTTTCGGGGGCTGATCGCCAACTACCTCTGGATTCGCGCCAACGGGCTGCATCAGAAGGGGCGCTACTTTGAGACCTTGACCTTGGCGGGCTGGATCACCCAGCTCCAGCCGCGGATCTCCGATGTCTGGGAATACCAGGCTTGGAACATGGCCTACAACATCTCCCGCGAGTTTGACGATCCCGAGGAACGCTGGCTCTGGATCGATTCAGGCATCCGCCTCCTGCGCGACGAGGCCCTGCGCTACAATCCCCGGGAGCCGGACCTCTATCGCGAGCTGGCGTGGTTCTACGAGGACAAGTTCGGGCAGACCTTGGACAATGAGCACCGCTACTACAAGGTGCAGTTGGCGACCGAGATGGTGAAGCTGTTCGGACGCCGGCCTGATTACGCTTCCCTGCTGGATCCGCAGACGGACGAAGCCCGCGAGCTCGTCGAGCGGATGAAGAAGGACTACAACCTGGATCCTGCGTGGATGGCGAAGGTCGATGAGGAATACGGCCCTTTCGACTGGCGGCTGCCGGAAGCCCACGCGGTTTACTGGGCCTCGCTCGGCTTGGAACGGGCGCGGGTGGACGATGACATCATTGTCCTTCGCCGCACCATCTGGCAGTCGATGCACGCCGCGTTCAAGCATGGTCGTCTGATTGAGAACGAGTTCACCCAGACCCTGGACTTCGGGCCCAACATGGACCTGCTCGACAAGACTCACGAAACCTTCCTGAATCTGCGGAACGCGGAGACTGAGGAAGGGGACAATTTGATGGCGGATTATGTCGGTCGCGCGCACAAGAGCTTTCTTTCCGACGCGGTGTTCTTTCTCTTCGGCTACAACCGGATCGCCGAGGCGGCCGCCTGGCATCGCACGCTGAGGGAGTTTTATCCACGGGCCGCGCCTGAGAATGAGACCGTGAATGAGTTTGCCGTCCGCCGGGTTTCCGACTTGCTTCAGGACGGTAATCGCGATCGGATCGTCGCCATCATCGAAGGTTATCTGAACACGGCCTACTACAACCTGGTCATCGGCGAGGAAGAGGACGGCACCCGGTCCATGCTCATGGCGATGACCGTCCACAAGGCCTACGACAAACGCATTTCCGGCCAGGCGCGCTTGAAGTTGCCGAACATCGAGGAGATGAAGAAGACCGTCGCCGAGGGAATCCTGGCAGGCGACAATCCCGCATTCACGGTGGATATGAGGGCTGTGTTCGCGCAGATGGCGGGGCTGGAGCTGAAGCTCAGCGAGGAGGACATGCAGCGGATCAAGGAGCGCGAAGAGGCGGAGAAGAACCAATAACGCTCCGCCCAGGAGCGCTCAGTGAACGGGCTGTCGCAGGTAGCGCTCAATGGCCATGCCCAGCTGTCGCCCCACGGTCATGTAGCCCTCCGGATGACTGTTCGGGGTGTTCCACGAGGTTTCCAAGGTGACCGCCACCACGTGTTCGGAGGTGTTCATCGCCACCCAGTTTTTCGAGATCTTCATCCAGTTCGGATCATAACCCTTGCCGGATTCAAGGGTCTTTCCGCGGAAGGCCAGCGGGCCGGTGATCTCGGTTTGGGCGCACTCGACGAAGCGGGCGAGGTTGCGTTGGCCCGTCTCCGAAAGCAGATCCTTCGGAGGCACGTAGAAGTAGGGGCTGCGGTCGTTGGGGCCGGGATTGTGCAGGTCGATGAAGAGGTTGAACCCACCCGCGGCGTCCGCTGACCGGATGGCGGCCTGCGCGGATTGGACCTCGGGCCAATGCGGGGCGTCGCTCCAGTCGCGGTTGTGATCCTGCGGTTTCTGATTCTTGCCGCCGGCGCCCAGCTGAACGCTGTCGATATCCATGATGGGCGTGACCCGGATGTCCGTCCGCTTCAGCAGTGTCGCCGCCCGGGGATCGTCGGATGCCAGCCAGTCGATCAATCCCTTCGCCACCCAACTGGAGCCGCTTTCCCAGGCATGCTGCCGGGCCTGGATGTGGACCAGCGGTCTCGCCTTGTCGGACGCCGTCTGAAACAGGACTACCGGGGTCTCATGTCCGCTGCGGGAGCGCCAGGGGGATTCAACCTGGGCCCATTCCGATCTGCGCGCAGCCGATTGAACCGCGGCGCGCGCGTGTTCCAGGGTGAAGGGCGGCCCCCAGGCGAACCAGGCGTGGTCCGCATCAATCTTCTGCCGGTAAACGATGCGCGTGCGCGTGCGTTCTCCGGGCTGGGTATGGTTCCAGGATTGATTGTCCAAACTGAACATCGCCTGGTCCGGCGTGGCCCAGACTGTCTTGCCCACGTTGAGCTCAATGGTCTCGCCCGGCTTGATGCCGTCCAGACGGAAATACCACCAGCAATCCCAGCCCTTGTCCGGATAGGGCTCCGGATTCAAGTGCACGACCCGTTTCGTCTGATCGATCTTCAGGACGCGCGCGGAGCCGCCGGGGAAATCAGACGTCGCCCTGAGCTGGGGGCTATCCCCGGGCGCGGATTGCGCCGAAACGGAAAGCCCGATGAGCAGGAGTATCGCCAGCGCGCCCAGTTGGCGTCGGCGAGCTGTTTTTTGAATTGACCAATACATGTTGAGGAATCTGCATGATCGGCCTCATCGCTGCAATCGTCTGAATGCCAGGGCGGTGAAATGCATTGAGCAATGCGGTGGTGAACACTACCGTCGCGAACCTGATGAAGCCTCATTTCCTACTTCGTTTGTCGCCGATCCTCGCCCTGGCCGTGAATGCCTTTGCCGCAGAGCTTCCTCCCGGGCGCGTCCTGGACGCCTCGTTCTACCACCTGGGCGACAACGTGGTGACAAAGTGGCCTGAAGCGCCCGCCGAGCCCGGGGGCTTCAACCTGGACATTCGATTTGAGGCGAAGGCCAATGAGTCTGAGATGTTGCTCGGGTTGACGCAGCGCGATGTCGACAATCCGTGGACCCTGCGCTTGAACGGCAAGAAGATCGGGGAGCTGAAAAAGGGGAAGGATCGTGTGCTGCGTCACTACGCGGTTCCCGCGGGCGCGCTCAAGGATGGGGAGAACATCCTGAACATCGCCAGTCGGTCGAAGGACGACATCACGGTGGGCGGCGTGATGCTCTATGACGCCTCACTGCGCGAGTTGCTGGACCTTCAGGTGTTGCAGGTCACGGCGGTCGACGAAGCGACCGGCGATTTTCTGCCGGTTCGAATCACGGTGATGGACCAGGAGCGGAACCGGGTTGAGATCTATTACGCGGAAACGGGTGAAACCGCGGTGCGCAAAGGTGTGCTCTATACCCTGGGCAAGCCCGCCGCGCTGGAGTTGCCGCCGGGCGATTATCGGGTGGCGGCCACCCACGGCACTGAATGGAGCATGGCGGAGGAGGAAGTCCGGATTCGGCCCGGGGCCGCGCCGTCCGTCCGGTTGGTCCTGCGCCGTGAGTTGGAAACCCCGGGGTTCATCTCGGCCGACACCCACATCCACACGCTCACTTTCAGCGGTCATGGCGATTCCTCGGTGGAGGAGCGCATGGTGACCCTGGCGGCGGAGAACGTGGAGCTCGCCGTCGCCACCGATCACAATCACCAGACGGACTACGAGCCCTACCAGACGGCGATGAAGCTGAACGGTTGGTTCACTTCGGTGACCGGCAACGAAGTGACGACGCGGAACGGGCACTTCAACAGTTTCCCGCTGCCGCCGGGGAAGGACATTCCGGCCTACAAGGAAGACAATTGGGAGAAGCTGGTTGCGGGCATCCGGGCGAAGGGAGCCCGGGTCGTGATCCTGAATCATCCGCGTTGGCCGGATATTGCGCGCGGTCCGTTCGGGCGCTTCGGCTTGAACCGTGCTTCCGGCGGTCGGGCCTCCGGCGGCGCTTTTACCTTTGATGCCATGGAGCTCATCAATTCCGGCACATTGCAGCCGGACCCGCTCTACCTTTGCCGCGATTGGTTTTCACTGCTCAACCAGGGCGAGCGAATCACCGCCGTCGGCTCCTCCGATTCCCATACGGTGGGCAACATCGTGGGCCAGGGTCGGACCTACGTGCGCAGTTCCGCAGAGGATCCCGGCGCCATCGACATCGGTGAAGCCTGTGACGCCTTCCTGCGCGGCGACACCACCATCAGCATGGGCATCATCACGGACCTCACGGTGAACGAGACCTTCCATATGGGCGACACGGTCAACGCGGCGTCCGGAGTCGCCGTCGATCTTCGGGTGGCGGCGCCCTCGTGGGTGGTTCCCCGCAAGGCCGTTGTCTACCTGAACGGCGTCGCCGCGGCGACGAAGCCGGTTCCGGTCGTTTCCGGCAAGCCGACGGATGTTCGTCTGCGCTTCGCATTCGAAGCGCCGGAGCAGGATGCGTGGTTGGTGTGCGTGGTTCTGGGGGACGCGGTGACGCATCCCGCTTGGGCCACGGAAGAAGCCTACACCTTCGCCGCCTCCAACCCGGTCTATCTCGATGCGACCGGAGACGGGTACCGCAGTCCTCGTGCTACGGCTGAGACGTTGATCGCGGCGGCGGTGGCGGAGAAGCGTGATCCGCTGGATGCGGCGTTGCAACAGAAGGATGGGATCGCCATCCAGATGATCGACGAGCTGCGGGACGGGCTTGAGTCGGAGGCGCGGGGCGAATTTGACGAGAAGCTTCGCGAAGCCTCTTCGGACCGGGCCGTTCTCAAGGAATACCTTCGCTACCTGCCGACGACGGAGTGACGCTTATTGAGGCAGTGTGTCGGGCCAGATGGCGCCGTCGCGGATCCACTCGACGACGGCGATAATCTCGTCGGAGGACATGGGCTCCTTGCCGTCCGGGGGCATGACGTAATCATCGTCGGGCGGCAGCATGATGGATTCCACCAGGAGGCTCTTGGCGGGGTTGCCGGGCACGATGGCGGCGAGTTCGCTGTCGCCGCCCTTGAAGGCGATTTCCTTGTCGGTCAGCGTGTAGCCGCCCTTTTGTTTCTCCTTGCCGTGGCAGCCCAGGCATTTGTCCCGCAGGGCCGGCCAGACATGATTCTCGAAGTGGGCCATGCGCGGGTCGGTCTCGCCGGGGCCGTCGTCCGTGTTTGGCCCGGTCGGTTCGGAGGAATCGGTTCCGCCCTCGCCCAGCATCTTCTTCACGAACTCGGGCGCGTTGGCGACGAGGTAGTCCGAACCGTGGGTCAGGTTGCCGCCGTAGTGTCCGGCAACGGACATGACGCCAAGGTTGGCGAAGAGGAAAATGCGGTAGAGGAGTTGGAGCGGCGGCTTGGCGGCGTCCTTGCGGAACGCTGCGAAGTGAACGCCCAGAACGAGCAGGGTCAGCACACCGGCCGCGATGCCGAAGTTCTTGTGGTTCGACAGCGTGTTTTCCTCGTAACCGCCGTCGGCGCCGCGGGCCAGCCCCAAGGCGACCGTGAGAACCATGGCCAGGGCGCTGCAGACGTGGATCAACCCCAACAGGGAGCGTCCGTCCTCGCTCGGTCGGCGGAACTGGACCGCCTCGATCAGACAGGAGAGCATGACGAAGCCGATCGGCAGGTGTAGCACGACGTTGTGGAAGGGTGCCAGGAAGGGCACCCAACGAAATCCTTCCTCGGCGGCCGGGGCTCCGACCGCCGCCTGGAGCTCTCCGGTCCAAAGGCAGACCAATGCGGTGACCGCAGACAGTATCAGGATGTGTTTGAATCTGCTTGAGGATTTCATGATTTGGTCCATCTGCAGCCAGCCCGGAAAACCGCGATTTTGCCCTTTTTGCGTGAAGAATCCATCGATTTTGTGCAAATAGTGGTCAACGTGATTGCAAAGGAAACGCCGTGGAGGCGAATGCTATTCACCCTTTTTCCGGAACGATGGGGCGGCTCCCAGCGCGGCGGCGGCGGTTCGCTGTCTCGAATCTCACGTTGCACAGAACGTCGGCGGATCGCCCTGCCGTCAATCGATCCGTTCGATCCTGGAGAATTCGCTCTTGGTTGCCTTGGCATAGATGCCCACGTGGGTGACACTTTCAAGGTTACTTGGCAACTGATGTTCGATGCGGGTCTCGCCGACCTCGAGGGTGACCTTCTTATGCTCCAGGTCGATTCGGACGACGGCTTCGAAGGTCGCCTCGCGATCGAGCTTTACCTTCTTCCCGGCGCCGATGTTGACGTTGGCCCAACTTCCGTCGAACGCGCCGTGTCGATCCATGCCGATCATGGTTCCTGCCTTGTGGAGTCGATCGTTCTCCGGCTGGGAGCCGAAGCAGAAGCAGGCGTTGCGGGTGGCGCCTCGGGTGGCGGCGCGATAGCGAAGCTTGAAGGTGGCGGACTCCTGGATGGGATTCTTCAACTTCTGTAGCGCGAAGGCCTCGGCCTTGTCGGCGTTGAGCAGGTAGCCCAGGTCGCTCTTCACGACAGAGCCGCCCTTGACGATGTCGAAATCCCCCGTCGTGTCAGAGCCGGCGGGCAACTTGCCGCCTCGCTTCTTTCGGCCTCCCTGGGGTTGGTTCTTCCACCATTCACTGGGGCCCTCCTGTTCGACGCCATTCCAGACCTCCAGGAACTGTTTCTTCATGGTCGCCAGTTTCTCGGGCATCTCGGCGGCGAGGTTGTTTTCCTCCTTCCAGTCATTCTGGATGTTGTAGAGTTGGAAGCGTCTCAGGTCCTGGCTCGCGATGATCTTCCAATCGCCGATGCGCATGGCCGCGTGGCTTTCGGGCGGGGCGATATGAGTCCTCCAGAACAAGGGAACGGGGCGTTCCAAGGGCTGGCCGTCGAAGGTCGGCAGGACGCTGACGCCATCGATGGTGCGATCGGAAGGCAGGGGAATATCGGCGATATCGAGGATGGTGGCAAAGATGTCCGAGCCAATGACCGGCGTGTCGCTTTCCATGCCTGGGCTGATGTGACCGGGCCAGCGGGCGAGGCCGGGAACGCGAATGCCGCCCTCGTGGCTGTCCCGCTTGCGGCCGCGCAGTCCGCCGGTGGAGCCCCAAGTGCGGTTGCGTTGGGAATCGGGATTCCGCAGGTCGCCTTTGCCGGAGCCTTCGGGGCCATTGTCGCTGGTGAAGATCACCAGGGTGTTGTCACGCAGGCCGAGTTCGTCGACAGCCTTCATGAGCATGCCGAATGCGTGGTCCAGTTGCGTGACATTGCCGTGGTGCTGGCGCACGCCGGGATTCCCGATGTCGGCGTAGGGCTTCTGGAATGTTGGATCGCTCTCGATGGGAAGGTGGGGCTCGTGGGTCCAGACCGTGATGAAGAAGGGCTTGTCGCGATTGCGCTCCCGGCGGAGCCAGCTGATCGCCTCTTCGGCGACGAGCGGCGCGGAGAATCCCTTGAGGGGGCCGACCTCCTTGCGGTTCCGCACGAAGTTGATGGGATCCTTGTGTGATGGCGCCGCGTTGTTCTGGGTGGCGAACCACCAGTCGTAGCCGTGGTCGTCCGGTTGGGGCTGCTCGTCGCTGTTGAAGTAGCCGTTCAGGTGCCACTTGCCGCTGTGCATGGTCTCGTAGCCCCTGGTTTTCAAGAGCTCGGGAATCGTGATCTCACTGGTCCGCAGGTGCGCGACATTGCCCACCGGCAGCCAACGCCAGACGCCGTTGCGGTAGGGCGTGCGCCCCGTCAGGATGGATGAGCGGCTGGGCGAACAAACGCCGCAGGCCGCGTAGGCCTGGGTGAAACGGATCCCCTCCTTGGCGAACTTGTCCAGATTTGGCGTCTGGATCCGCTCGTGGCCGTAGCAGGCCAGGTCGCCCCAGCCAAGATCGTCGGCGAGGAAGACTATGAAATTCGGCTGTTCCGCAGATTGTGCGGATAGACAAAGAAGGAGAGTCAGTAACGGGGCTGCCTGAAACGAGGGAACAAACCGGGGAAACAATGTCATGAGGGTCATCGTAGAGCGATCCCCCGACGCGCACAATTGCGGACTGTTCAGCGCGGGTTCACACGTCCTTCCATGACAGAGAAGATAAGTGGGCTCAATGTCGTGTCGGAGGTGTCGGAGGTGACAGGCTCGATATCGAGGAAAGGGCTCGACGCGGCGGCGAGGGTGTGGTTTCGTGATGCCA
>CAZFLK010000067.1:0-27891 GCA_964519245.1 uncultured Verrucomicrobiota bacterium
CTTGTTGGCCTTGTTGGCCTTGTTGGCCTTGTTGGCCTTGTTGGCCTTGTTGGCCCTGTTGTCCTTGTTGACCTTGTTGACCTTGTTGACCTTGTTGGCCCTGCTGGCCTTGTTGGTTCATCTGCTGAGGAGAGGTCGGCGGGGTTTCTTGGCGGGGGACCAGTTGGGACATCATCGGGAGTCTTTCGAGTTGCTCCTGCATGGCATTGCGCGCGTTCTCGACTGCTTCGCGGGCTTTGTCGGTTTCCTGGCCATCATCGGAGAGCGTGGATTGGGCTTCCGGGATGCGGGTGTTGCCGACTTCCTCGACTCGCTTGCCGATTTCCTCGAGGTTGCGTCCTTCCGAGGAATCGAGACGGGATTCGTGACGTCCGGCCCGGGCAATATCGGAGCCGGCCTTGAGCGTCTGGTTCTGGATCCGAGGTTGGATGGCGGCGCCGTCGGAACGGGCGGAGTCCTCGGAGGCGGCGGCGCGCTCGATCGAGTCTGCGAGGCGTCTGGCCTCCGAGGCCAGCTTGCCCAGTTCGTTGGCTTTCTCTGATGCGAGTTGCTGCGCGGCGTGCGCGGCGCCGGATTCTGCGCTGGTGGGGGAGGCGTTGCGTTTCGCCTCGCCGGCCTTGTTGGCTGCCTCCTGCAGATCGCGGCGGGCCTGATCCAGGGGCTTGGCGAAATCGTCGATTTGCTTGGCCAGTTGAGAAGCGGGCTGTGCAGCGTCTTGCGGCGTGTTCGCTCCGGCGGATTTGAGCGCGTCTCTGGCGGCATCCAATGGCTGGTCGGCGTCGGCCTTGGCGACGCCCGCTTCTGCCTTCATGCGCGGGATGTCGCGTTCCGCCATCCTGCGGACGGCGTCCGCGATCTCGGTCATCCGCTTCATTTCCTCGGGGAGGCGCGACTTGGATTTGGCGGCCTCGGAGAGTTCATTGGCCAGTTCGTCTTCCCGGTCCTTGGCCATCTGAAGGGAATTGCGCGCCATCAGCAGATCACGATCTGCGATGCGGGCGAGTTCACGCTGCATTTCGGGGTTGTTCCGCAGTTCCTGCTCCAGTTGGGCGAGCATTTCCTCGGGAGTCTTGTTCTGCATTTCGGCGAGTTGTTCAGCCTTGCGATACTCGTCGTCGAGTCCGCTCTTGATGCCCAGTTCCTCCTCGGCGGCGCGGAGTTCCTCGCGGCTCTTTGCGATCTCAGACTCCCGGCCATTCTCGACGGCTTCGAAGTGACGCGCCAGGGTGCGGAGTCGGTCGGCGAGTTCCTTCTGGTGATTGGCGGCGCCGCTGAGGGCCTGGCGGCGCATGGGGGCTTCGGGAGAGCTGGCCGATTCACGGAGGGCGTCTTCCGCCTTGGCCGGCGGATCGGCGAGGAGCGCGACGGCGTCATCCGCGTCGCGGGCGCTGGCGCGACCGTCCTGTTGCGACATGTCCTGGACATTGGCCTCGCGCCGCAGGGCGGCCTGCAGGTCCTCGACCTGGTCGCCGATGTCCTGCTGGCGGGCGAGGAGTTGGGCGGGTTTGTCCGATTCGGGGGCGGTTCCGGACTCGGGCAGGGTTTCCTTTTCACGCAACGTTTCGTTCTGCACCTGGTCGGTTGTTCGGGCGAGCCCGTGCATCATCTCGCTCAGCTTGGGGGCCATGGCGGCGACGGTCTTGCGCGCCTCGGCGAGGGCGGGGGAAGCCTTGCTTTCGACAGTCTGCAGCGCGCGTTGCAGGTCGGTGAAACTCTCGGCGAGAGGCTGGGGTTGGCGTTCGGTCGAGGTGTTGCTTTGGGAGGTCGCCCGGTTGGCCATTTCGCGATCGATGGCCTTGCGGCTGTCCTGTCGGTTGGCGTTGTTCAACGCGTCGGAGGCTTCCTGGGGCAGGCCGGAATGTCTCATTTGCTTGGCCATGTCGTTGAGGCTTTGGTCCAGGCGGTCCCATTCCTTGGGGCGCGCGGTGGAGGCGTCGTGATCGTTGGCATTCCAGCGTTCCTGGCCGCCCAGTTGCTTGGCGGCCTGGGTGAGGCTGCGAATCTCGTGGCCCGTCTCCAGCGCGCGGTAGGCTTCTTCCAGCTGCTTGAGTGGTTCGACGGATTGCTCGGAGTCCGAGTTGGCGGCGCGCAGCGCGCCGAGGGCGTGAGCGGTCTTGGCGGTGTCTGCGACATGCTGGGAGTCCGCGTCCGGGCGTTTTTCTTCAAAATCAGCCGTATCCTTGAGCTGATTGACTGCGGCGCGCCATTCGCCGGCGGCCTTGTCCCGATCGTCAGGGCTCTGATTGTTGCGGGCGAGCGTCTCGGCGGCCTTGCGGGCTTGGGCGACTTTGTCAGAGCTTCTTCCGGCGGTTCGGGCGAGGTCGCGGCGGGCGTTGGCGGCGCGTTTGTCGAGGTCGCGTTCGAGTCCTCGCAGGACAGAATGCGCTGACCGTGCGGCGTTGCGCATGCGGTCCGCGGGTTTGGCGAGGTCGCGGTCCGGCGACTCCCCCTGCAGGGCTTTCTCCAGCTCGGTTCGGTGTTCCACGAGGTTTTCGAGGGGGCGTTCGAGGCGTTTGGAGTAAGATCCGGAGAGGTGTTCGGCGAGATCCGACAGGGCCTTCTCCACCATGCGGGTTTCATTCATGGCGGAGCCTTCGCGACGCGCCAGACGCTCCCAGGCCAGGTCGTTTTCCTCGGCGGCCTCGCTCTTGGCGGCCTGGTTCATGCGTTCCTGTTCGCGGCTCAGGTAGTTCAGATTGTTGGCGAGGTTGGCGGCTTCGTCGGCGTTGAGCAGGTCATTGAAGCGGGTCTCGAGCGCGCGCGCCTTGGCGGCGGTCTGCTTGCCGAGTTCCGCGGCTTCGTTCGCGGTTTCCTTGGTGGCGCTGGCGTTGAGTTGGAGTTTCTCGATCGCGTTCCTGGCGCGTTCGAAATCCTCGTGTTGGAGTTCGCTGAAGGCGCGCGCGGCGAGCGCCAGGTCCTGTGCCTCGCGACCGGGGCCGGCGGCCTGGAGGGACTCGCCCAGCTTGACGCGGACGAGTTCGAGTTGTTCCTCGACCTTGGCGGCGGCGGCCTGGGCGTTGATGGCCGCCTGTTTTTCCTGGTTGGAGGAGTTGCCTTCGAACGCGGGACGGGCCTCCTCCTCCAACGTCTTGCGCAGCAACTCCGCTTCCTCGGAGAGTTTCGCGAGGGATTCGTGCAGGTTCCGCCGAGCCTTGAGTGCGGCGATTCGTTGCGCGTCAAAGCCGGGAGAGCTGACCTGGAGCACAACCTTGGAGGATTGGCCCCGGCTGCCGCGCAGGTCCCAGGCGACGAGCTTGAGGACGAGTTGGTCGCCGGGCGAGGCCTGCATTTGAAGCAGGTCGAGCCGGTGGTTCACGGCGACTTCTTTGCCCTTCCCGGAACTCAGGAGAATGGTCCTGGGAGCGCTGCGAGGTTGGGTGACGGTCAGGCTGACGTTGGTCAAGCCGAGATCGTCCGAGGCGGATCCGAAAAGGGCGACGACGTCATCGGGCTGGACGATGGTGTCGGTCTTGGGCGCGTCGATGCGGACGGTGGGGATCAGATCGGCGAGAGGATTGATTTCGTAGAAGGGGCTGAACTCATTATTGAAACCGGTTTCCTCGGATACGAGGTGGACCTGATAGGTTCCGGCGTTGTGGAGCGGCACGTCGACCTTGAACTTGCGTTGGTTGGCGGACGCCGAGATGAGGATGTTGGTGGACTTGCGGCCCTTGAGCTCCATCCGCAACTCCCCGCCGGCAACGGGTTGGTCGGTTTCGATGCCCAAGTGGACGGTTGTACCGGTCAACGCTTCCAGGTCGCCGTTTTCATCGTTCTCGAGGCGGGGCTCCAAGCCGGTATACGAGGGGAATGCAAAGTTCTTGGCGAAATTGACGACATGAGGGCGGCGTCGTGTCTCGACGCGGTAGCGTTTTGTGATGGCTGTGCCGGCGCGGAGTCGGAATTCCAGGGCTTCGGTGTCGGCGGAGATGGAGGCGGAGTATTGGCGGTCGCCGACGAGGTTCATCTCGACGCGGTCCCGGTCGGCGCGGTCGCCTTCGTAGAAGGTTTCGATCTCGACGCGCGAGGGGGTCTCGCCGGAGATCTCCACCAGCACGGCGATGTCGTCGCCCAAGGGGACCAGCGGTTCCACCTGGGAGGGTTCGAGCAGGGTGATGATGACGTTGGAAACGCGGTCCACATTGGCCATGGGCGCGATCGCGCGGGCGACAAGTTGCCCGAAACGGAGGCCCGGAAGGACGAATAGAAAGCCAAAAATGGCGACGACGCCAACGGCGGTGTAGAGCCAGCGGGAGATGAGCCGGTTGGGCAGGAGTTGGTTGGCGTCCACGTTCTTCATGCGGGAAGCGACGCTGCGTTGCAGGACTTCGCGGAAGACCTCCGAGTCCCATTGGGCGTCATCCGGGCTCTCGCCGAGTTCGACGGCGGAGATGAGATCCTCCCGCAGTTCCGGGCGGGTCTTTTCAAGGATACGGGCCATTTCTTTGGCATCGGGGGCCTTGACGAGAAAGCGAAGGCAGCCGCGCCAGATGACGATGGCCGTGGCGAGATAGGCGGCGCCGCTCATGAGGTAACGCGCCCAATCAGGCAGGAGAAAAAGGCGATCGACAATGGCGGCGAGCGTCACGCTGCACAGCAGGGTGACCAGGCCTTCGGCGACGCCGCGCGTCAGGATCAGCGAACGCCAACGTTCGCTGAACTCCGCGAGCTTTTCCGCAATCAGCGGATTAAGGGAGGATGGCATGGCAAGCTGGGGCTTTAGTTGAACGGAACCCGCCGCAAAAGGTAGCGCCTTTTCGCCCGAAAGGGGAATCCTGATTTCGGGGGCGGGAATCCCGGGTTGGAGACTTGAAACCGCTCAGAGCATGCCGGCCCGTTTGCGGAGGGCCCATTCGAGGGTGAGGAGCAGGATGATGGGGACGAACCACCAGTAGCTTTGCCAGAGGAGCATGTCCATTTCCTCGATGCGGCCCTTGCTGAGCGGTTTGAGTTGTCGGGTGAGCTGGTCGATCTCCTCCTCGCGGAAGAATCGGGCGCCGGAGTTGGCGGCGACGTTGCGGAGCAATTCCTCATTTGCGGAGAGAATGGCCATTTCGCCGCCGCTGCCGGCCTGCACGGTGAAGAATGTCCGGGCTTTCATCTGATCCTCCGGAAGCCCGTCGACCCGGATTCTCACCTCGTAATCCCCCTCGGTGAGCGGGGCGGTTTGACCGCGGAAAACGCCGCCGGAATTGGCGTCGGCTTCGAGGGCGACGGAAGCGACTTTTTCGCCATCGCGGAAGATCTGGGCCTCCGTGTTGGCTCTGAGGATGAGCCGTCCTTCGGCGTCGCGTAGGCGGACGCGGACGCGCGCCTGGTCGCCGGGATTGTACATGAGTGGGCCGGTGTCGAGGGCCACGTGCTTGTCCTCGACGGGAAACGAGGGCTCCATGATCCAGCGCGCGGCCTGGTTCCAGAATTTCTGGTGGTAGAGGTCTCCGATGCCATAGCGCCAGCGCCAGGATTCGTCGTGGCCGATGTAGAGCACCTGGCCGGCTCCCTGCCGGCGGAACACCATGGCGTCAGCTTCGCGCTCGGTCATGACGGCCTTCAGGAGGACCTCTGATCCGGGCAGGGCCTGGGCGGGCGCGACGAAGCGCGGCGGGCGCAGGTTCTCCCAGAGGCGCTTGTTCTGTTCGGCGCCGGCGACCAGGCTGATGGGGCCGGCGATGCTGTCGCCGGCGGTGAACTTCAACTTGATGTCATTGCCGCTGAGGGAGCCGGTCCGCCATTCCACGGGCAGGAGGTTGCCCAGCGGGGTCCGGCGGTAGAATGCGAGGGGGGTTCGGCGGCCATCGAGGAAGATGATGCCGCCGCCGCGATTCTCGACGTAGTTGTGGAGCCATTCGAGTTCCTCGGTCTTGAGCATGGTCATCGGGACGTCGCCGAAGACGATGAGGTGGTAGCTGTAGAGCGTTTCGAGGTCATCGGGAAAGGTTCCGGCGACCTTGCCACGCCGCCAGGGGCGCTCCTCGCCGCCGCCGCCTGCGAGCAGGGCGTTGACGTCCCACGATTCGTCGCGTTCCAGGGCGTTGCGCAGGTAGCGGAATTCCCAGCGGGGCCGGCCCTCGAGGATCAGCATGCGGGGTTTCTCGGTGATGGCGGCAAAGCGGAGCGGTCGTTGGTTGTTGGAAGCATCCTTTTCGCCGGCGAGTTCACTGATGCGCACCTGGAAATCCAGCGGCACCGCAGTGAGTTTGAGGTCGTCGTCCCGGGACTGGATGGCGCCGCTGACGAGATCCTTGATCGGGAAGTCGTAGGGGATCGAGCGTGAGGGATTGCGTTCGGTCTTCAGCTCCTTCTGCCATACGGTGCGGCCTTCGCGCTCGATCGAGACGGTGAAGGGTTGCCCGGATTCCATATTGTCGGCGATGCGGATGGATCCCTTGGCGCGGGACTCGTGGAAGACGGAATCGGGCGCGTCGATTTCAACGATCGCGAGATCCTCGGGCGGGGCGGCGGTTCCCATGCTGAGGGTGAAGACCTTGATCCCGCGATTGCCGAGAATTCGGGCAAGGTTCTCCGGGGAGTCGCCCATGTTGTGGCGGCCGTCCGAGATGAGCACTGCCGCGACGTTGTCTCCGGCTTCGACGTCGGCGGTGCGTTTCCTGAGCGCGGAGCTGAGGTCGGTGCTGACGTCGTTTGTATTGACCTGGAAGGCTTCGAAGAGCGCGTCCAAGTCGTCGGGCTGGTCGGCTCCGGACACCCAGAGCGTGTCGCTCTCGCTGCCGACCAAACGGGAAAGTTCAACCTCGTGGGTGTTGTTGAGCCGGGAGAAAAGGCTTTCGTCGCCTTCGAGCAGGTGTGCGCGCACGCGGTTCCAGCGGGTTTCCGTGTCAAATTTTGTCAACGCGTCGCGGAGTCGGGAATCGCCGTCCTCGACGAGTTGGGCGACCCGGGCGTCGAAGGACCTGATGATTCGGGCGTTCCAGTCTTCGGCTTCGCGGGCGATTTTGCGCAGGCTCTGGAGTATCTTGCCCGTGTCGCGTCCGGGCGGGTTGTCGGCGAGTTTGCGGGCGGGGTCCGCGAGGTTCTTTCGCAGGCTTTGCTTCAGGTCGGCGAGGTCGGGCCAGTTTGAATCGCGCAGGTCGTTCAGGGATTTCATCGCCGCTTCCGCGGCGGTCGCCATTTCCCGGGCGAGGTTGCGGGCGTCCACGGCGACAAGGTTGCCGTCGGTTTGCGACGCGATCTTCGCCATGCGGCTGGCTTCGGCGGAGGCGGCCCGGAAGGCGGGGTCGATCGTGTTCTGATCGAGCCAACCCAGTTGCGCGGCGATGAGCAGTTTGCGACGGGTGTCCATCTGCTCGTCCGTGATGGTCATGCTCTTGGAGGCGTCGGCGAGGATGAGCAACCGGGCGAGGTCGCCGACGGTTTCCCGGCGATGCAGGACCGGGCCGGTGAGAATCAGGAAGAGCAGGAAGATGGCGAGGGCCCGGAGGGTCGGCAGCAACCACGACAGGGAATCCGCGCGCAGGCGCGTCTCGCGGCGATAGAATCGCCAGGCGAACGCCGACAGGGCCAATCCGAAAGGGATGGCCGTCGTCAGGCTCCAGTCGCCCAGGAATCTCAGGTCAAAGTCCATTCAGTCTGCGCGCTTGGTGGGGGATTGCCGTCGGTTGTTCATGTGCGTTTCACTTCCGGTTGGCGATGCGTTGTTGCAGCCAGAGTTCGAGAAAGGCCAGCGCGAGGACGGCCCAGAAAATCGGGCGCCAGATTTCGCGGCCGAAGCGTCGATGTTGGTCGATTTCGGAGTAGGCCTCGGCGGAACGGGCGAAACTGGCGCCCAGGTCCTCGGCCATGGCTTCGACGTCCGAGGCGTCCCAGCGGCGCAGGTCGGACTCCTCGCGGGTGGTGTTCACGACGAAGTGGATCGGTTCATCATCCGGGGCATTCATGATGTAGAGTCCGGTGCGGGCGGTGTCGGTGAATTCAGCGAGGGCGCGTTCGCCGCGGTCGACGATGTCGATCTTGTGTTCCGCGCCGGAAGGGTCCCGCAAGGTGACGGATTTGCCGGCGTGCTCCTTGGCGAAGATGGCGGCGAGTGGTTTGCCGACATCGACATTGCGGGGCGGGTAGACGGTGGAGGCGAGGTAGGTGACGAGTTGCTGCATCAAGGGCAGGTAGAAGGGGCGCGCGGGGAGATTGCTCCAATCGCCGTCCACGGGCGTGGCGCACTGGATGACGAGGCCGGCGCCGTAGCGTTTCTCGACCAGAAACGGGTCGCCGCTTTCGAGTTTGGCGACGACGCTGACGCTGGTGTCCACGGGGCGGAGTCGGAGTTTTCGCCAAAGGTTGATCTCGCCATCGCCGAGGTCGCCGTTTCTGGGGTCGTTGAACATGTCGAGCGCCGCATGGGTATGGTGGGAGTTGACGATCCGGGTGGCGGCGGCGTCGTCGTTGATGGATCCCGCGAGATCGAGCCAGGGAAGCGGGAGCAGGCCGCCGTCGAGCGTCGCCATGACCTGGTTGTGCCACTGGACGTCGATCCGGTCGCCCGGGAAGATGAGCAGACCGCCTCCCTCGCGCACGAACTGCTGGAGGCTTCGCAGTTGTGACGGATTGAGTTGACGGACATTGGCGAGGACGACGACGCGCTGCCCCTCGATGGCCTGGGCGGTGAATTCGGGCAGACTGACTGTGGCGGTTTCGACCAGGTCGCGCAGGTCGGATTTCGCCTCGCCGTAGGGTCGGAGCGCGATCTCGAGAAAGTCGGTCTCGCCCTTGAGCGTTTGGGGGTTCGGGTCGCCGTTGACGAGCAGCACGGGGACCTTGTCCCAAACGGGGATGCTGGCCATGTAGGCGTTGTCGGCGGTCAGGGAATCGGCGTCGGCGAAAACTTCGATCGTGTGGGAGCCGCCAGTCTTGAAACTGTGGGTGAACAGGACCTGGCTTTCCTCGTTGGGGCCGAGCGCGATCTGGGTTCGGAGGCGTTCCTTGCCGTCGACCCGGAAGTAGATCTGCAGCGCGCCGTAGGTGCGGTTGCCGAAGTTCCGGATGTTGGCGCGAATGTTGAGGGGTTGGCCGACCCCGAGGATCAAGCGGGCGAAATCGAGCGAGTCGACGGCGACATTCTCGGTGTCCGAGGCCCCGACCGGGAGGAAAGTCAGGCGCGGGGGAAGGGGGGCTTCCTGGAGCAGGCCCATGATGCGTTGGCGGTCAGCGGCTTCGTTCTCTGGCCAGCTGATCTTCTGAAAGTCGCTGATGACGACGACCTCGCGGTGTGGGTGTTGCATCTGGGAAATGGTCGCCACCGCATTCTCGAGCGAGGAGACCGCCTCGGCCTTGCCGTATCCGGCATCGGTTTCCCGGAGTTCCCTGATCAGCTTGTCATGGTCGAAGGTGGTCTGGTTGAGCAGGAGGCCGCCCTCGCCCGACATGGTCATGACGGCGACGTCGGAGCCGCGGGCGATGTTGTCGAGCAGGGCCTCGGCTTCGTTGCGCGCCTGGGCGAAGGCGCCATTGGCACGTCCGCCGGCCTCCATGGAGTAGCTGTTGTCGAGCAGGATGACCTGGGAGCTTTTGGCGGAGCCGATCAGGGCTTCGACGCCCTTGAGCACAGGGCGGGCGAGGGCGAGCGCGAGCAGGGTGGGGATCAGGCAGCGGATCAGCAGGAGCAGCAGTTGTTCAAGTTGCAGCTTGCGGGTGTTTTCGCGGAGGGCCTTGTCCAGCAGATGCATGGCGCCCCAACGCACGATCCGGAAGCGGTTCCGGTTGATCAGGTGGATGATGACCGGGATGCTCGCGGCGGCGACGCCGCCGAGCAGGATGAAATTCAAGAATGTCATCCTCGTCGAAGCCGCCGGGTCAGGTAGTGGGCCAACGCGTCGGCGTAGGGGCGGTCCGTGGTCATCGTGGTGAAGTCGATCCGATGCCGGTTGCAGCCGTCGGTCAGTTCCTTTTGGAATTTCTTCAGGTTGTCGAGGTAGACCGCGCGGAAGTGCGCGGGGTCGATCATCCTGAACTGGTCCTCCTCTTCGGCGGACTCGAAGCGGGTCCATTGTTTGAAGGGGAACTCGACCTCATCCTTGTCGAGGATCTGGAAGACGAGGATCTCGTGTTTGGAGTGGCGGAATTGGGCGAGGGCGTTGATGGTGTCCTTCACCTCGCCGAAGCAGTCGGAAATGATGATCAGCAAGCCGCGGCGGTGAATGCGCGGCGCGAGGGTCTGAAAGACTCCCCCGAGTTCGGTCTCGCCGCCGGGGGCGGCGCCTTCGAGTTCGTTCAGCATCTGCCTGAGATGGGGCACGCCGGAGCGTTGCGGGAGGAAGGCGCGGGCCTTGGTGTCGAAGGTGACGAGGCCGACGCTGTCCCGCTGCTGGAGCATGAGATAGGCCAGCGATGCGGCGAGGCGAGTGGCGTAGTGGTGTTTGGAGACGCCGTCGCCCTGGTAGGACATGGAGCCGCTCACATCCAGCAGGATGGTCGCGCGAAGGTTGGTTTCCTCCTCGAACTCGCGCACGTAGTAGCGGTCGGTCTTGCCGAAGACCTTCCAGTCGAGGCGGCGAATCTCGTCGCCCTGCACGTATTGGCGATGCTGGGCGAATTCGATGCTGAATCCCTTATGGGGGGATTTGTGCAGCCCGGAGAAGAATCCCTCCACGACCAATCGGGCCACCACCTGGAGATTGGACACCTTCTGGAGTTCCAGCGGCGTCATGAATTCTTTCAGGTGGGACATGTTGGCGCGTGGTTCTACGTTCGCAGTTCGTGCTTACGGGCGCGTCGTGGTGAAGACGACGCGTCTTGGGGCGTTGGGGCTGAGGATGGACGGCATCGGGGCGTGCAGCCCTGGTCGTTCATGGCTCCCACTTGGAGCCTCACCATTTCTCCGAGACTCCATGGTTCCGCTGATCCAGTTCTCCATCGCTCCGCCTTTGGCAGCGCCTAGAGCACGCTGGCTGCGGCGCCACTGGGGGTTGCTTCGAGAACCCGGTCGATGATGTGGTCGACATCGATGCCTTCAGCTTCGGCGGTGAAGGTGGGCACAATTCGGTGGCGCAGCACGGGGTGGGCGAGGGCGATGATGTCGTCGACGGTCACATGGAGGCGGCCCTTGAGGATGGCGCGAACCTTGCCGCCGAGAACGAGTTTTTGGCAGGCGCGCGGTCCGGGGCCCCAGGCGATGAGGTCCTTGACGAACTCGGGGGCGCCTTCGCCGCCGGGGCGGCTGCGACAGACCAGGTCGAGCACGTATTCGGTCACATGCTCGGGCACGGGCACCTTGCGGACCACGGCCTGGCAACGCACGATTTCCTCGGCTGAGATCACGGATACGATCTCAGGTTTGTAGGCGCTGGTGGTGCGGCGGATCACCTCCCGTTCCTGATCGCGGCTGGGATAGTTCATCTTCACGTGGAACATGAAGCGGTCCTTTTGCGCTTCGGGCAGGGGGTAGGTGCCTTCCTGCTCGACCGGATTCTGGGTGGCCAGCACGAAGAACGGCTCTTCCAGCTTGGTGGTCTCACCGCCCACCGTGACCGAATGTTCCTGCATGGCTTCCAACAGGGCGGCCTGCGTTTTCGGGGGGCTGCGGTTGATTTCATCCGCCAGGATCATCTGGGCGAAAATGGGGCCCTTGAGAAAGACCAGCTTGCGTCGACCGTGCTCGTCCTCCTGGATGACGTCGGTGCCGGTGATGTCAGCCGGCATCAGGTCGGGGGTGAACTGCACACGATGGAAGCTGAGGTGCATGGCGTCGGCCATGCTCTTGACGATGTAGGTCTTGGCGAGTCCGGGCACGCCTTCAAGCAGGCAGTGGCTGCGCGCGAAGATTGAGATGAGGATCTGCTCGATGACTTCGTCCTGTCCGACGATGGCCTTGGCGATCTCGCCGCGGATTTGTTGGACGGAGCCGGAGAGCTTTTTGGCGAATTCGACCTCTTCATCCTCCAGGTCCGAAATCTCCACGGATTCGAAGACCTCTTCAACGACTTCCTCGACCGGCGCGGCGGCGGTTGCGGGCGCCTGCGCGACGGGTTGGGCGCTGACGCGGCGGGCCTTGACCCGCTGGGGCGCCGCGTCCTCGGGAGCGGACGGGGAGGCCTCGGCGGCGGCGTCCGGCAATGGGGGAGGGGCCAAGGGCTCAGCTGTGGGGGGGACGGGTATCTCGATCGGCTTGCCGCAGGAGGGGCAATCCACGGTAAGTCCGACTTCCGAATCGTCGACGGTCAGCTGTTGCTGGCAAAGAGGACAATCAAAATCAAAATCCATAACGGCGTGTGTTCGCTTCGGTCGGCGCGGCCGGTGCGGCGCGCGCGGCGTTTGGTCAGGTCAACGGTTGGTTCGGATGCGGCGCGGCGATAGACATTCAGGATTCGCGTCGATTCGGACGCGAATGGCAGGCCACCCAACCCTCTCGGGCTGGCGCGGAATCCAAAGTCGCGCACTATCAGGGAGGCCCTTGGCAGGGTCAAGGCGGTTGTCTGGCGAATTCCCGGGGCGGGGCGCGAGCGGAACCGGGATTGAAAGCCCGCGAAGGCGGCGCCACTGACGGGGATGGCGTCCCATGGCTTCAGTCCTCTTTGCAAAGGCATGCGTGCAGGCGCGCTGCCGCCCATATTGCCGGGTTGCCGGGGCGCGGATTTGAGGGGAGACTGGACGAAACACGATTCCCGCTTGTCTGGAGCCATGCTTGTCGACGCCGAACAAACAAACTTGAAGCTGAAGTTGACGGAGGAAGTGTCGAGGGAGTTCAAGGCCAGGGCGTCGGCGTCGGGGGCGTCGCGGGACGAGTATGCATCGGCGGCGTTGCATTTTGCGTTGGCGGACGAGGGGGGCGTCGACGACACGAGGGCGTTGGTGTCCGGGGGGGCGGACGTGTATCTTTCGATCCGTGGGCCGCATTGGTTGCGGGAAGCCCTGCTGGAGCGCGGAGATTGCGCGGGCTGCAGTGTGGCCTCCTACAGTGGGATGGCCTTGGCGCAGTTCCTTGAGCGTCACGAGCGGGATCCCCGTGAGTTGATTGTGTTGTATCACGTGGACGCTGCGATGAGGGACGGTGAGCAGGGGACCCTGGCTGAAGCGGCGTTTGACGCCATCCTGGAGCGGTGCGGTCGGCCGTTGTTGACCGGGGTGGCTCCGGCGTTCATGGCGAATTGGTTCTTCAATCGGTTTCGGTCGCGCATTGCGCGGATTGAATCGGAGGTCGGCCGGTCGCCATTCACGCCCGTGTGGGTGAAGGAACGTTTCATCAAGCTGGAGGGGACGTTGTGAGCTTGGAAGGGATCGTCTTGTTGGCGGTGTTCCTGGCGGCGGGGTGGCCGGTTGTCCGCGCCGTCAGGGGGGGAGGCGTGTCGCGTTGGATCAGAGCGGCGACCGTGGCGGGCGCGCTGGCGTTATGGGGGGCTTTGTTCTGGGCGGCGAAGGATCGCTCCGAACCGGCCGCGTCAGTTGACGATTCCGGCCAGGTCGACGTGCAGGCAATGACGCGGCCCTCCAAGGGCTACGTGACCTCGGACAACTGCCGCAGTTGTCATCCGGGCCACTACGCGACCTGGCACGCCTCCTACCACAGGACGATGACGACGGCGGCAAGCGAGAACAGCGTGAAGGGCGATTTTGACAATGCGCAAGTCGAACATGAGGGGCGGCTTTATCGGATGACCCGGGAGCAGGATGGATTCTGGATGGAGACGGACGATCCGGACAGGACCTACGTCGAGTCCGGCGAGCGGGCGCGGGTGCGGCGGCGGGTGGCGTTGACGACCGGCTCGCATCACATGCAGTTTTACTGGAGTTCAACGGGCAAGACGCGGCAGATGCGGATGTTGCCGTTGGGCTACAATCTGCACGATCAGCGTTGGGTTCCGGCCTTGGCGACCTTCATTCGTCCGCCGGAGGATGAGGATCACCACGAGCCGGGGATGTGGAACGAGGTCTGCATCCAGTGTCATGTCACCTTTGCGCAGCCCAAGGTGATGAGTTCGGCCGAGGTGTTTACCGAGGCGGCGGAGTTTGGGATATCATGCGAGGCCTGCCACGGTCCGGCGGAGCGCCACGTGGAAGTGAACGCCGATATGATGGCGCGTTATCGTCGGCGTTTGACGGGCGAGGCGGATGATTCGGTGGTGGAGCCGACGAAGTTGGCGAGCAGGGTGGACTCGCAGGTCTGTGGCCAGTGTCACAGCGTCAACCGCGCCGCGAGTCGCGCGGTTTGGGACAATTACCTCCGGCAGGGCTTTGCGTACCGCCCTGGCGGGGAGGTGGAGCCGGAGCGGGTGTTCGCGCGGCTCAGCTACACGAATTACATCCAGGAAGTGCTCAAGGCGGACCCCTCTTACGTGAGGGATCATTTCTGGGCCGACGGGATGGTGCGGGTTGCGGGACGCGAGTATACGGGGTTGATCGAGTCTCCGTGCTATCAGCATGGGGACAGCGATCGGCGAATGTCCTGTTTCTCCTGTCATGAGATGCACCAGGCGGCCAGCGATCCGCGGCCCGTTCGGGAATGGGCGGACGACCAGTTGAAGCATGCCGTCATGGGAGACCAGGCCTGCCTGCAATGTCACGAAGGCCTGCGGAAGGACATCACGGCGCACACGTTCCATGCGGCCGATTCAAGCGGCAGTCGGTGTTACAACTGCCACATGCCGCACACGACCTATGGCTTGCTGAAGGGAATCCGGAGTCATCAGATCAGTTCGCCAAGTGTGGGTGAAACGCTGTCGGTTGGTCGGCCGAATGCGTGCAACTTGTGCCATTTGGACAAGACATTGGCCTGGACGGCGGCGCATCTGGATTCGCGACATGGCATCAAGTCGCCGCCGATGGGCGTCGACGAGCAGGAGGTGGCGGCGTCACTGTTGTGGTTGATCAAGGGAGACGCGGCCCAGCGCGCCCTGACGGCCTGGCATTTCGGATGGAAGCCGGCGAGAGAGGCGTCGGGTGAGGGGTGGATGCCGCCTTTTTTGGCTCTCCTGTTGGAGGATGACTATGACGCAGTGCGCTACATTGCGGCCAAGGCCCTGCAGGCGCTTCAGGGCTTTGCCGAGTGGCGGTTTGATTACGTGGGCGCGGAAGCGGCGCGTTTGGCGTCGCGCGATGAGGCGATGGAGATCTGGCGCGGCGGTTCGGGAGCGACGGAAGGGGAAGCCCGGCTGTTGTTGCAGGGCGACGGGAAACTGGATGAGGAGGCGGTTCGGCTGATGCTGCTCAAGCGCGACAACACGCCGGTCAACCTGTCGGAGTGAGCGGGCGCCGTTGGGCGGCATGGACCTCGTTCACTTTGCGGCCTTGATGATTTCTTCGCTCGTGTGGCGCTCGCGGTATCCATCATGCGCGAGTTTGGCGATGATCTTGCCGTCCTGGCCGATGATGAATGTTCCGGGGTAGGGAATGCCTGATGTGCGGCCTCGGCCGGCGGGGTTGCGAATCTTGAACGCGTCAATGGTGGCGCTGCCCGGGTCTGCGAGGAGAGGATAGGTGATCTTCCTGTCCCTGGCGAAACGTTTCAGAGATTCTGCGGAGTCGTAGCTGATGGCGACGGTTTGAATGCCGGCTTTGCGGAACGCGGCGAGGTTTTCCTGCAGCTCCACGAGCTGCCTCTTGCAGAAGGGTCACCAACTGGCCGAACGGTGGAAGATGACGGCGACCTTGCCGTTTTTCAGCATCGCCTCCAATGACTGGTCGCGCCCGTTCTGGTCGGTGAGGTTGAAATTGGGCGCTTTGGCTCCCTTGTTCAGTGGGTGTTCCGGCGAGGTCGGGTGGTGTTGCGCCTGCGAGGAGACGGGCTTCGCCAACGACAGGAAGGCGAGAACGGCGGCCGTGAGTATCCGGAGTTTCATAGGGTCGGCAGATTATGCTTTCGGGTAAGAGATTGGGAAGCCGGAATTATTCCACGGGGCGGCGGAAGAAGTGAGACGAGAAAGATCTCCGCCGCGGGGCGGGAAGAACCGCGAGCGCTTCCAATCGTTCTCTTGGGCTTTTGAAGGGGGCTCGACAGCGTCTCTATTCATCGTCGTGATGAGCCGTCCGGTTGCCGTCGGCGACTTTTCGTTTGAGTTTGCAACCAGAGGGGCGGAAATTGCGTCTGAATGGATTGCATCATGGCGCGGTTCAAAGATTTCTTGTTGTTCGGTTGCGTGGGCGTGTTGGGCGTTGTCCTGGGCCTGTTGATTTCCGGGGTTCTACAGTTTGCCGGAGGCGGGGAAGAGGCGGGCGGCGCGCGGGATGTTGATGGGGCGCAGAATGTGGATTACGGGGCAGGGAAGGTGACCGCGAGTTATCATTCCGTGGTCGAATCCGCGGCGGGCAGCGTTGTCTACATTTTCACCACGACGCGGGTTACGGAGCGCATGCCGGGATTCATGATTCGGCGCTTTGGCGGCGCCCGGGAGCGCGAGGAGGAGGGGCTTGGCTCCGGCGTGATCATGTCCAGCGAGGGGTATATTTTGACCAATCATCATGTGATCGAGGGCGCGGATAAGATTCAGGTGATCACCTCGCACACGGGAGAGGCGTATGCGGCTCGGTTGGTCGGGGCTGATCCGGAAACGGATATCGCCGTTCTGAAGATAAGCGCCCAGGGGCTGCCGGCCATCTCGGTGGCGGACAGCAACACGGTCCGGGTGGGGAATGTCGCGCTGGCCATCGGGAATCCCTTCGGGGTCGGTTTGTCGGTGACGATGGGGATTGTGGGCGCTGTGGGGCGCGGCGGTTTTGGGATCAACAATTACGAGGATTTCATCCAGACCGACGCGTCCATCAATCCCGGCAATTCCGGCGGCGCCTTGGTGAACACCGAGGGGCGTTTGATCGGCATCAACACAGCGATCCTGAGTCGGAGCGGAGGCAATCAGGGCGTGGGTTTCTCCGTGCCGAGCAACCAGGCGTTGCACATCATGAAACGGATCATCGAGGACGGTCGGGTGGTTCGGGGATTCCTGGGCGTGCAGGTGGAGACCTTGTCGCCGAATGAAGCCAGGCGCATCGGGTTTCCATTTGCCGGCGGGGCGATCATTTCGGCGGTGGAGAACGGCGCGCCCGCGGCCCGGGCGGGGTTGCAACGAGGCGATGTGGTCGTGCAGATCAATGGCACGGAGGTATTGGAGGACCGGCAATTGCGCTTGTTGATCTCGCGCAACCGGCCGCAGTCGAATGTGGCGCTCAAGGTTGTGCGGAACGGAGAACCCATGAGCTTGAACGTGGCGTTGGGAGAACTGCCGAGCCTGGCGGACGCCGGCGTCATGCCCGCGGAGCCGGCCAAGCCGCCGGTCAATCCCTTCGACGGCGTTCAGGTGGCGGAACTGGACGGGTACTCCCGCCGGGAGCATCGCATTTCGAGCCGCGTCTACGGGGCCTTGGTTGTGGACGTGGAAGAGGCCTCGCGCGCCTACTCGGCGGGGTTGCGACCGGGCGGCGTCATTGTCGGCATCAACAACCTGCCGGTTCGCAGCGCGCGCGAAGCCGCGCTTTTCAGTCGCTTTATCGAGGACCCCGAAGTGGTTCTGCGCGTCTACTATCGCCGCCGCGTGGGGACGATACGAATCCAGGCGCAATGAATCCCGGTGTCGGTGGGGCGGGGCGACGCGCGCGAGAGCCCCGGTCTCCCATGGGTGGCGGTTTCGGGAGGAAAACTGATTGGCTCGGGACCGCCCGGTCCCTATAACTCCGGCCCGTCCGCGCAAACCTTCGGCGCGGGATTCACGCAACTCGCTTTTCGGCTGCGTCGTGACGCAGCGTTCAGACCATGCCATACGAACCAGGACAACGATGGATCAGTGAAGCCGAACCGGAGCTCGGATTGGGCACGGTTCTAAGGGTGGACGATGGACGCGTGGGGATCTTGTTCCCGGCCAGCGGGGAGATGCGCCAATACGCGGCCGAGACGGCTCCCTTGAAGCGGGTCCGGTTTCGGGAGGGCGATTCGATCAAGGCGCACGACGGTGAGTCGGTTGTGGTGGCGGACGTGCGCGAAGAAGCCGGGTTGATCACCTATGTCTGCGGCGGGCGTGAGATTCCCGAGGCGCAGTTGTCGGATGCCATCAGTTTCAGCATGCCGGAAGACCGGCTGTTGCTTGGTCAGGTGGACGAGCCGAGGTTGTTCGATCTCCGGGCCGACGCCCTGGAGCGGCAGCGGGCGGCCCGGCAGTCGGAGGCGCGGGGCTTTGTGGGCGGGCGGATTGACCTCATTCCGCACCAACTCTACATCGCGCGAGAGGTGACCTCGCGACAGGCCCCGCGGGTGCTGTTGTCCGACGAAGTCGGTTTGGGGAAGACCATCGAGGCGGCCTTGATCCTGCATCGGATGTTGGTCAGCGGCCGGGTGGAACGAGCCTTGATCCTGGTTCCGGATTCCCTGGTGCATCAGTGGTTTGTCGAGCTCTATCGTCGATTCAACATCTGGTTCAACATCTTTGACGAGGAGCGGTGCGCTTCGATCGAGGTCAACCAGCCCGGCGTGAATCCGTTCCTGGACGATCAATTGGCCCTGTGTTCGCTGGGGTTCCTGGCGGCTGACGAGGGGCGCGCACGACAAGCGGTGGAGGCCGGTTGGGATTTCCTGGTGGTCGACGAGGCGCATCATCTTGAGTGGTCGCCCGGGGGCGCCAGTGTGGAGTATGCGTTGGTGGAGCGGTTGGCCAGGGATGCGGAGGGCGTTCTGTTGTTGACCGCGACGCCGGAGCAGATTGGCGAGGAGAGTCATTTCGCCCGGTTGCGACTGCTCGACCCGGACCGCTACCACGACTTCAGCCGCTTTGCTGAGGAAGCGACGCATCACCAGGCGGTGGTGGCCATCGCGGAACGGTTGTTGTCGGGAGAACCGTTGTCTCCGAGGGAGCGGGAGACGTTGTCGGAGGTGTTTCATTTTGAGCGTGCGGATGTCGATGCGCGGTGCGACGCCATCGACGGCGGCGATTCGGGGGCGAGGGAACGGTTGATCGGCGAGTTGCTCGATCGTCACGGGATGGGGCGGGTGATGTTTCGCAACACGCGTTCGGCCATGGAGAATTTCCCGGTGCGGGAGGCCCGGCTGGTTCCCTTGGCGAGACCCAAGGATGATCCGGAGATTCTGGACCGGTTGTCCGAGGAGTTTGCGGTGGATTCAGGCGACTCTACGCTGGCCTTTTCCCCGGCGTTTGAGACCGATCCGCGTATTACTTGGTTGGCGGCGTTGCTGCGCGATCTGGGCGAGGCGAAGGTCCTGCTGATTTGCCGGACGCGGGCGAAAGTGGCGGCGATCGAGCGCGCGCTGCGCCTGCGGATCAATGTGAAGGCGGCCATGTTTCACGAGGAACTGACGTTGGTGCAGCGGGATCGGAACGCCGCGTGGTTTGCCGAGGAGGATGGGGCCCGGATCCTCATTTGTTCCGAGATCGGCAGCGAGGGGCGCAATTTCCAGTTTGCGCATCACCTGGTCCTTTTCGACCTGCCGCTGAATCCCGAGTTGGTCGAGCAGCGCATCGGGCGCCTGGATCGCATTGGCCAGACGGAGAACATCAAGATCCATGCGCCCTTTATCGCGGGCAGTCCGCAGGAGGCCCTGGCGCGCTGGTATCACGAGGGACTGGCCGGGTTCGAGTCGAGCCTGGCCTGTGGCAACGAGATGCTGAAGCGGTTTGGGCGGCAGGCGCATGACCTGGCTCATGAGTATCCCCTGGATCCGGGCGCGGCTGAGGCCGAGTTGAGGGCTTTGTTGGAAGCGACCGCAACGGCGCGGAAGGCGATGAACGAGTTGCTGGAGAAGGGGCGGGACCGCCTGCTGGAGATGAGTTCGTTCCGGCCCGATCCGGCCCGGGAGGTGATCGAGACCATTCGACGCGCCGACGCGGATGGCGATCTGGAGGCGTTCCTGCTCAGGATGTTCGACCACTTCGGCGTGCAGCTCGAGGAAATGGCCGAACGCACGTATGCCTTGGGGACGGGCGGCCTGACGACGCACGCCTTTCCCGGACTGCCGGAGGAAGGCTGCGTCGCGACCTTTGACCGCAGACGCGCGCTGAGCCGGGAGGATGTGGCCTTTCTCAGTTGGGATCATCCGATGGCGACGGGGTCCATGGAGTTGTTGTTGGGCTCCGAGCAGGGCAACTGCGCGTTCGGCGTGTGGACGGAACCGGGCGCGAAGACCATTCTGTTGGAGGCGATCTTCATTGTTGAGGTCCTGGCTCCGGGAAGCTTGCAGTTGGATCGGTTCATGCCGACAACGCCGATCCGGGTGGTGGTTGATCACAAGAAGGAAGATCGGACGGAGGAGGTTTCCCGGGAGGCTCTCGGGGAGCGCCTGGAGAAGGGGGCGATCTACCCGATCATCGACAATGCGGATTTCAAGCGGAATCTGTTGCCGGGGATGATTGAGGCTGGCGAAGGCTTTGCGGAAGCCCGGGCAGCCGACATCAAGTCAGGGGCGTTGTCGATGATGGAGGCGCAGTTGCGGGCCGAGATGGATCGCTTGAGGGCTTTGCAGAAGATCAACGATCATATTCGCGACGAGGAGATCGACGCCCTGGCATCTCAGGCCGACTTGTTGCGGGAGCACATTTTCGCTGCTCGGCTGAGATTGGATTCCATCCGGCTGATCTGGAAGGGACCGGAAGGCTCTTTGGGCGGATAGGCTCGGGATGCGGGATGCGGGATGCGGGATGCGGGATGCGGGATGCGGGATGCGATTCACTCCATTCCCATCCGTTTCAGGAGTTCCGGGGGGAGGTTGGCGAGGAGGTAAAGCATGGCGAAGGATGCGGCGTCGAAGAAACCGTGCGCGATGACGGCGTCCCAGAGGGAGCGGTGGAAGACGAGAATCAGTCCGAGTCCGACGCCGAGCAAGCCGATCATGCCGACGGCGATCCAGCCCTGGGGCAGATGGCCGAGGCCGAAGACCACGGCGGCGATCATGACCGCCGCGATCTTGCCGCGCGCGCCGGCGAAGGTCTTCGGAAACAAGGCGAGCAAGGCGGCGATGACGCCGGCTCTCCAGAGTTCTTCGCGCAGTCCGGCGACGACAAAACTCAGCAACGTCATGGCGATCAACAGGTATGCGGGATTGTCCTTCAGGGTTCCCGAATCGACCATCGCATCGAGTTGGGGGCCGGTTTCATTGAAGGTCTGCGAGTCGAAAGCGCCGCTCGCCAAGCCGACGGCGAGGACGGCGAGAGTCGCGATGGCGACCATGATGCGCAATGCGATCGAGTAGCCGAAACCGCGCACGATGGGCAACGGGCCGTCGTTCCAACCGAGATGGAGGTCGATGGCCCTGGCGCGAGATGCGGCCCAGGCGACGCCAAAGACAACGCCGAAGATCGCCAGTTCAAAGACGCAGACGGCGATCAAGCCCGCGACGCTCCCTGGCAGCATCGGCGCGTCGTGCGCTTGAACCTGGGCCGAGCCCAGAAGCCCGAGGCAGAGGGGGTAGGCAAGGAGGATGAGCAGGTGAACCCACCAACCGACGCGTCGGTCAGTCGGTCTGGGGACGGCGTGGTGTTCCCCGCTCGCGAGCGGCGGCAGCGGCGGCGGTTCGACGCTCATTTACTCTGCTGTGACTGCTCCTGTTGGATCCTGCGCGCTATCTCGACGAGCGGTTGAGCGGGGTCCTTCAAGGCGCCGGAAAGGGCTTGGGGAAGCAAGCGGTGATTCATGGTTGCGAGCCCTTGCAGGCAGGCCATTCGCAAGGCGAGGTTGGCCCCTTGGTCGCTGGCGAGGCCTTCCAGCGACTCGCCCGCTTCCTGAATCTGCAGGGCGGCGGCGGCTTGCGCGGCGGCGATGCGCACGTTGGTCGGTCCGGTGAAGAGAAGTCTGGGAAGGTGGGGCGCGAGGTGTTCGGCGGGGGCGAGATTGGCGCGGCGGAGCGAGACGGATTGATGCCGGCCGGTCACCGGATCGATGGGTGATTGGGTATTCCAGTGTCGCAATGCCTGGAGGGCTTCGACGCGCTGCTCTTCGCCGACAAGGTCGCTGGCGGCGAACTCCGACAGTCCGCGCGCCGAGGCGCTGTCCGCCTCGAGTCTGCAGGCCGCGATGATTCTGCGGGCGGTGGCGTTGGAGAAACGGAGTTGGGTGATCCGGCTGGCCAGGTTGCGGGTTGCTGACTCGATCGGCAGATCGTAAATGGCCCGGGCCGCCTCACGGGAAATGGCGGCGTCGGAGTCATTGAGAAAGAGCGTGATGCCGGGGTCGCGCAGGCGCCGCATGGCCAGGGCGGCGGCGAGGCGGATCGAGGCGTCCTGGTCGTGCGCCGCGGCGAGCAACCGGTTCGGGCCGCCGATGCTGGCCAGCGCGACGACGCCCGCGTGGCGGAGATGCGGGTCATTGTTCTGGTTCTCCCGCAGCATGGTGGTGATGGGAGTGATGGCGCCCGGATTGCGGTAGCGGGCGAGACTCATGGCGGCGAAGTAGCGCACCCGAGGCTCGGGGTCCTGCGTCAACTTGACGACGTCCTCGTAGGCGTCGGGCATGCTGGTCTCGCCGGCGACGCGGGCCATGTGCGCGCGGATCTCGGGATCCCGGTCGGCGAGGAGTTTCAACAGATTGATCAGTTGATTCTTGGGGGCGAAGCGGCGCACCTGCGCCATGCCCCAGAGCGCGTGCAGGCGGGCGATGCGGGTGGGGGCGTTGCGGGCGGTCTTGGAAAGGGTCGTGTAGGCGCGCCCCCCGCCAAATCGCAACTCAAGGGATTTCCACTGGTAGCGGCGTTTCGTGCATCGTTCCACCAGTTCCAATTGGGCGGCGATGCGGACGGCGCGGCTCGGGTGTTCGAGGAAACGGGCGAGTTCCTTGCTGGAGCGTCGGATCATGCCCTTGGCGAGGATGGCTCGGCATTCCTTGACCAGCGGGTTGGCGTTGGCGTCATGGGCGGCGATGGTCTGGATGCGTTGGGCGCTGTCCGCCTGCGTTCGGCCGAGGGTCATGATGCCGCCGCCGGGTTCGACGAGAATCTGGGAAGCGGCGAGGTTGCGGACGACATCGCGCGTGTCCGAGCGAACGTAGGAGGCCCCTTTGGTTTTCAGTTGCATGGCCTGGATGCGGCCGCCGTTCGCGGCGTCGGCCAGGAAGAGGCGGTTGGCGTAGATTGACGGGAGTCCGATGCCGTCGTGCCATACGAGCCCCGAGGGTTCGGCGCCGACGCGCGTCACGGGCGGCATGATGTGGCGGCTGGTATTGACGCCGAGGTCGCCGCCGAGCTGCTCCAAGGTCCAGGGGCCGCCGCCGGGAAGGTTGCGCCAGCCGGCGCGCCAGCCGTAGTCGCCGGCCTCGACCACATGAAGGAGGCGGCCGCGCTCACCGTCGGCGCCGGCATCGTAGACGAAGAGATCACCGATGTCATTGAACGCCAGTCCGCGCGGATTGCGGAAACCGGTGGCGTAGAGCTCCAGCCGTGAGCCGTCCAGTTCGCTGCGATAGATCGCCCCGGTTTCGGGGGCGGAGAAGATGATGTCGGTGGCGTTGACGCGCGATCCCTGATCGGAGACGGCCCAGTAGATTCGGCCGTCCAGTCCGATGACCGGACCGGCCATATTGCGGTGATCGCGGGGAAGGCTGACGCCGAATCCGTGAAGCAGGGAGGCGCTGTGGTCGATTTCGCCGTCGAAATCGGCGTCGTCGAGCAGCCAGAGGTCGGGCGGGCAGGCGACATGGAGCGCGCCGTTGCGGAACAGCATGCCCGAGATGTTGCCGGCGAGGTGGGAGTTGAATCCCTCAGTGTAGAGGCTGGTTTGATCGGCGGTTCCGTCCTGGTCGGCATCTTCCAGCAGGCGAATGCGCTGGAGGTCGGTTTCGAGATCCTCCACGGAGATTTCACCGTCGCCGTTCCGATCGACGCGGAGGTTTTCGGGGAGTTCCGGGTTGTCGGAGCTGATTTGAGCAGAGAGGAATTCGGCCCGATCCTCGACGCTCGTCCAGGCGATGGAGTTGGTCAGCCAGCCGGGGAGGTTGGCGAGGTTGAGCAGGTCCGTCGCGATGCGTTCGCTTTCCGCGACCAAGACGCGCCCCTTGTCATCGATGGCGAAGGCGGTCGCGTTGGTGAACTGTTTTGGCCCGGCGAATTCGCGGACGGTCAGGCCCTTCGCGGGGCGGGGGGAGGCAAACTCGGACTCGGCGGCCGGAACCGGCGCGTTGAATCCGAGCGCGCCGGCCAGGGCGGCCAGGGCGAGCGGTCGGATTCGTTTGGAGTGCATTATTGGATGATAGTCTCCGTGGGGGCTGACTTGCAAGCGGGCAGGCAGGGGCGGTGTGTGTTTCTGGTTGTGCGAAAGGGCGAAACACCGTTGTCTCGTGCTATTCCTTGGCACGCGCGCGTGTCGACACCTCAGTATGGCGATCGATATGGACAACGAAACCTCGAAAGCAGAGCAGGCCCCGGAAGCGGGAGCGACGGAAACCAAGACGTCCATCCCCTTCTGGAAGCAGTTGGGTCCGGGCTTGATCACAGCCGCGGTGGTGATCGGACCGGGAAGCATCACGATTGCGTCCAAGGTTGGCGCCAAGATGGGGCCTGATCTGGTCTGGGCTCTGGCCCTGGCGGGCGGCTTCATGATGTTGTTCACGTCGATGGCCGCGCGGATCGGGGTGTTGAACGATGTCTCGGCGCTGACCCTGATGACCCGGCATTACGGACGTTGGCTGGCCATTGCCTGCGGCGCGCTGTCGTTCACGGTCGCGGCGGCCTTTCAGTCGGGGAACTATGTTGCCTGCGCGACGGCCTTGGAATCGTTGACGGGACTGTCGGTGAATTTCTGGATGGCGTTGGTCGGGCTTGCCGCCCTCGTCTTTGTGTTTGCGGCGAAGCGGCTGTACCGGGCGCTGGAGAAGGTGATGACGGGGTTGGTGGCCGTGATGCTGGTCTGTTTCGTGCTGAATCTGGTGGTCGCGGTTCCCGCATTCGGGCTCGGTTTGGCGTTGGTCGCGGTCTTTGCCTTCGGGTTTCGAATGAAGCATCGCTCGACGGGATTGGGGGTTCGGTTGGTTGCCGCGGCCGGTTTTGTTGGGGTTTTGGCCGTGACGCCGGACTTGAGGCAGTTTGTGGGCGGGTTGATTCCGACGATGTGGAGCCCCGAGGACGCGGGTCTGGTTGCGGGCATGACCGCCACGACCTTCTCGGTCATTGCCGCGCTGTATCAATCCACCCTGGCCCAACAGAAGGGCTGGCGGAAGGAGCAGGTGGGCATTGCGACGCGGGAGGCGCTGACGGGCATCTCGATCCTGGTCAGCGTGTCGCTGATGATCATGATGACCTCGGCGATCGTGCTGCGCGGCGAGGCGATCACCAATGCGTCCGACTTGGCGGAACAACTGAAGCCCCTGATGGGCGGCGCGGGCAAGATCGTGTTCAGCCTGGGCTTCCTGGCGGCGGCCTTTTCCTCGACGGTGATCAACGCGATGATCGGCGGCGGTCTGTTGGCCGACGGGGTGGGGCTGGGTTCGGATGTGAACTCGATGAACAACCGCGCGTTCACGGCGTTGGCGATGGCGGTCGGTCTCGGAGTCGGTTTCTACGGGCTCTCGAACACGGATCCCCTGGGGGCGATTGTCTGGGCGCAGCGGATGACCATCCTGGCGGTGCCTTTGGTTGCGATCACCCTGGTTGTGATGGCGAACGATCGGCGCATCGTCGGGGATCATCGCAACCGGCCCTGGCAGAACGGGGTGGCGTGCCTCGCCGTGGGCGTCCTGCTCTGGTTCACCAAGAACAAGGTGGTCGCCCTGTTTGCGGGGTGAGTCAGTCGGGGGCCAGCGACTTGGCGAGTTGCACGAACTGCTCGATCGTCAACGCCTCGGCCCGGACCTTGGCGTCGCAGCCGGCCGCCTCGTAGGCAAGGGTCAATTTCTCCGGCGTCCAGTCCTGCTTGAGCAGCTTGAGCATCATCTTGCGCCTTTGCGAGAAACCGCGTTTGACCACCTTGACGTAGGTCGGATAGAGGGTCGCGTCGACCAAGGGCGTCTCCCTGCGGTTGAGACGGACGCAGGCGCTGTCGACAGCGGGAGGCGGGAAGAAACAGCCGGCGGGGATGAGGAAGTCGCTCTGGACCTCGTAGGTCGCGTTCAGCAGCAGCGACAGGAGGCTGTAGGCCTTTTTGCCCGGTTGCGCGATGATCCGGTCCACGACCTCCTTCTGCAGCGTCACGGTCATTGATCGGGGGCCGGTTTCGGGAGCGGCCAGATCGACGAGTATCGGGGTGCCCACGGAGTAGGGGAGGTTGGCGACGAGTTTCCAGTCCCGCCAATCGCCGCCGCCCTGGCGAACATATTCCAGCGCGTCGGTATGGATCAGGCCGAAGCCTTTTCTGTCGGCGAAACGAACTTTCAGTATTTCGACCAGCCGGGCATCGACCTCGATGGCCAGCACGCTCTTGGCGCGATTCAGCAGGACTTCCGTCAAGGGGCCCAGCCCTGGGCCGATCTCCAGGACATTGTCCTCAGCCCCGACCTCCGCCAGGTCGGCGATGCGCGCGATCTGGTTCTCGTCGTGCATGAACGACTGTCCCAGGGAGCGGGTGAGCTGGATGTCGTGCTCGCGGAGCAGCGCCTTGATTGCGGAGAGCGTCATTGGGTCAGGACATCGACGGTCGTTTCGTGCAAGGCGTTGACGGTCCGCTGAATCTGCGCCTCGGAGATGATCAATGGGGGGGAGAGGCTGATGATGTTGGCGTCCGGTCCCTCGGGAAGCAGGATGAATCCCTTGGCGAGCATGCGCTTGGTGATCTCGAGGGCCTCGTCGGTTGCGGGGGATCCATCGGCGCGGGTGATTTCGAGGCCGACGAGGAGACCTCGTCCGCGGGCCTCGAAATGGTAGCCGGGGATCGGGAGCGGCGGGTGTTCGAGGAGGCTGAGGAGGAGTCGCCCGCGTTGCGCGGCCTGTTGGGGCAGCTTCAAGCGTTTGATTTCCTTGATCTGCTCCAGCGCCATGGCGCAGCCGACCGGGTGTCCGAGAAAGGTGCTGGTATGAATGGCCTCGCCATCGGATTCCGGCCAGGCCTTGTCCATGAGGTCGGCGCGCCCTACACAGGCCGACAAAGGAAAGCCGCCGGTGAGCCCCTTGCCGAGGCAGATCAGATCGGGAACAACGTCATCGTGTTCGCAGGCGAACCACTTTCCCGTGCGGCCGAAACCGGTGTAGATCTCGTCAAAGATCAGCAGGGCCTGGTATTGGTCGCAGATGCGTCGTAGGAGCGGGAGGAATCCGGGCGGCGGGACGCGGATGCCGCCGCGGCCTTGGATGGGCTCGACCAGCAAGGCGCCGATGGCGCGTTGATTGAAATGGCGGCGAATGCTCTGTTCGGCGCCTGGGAGGTCCTCTTCCTTGCGGGGAAAGACGCCGAAGTAGCCGAATTCGCCGAGCTGGTTTTGAAAGGGGCCACGGAAATGCTCCCGGTCGGTGGCGTTCAGGGCGCCGTATCCCAGCCCGTGGTAGGCGTCTTCGAAGGCGACGACTCCCTTTCGGCCGGTGGCGAGCATGGCGGTCTTGAGTGCGGATTCGACGGCCTCAAAGCCGGAATTGCTGAAGATGGTCTTGCCGCTGAGCGCGGGGTTGGCCGTCTCTTCCGCACGGCGTGTCCAGCGTTCGAAGGTGAGTCGGCTCAATTCGCGAACGAGGCGGGCCTTGGGTTCGTGTGGATGAACGTCGCCCATGCCGTGGACAAGCAGATCCATCTGGTTCTTGGCCGCCTGGACGACCCGTTCGTTGGCATGACCGGCGGCCGTCACGCCGAAGGCCGCGGTCAGATCGAGGTAGCGTTTGCCCTCCATGTCCTCGACTTCGCAGTCCTTGGCGCGCTTCCACACGATGGGCCAACCTCCCTCGGGATCACGAAAGGTGATGTTCCGCGATTCGTAGTCGCGAAGCGTGCGCAGGATGGATTGGGAGTTGGAGCTCAATGGTAATGTAAAACAGCGATTGAAACGATCACGCCGTCGGTCCGCAAGTCAAAGGGGTGCGGGGTGCGGGGTGCGGGGTGCGGGGTGCGG
>CAZFLK010000068.1:0-26637 GCA_964519245.1 uncultured Verrucomicrobiota bacterium
TACGCCGTCGCCATCGGAGTTGGCGACCACGGCGTTGCAGACGTTGAGGTCCTCGCCATGCACCTGGCGGGCGATCGTGACCGGGGAATTGTACCAGGCTCCGTAGCCGTAGTTGGCGTGCGTGTGATTCTCACCGGAGAACCAACCCTTGGCGGCCATGTCGATCCAGCGTTCAAGTTCGATTTGGACGGCCTGGTTGCGGCCGGCTTCGATGGTGATCTGCTGTTCGAAGACACGATACTCCGGGCCGCGGAGGATGGTGACGCTGTATTCGCCGGCGGGCAGGTATATGGCGGATTCGCCTTCGCAGTAGAAGTGACCGCGGCCATTGGTGAGTCGATAAAGGGAACCGAAGGGCATGTAAAACTTGCTGCCCTTGCGTTGGATGGAAACGCGCGCGGTGACGGGCTGGCCGGTGGCCTTGTCGATGACCTTGATCCGGGTGGGCGCGGCGCCCCCTTTCCAATCAACGCCGAAGACACGAAGTTTTTGTTCGGAACCGGTGGCAAGATTGCGGCGAATCAAGGCGGTCGCGCCGAGCGAATTGTCCGTGTGCACAAGCACAGTTCCGTGGCGGCTAACGGAGGGCCAGTCCTCGTCAGCGACGCCGTGGGTGAGTCGTCGCATGTCGCGCAGGGGATTCTTCAGCGGGACATGCCAGACGTCGTAGTGCGCTCCGCCGAGATCGGTCACGACATGGATGCCGCTGCCGACACCGTCGGCGCACAGGTTGTGAATGCGGGCGGGGAAGCGGGTGATCCTGCCCGGTTTGCCGCCGTTGGCGTCGATGCGGAACAGGTCCATCTGCGGGCCGCGATTGCCGCCCTGTTCGTTGGGCCGGTCCATGTTGAGCGCGAAGTAGACGGTCTCGCCGTTCGCCGATAATGCGTAGTGCATGCGCTTGCGGCTCAACTCGGTGAGATCCTCCGGTCCCACGCCGGGGATCACGGTGATTTCGCCCGAATCGAGATTCAGCCAGGTCAACCGTTGCGGGTAACCAGTTGCGCTGAAGCGGCCGAGGAGGCGATTGCCCTCGGGATGGAAATACATTTCGCCATTGGCGCGGACGTTGACGGGTAGCTTGATCTGGTCGCCGGTTGTCGCGTCGATCACGCGCAGGGCGCCGACGGAGAAGTTGGGCGCGTTGATGTAGGCGATTCGCCCGCCGTTGGGCGACCAGGCGGGATGGATGTCCCAGCCAGGTTCTGTGGTGAGTTGCCGGAGGATGTCGTCCGAGAGGTCGAGTTGGCAGATGGAGCCTTGGAAGGAAAAGGCGACGGATTCGCCATCGGGCGCCATGCGCGGCATGACGCCGCCAAAGTGCCGGCGTTCGGTTTCATTGGGTTGGTAGGGGGCGGCGGAAATGGGCAATGCGGAAAGGGCGAGGAGAATGACAGGGAGAGTGATGCGGATGCCTTTCATGGTTTTGAATTGATAGCAGATTGGGCCGGGAAGGAAATCGTGAATCGCTTTCCCTTCGCCGCTTTCACCCCTGCAGGGTGTCGAGCCCATATCAAGGTCCTGGAGGGACGAGTCAGCACGTTTCGCTAACCTCGTATAATCGCACGCGCTGCGATCCTTTCAGGATCGGCCCCCGTTGGAGGCATGTTCCCGGGTTGTCGCTTCGCTCAACCCCGGGCTACCTGGGCTGGCAACGCTTCGGGTTGGGGGTCACTTGTCCTCCATTATATCAAATCGGTGGACGGTGGTCTGTTTGTAGACCTGGCCGGGGCGGAGCAGGGTGGAGGGGAAATCCGGCTTGTTGGGCGAATCGGGATAATGCTGCGTTTCCAGGCAGATGGCGTGGTGTTTGCCGTAGGCTCCGTGTTTGGACTTGAGGTTCGGGCTGAGGTAATTCGCGGTGTAGAGTTGTACGCCGGGTTGGGTGGTGAGGACGTCCATGACACGGCCGCTCAGTGGGTCGGTCACGCGGGCGCAGAGGACGAGGTCGGCGTTTGATTTCCCTTTCCGGTTGATGGCGAAGCAATGGTCGTAGCCGCCGCCTTCGACCTGCGCGATGCGCTCGCCGATGGTGTGAGGTTCGCGGAAGTCAAAGGGCGTGCCTGCGACGCCGCTGTATTCTCCGGTCGGAATCTTGCGTTGGTCGATGGCGAGATACTGGTCGGCATTCAGGGTGAGTTGGTGATGCAGGACATCGCCTGAACCCGCGCCGGAAAGGTTCCAGTAGGCGTGATTGGCGAGGTTGAGGTGGGTGGGCTTGGTGGTGGTTGCCTGGTATTCGATGATGAGTTCGTTGTCGTTGGTCAACCGGTAGGTCGCCGTGAGTTCGACTTGGCCGGGGAAGCCTTCGTGGCCGTCCGGACTGGTGTGCGTGAAAACGGCTTCGGCAAAGTCTGAGCCAATGCCGGAGGATTCGGGTTTCCAATTCAATTTTTGCACGCCCTCCCTTCCGCCGTGAATATGCACGCCGTTCTTGCCGACGGTTTTCAGGTCATGGCGTTTGCCGTCGAGGGTGAAGCCGCCGGTATCGATCCGATTGGCGTAGCGGCCTACGGTGGAACCGAGCAGGGGGTGGCCTTTCAGATAGGCGTCGAAGGTGTCGAGCGACAGGGTGATGTTTTCCAACCTGCCCTCGCGGTCAGGAACCTCGACGGAGACCAGCGTCGCGCCGTAGGACATGACTGTGACCCGCAGTCCGCGATCGTTCACCAGGGTGTGACGATAGACCTGGTCTCCGTTCGGCATTTGCCCGAACCCCTCGGTGCGCGCCGCGAGTTGACGCGAACCGGAGGCGTTCACTGGCTGCAACGGGCGGAGTTCGGCTGTGCGGGCGGCGGGTATCCCACAATTTGCCAGCAGCGCGGCGAGAAGGATTCGGGCGGAGAAAGTTTTCATATCGGCGTTGGTTTTCGTGGAGGAAACGATCAGTATCCGGATAGTTCAATTGCGTTCAAAAACCAAATCAATTTGGGTGGCTGCGCGAAGGTGTCGGGTTGGCGCGGAAGCGCCCTCACCCTCGCTCCCTCTCCCCCCGGGAGAGGGATGTCTGAGGAAGTCTTGGGTTTTGAAATGACGCTGGAGTATTCCGATGGCGCCCGTTTAATGATTCTATCGATGAAGACACAAATCTCACGCAGGCGCATGCTCGGCAGAACCAGCGCGGCCCTGGCGCTGGCCGGCTTGTCTTCGGCGCCGGTTGCGGCTCCCCGCTCAGGCAAACAGATGGGCGTCAGCATTGCGTCCTATGGACAGCGTCTACGCGCCGGCGGCGAACTCGGCCTGCCTTCGTTTCGCGACGCGTTGAACATCCTGGATCATTGCCATCGGCATGGCGCCGGCGGGGTGCAGATCGGCGTGCGGGGATGGCAGACGGCGTTCGCCAGGAAGGTTCGTGACCGGCGTGAATCTCTGGGCATGTACTTGGAGGGGCAGATCGGGTTGCCGCGGAAGGACAGCGATATCGACCGCTTTGAAAGCGAGATCAAGGCGGCGAAAGAGGCCGGGGCGACGATTGTCCGCACGGTCATGTTGGGCGGTCGTCGCTACGAGAACTTCAAGACGCTGGCGTCATGGAACGAGTTCAAACGCAGTTCCTATGGAGCCCTGGAACGCGCGGCGAAGGTGGTCGAAAGGCGGCGGGTGAAGCTGGCCGTCGAGAATCACAAGGATTGGCGCGCTCCGGAATTGATCGGAATACTGAAGCGGATCGGCAGCGAATACGTGGGCGCGACGATCGACACGGGCAACAGCTTGTCCCTGCTGGAGGATGTCATGACGACTGTCGAGGCGCTCGCGCCGTATGCCTTCACCACCCATTTCAAGGACATGGGCGTCGCCGGCTATGACGAGGGTTTTCTCCTGGCCGAGGTTCCCCTGGGGAAAGGGTTCGTGGATCTGCGACGGATCATCGACGTCTGCGAGCGGGCGAATGCGGAGATTCAGTTCAATCTGGAGATGATCACGCGCGACCCGTTGAAGGTGCCGTGCCTGACGGAAGGGTATTGGACGACCTTTGGTGAGTTGCCGGGCATTCACCTGGCGCGAACGTTGTCGCAGGTGAAGGCTCGGCAGGGGGCAAGTCCCATGCCGAGGGTGGCCGGGAAGTCAGCGAAGGGGCGGGTGGCGCTTGAGGAAGCGAATGTCAGGGACTCGTTTGAACACGCGCGCGAGGCCTTGGGATTGGGGTAAGGCTGATGGGATGGTGAGCCTGCTTGTCCGGAGCGCGGAATTTATTCCGCTTCAACCTCCGACCGGATGAACGCTTTGGGGCAACAGCTCGACCTCTGGTCACACCGCGCTGAAGCGGAATGAATTCCACGCTCCGAATTCGGCAAGAAACGACTCGCCCGGGGGCTTTTCATCGGTGCAAAATGGCCGATATTGTATTGAATCCGCCTCAGGACGGAAGCGTCGCTCTGGGTGGAACAAGCATGACGACTGACAAATAGACAATGAATACGAATACACGCAGAGAGTTTCTTCGCGACTTGGGCGTTTCCGCGGCGGCGGCCCCGTTTTTGATGGGGCTGCCCGGATTGGCCGCGGCCAAACCGCCGACGGACAAGCAGCGGCTGGTTTTCATGTTCAGTCCGAATGGGACGGTGCCGTGGGAGTTCTGGCCGGACGAGCAGGGGGCGGACTTCAAGTTGAAGCGCATTCTCGCTCCGTTGGAGGCCTACCGGAACAAGATGCTGATCCTGCGCGGCGTTTCGAACAAGGTGCGCGGCGACGGCGACAGTCACATGCGCGGCATGAGTTGCCTGTTGACCGGCAAGGAGTTGCTTCCCGGCAACATTCAAGGTGGATCGCATACCCCGGCCGGTTGGGCGGGCGGCATCTCCATCGACCAGGAGCTGAAGAATTTCTTCCAGGGCCGCGAGGAGACCCGGACACGTTTCGGGGCGTTGGAATTTGGCGTCGGACGATTGGACCGGGCGGATCCTTGGACGCGGATGTCCTACGCGGGAGCCAACAAGCCGGTTGCGCCCGTGAATGATCCCTACCAGATGTTCGAGAAGCTCTACGGCAACGTGGAGGATCGTGAGAACCTGGTTTCGATCCTCGATGCGGTTCGCGGCAACCTGAACAAGGCGGCGGGCAAGTTGAGTCATGAGGACCGGCGGTTGTTGGAGGAGCACGCCCAGTTCGTCACCGAGATGGAAAAGGATCTCAAAAGGGCGCGGGAGCAAAAGGTGGATGTTGCGCCGCCGGACTTGAAGCGAGGCGTCTCCAATGAGAATGACAACATCCCGGAACTGAGTCGCATGCAGATCGATCTGCTCGTGAACAGCTTTGCCAACGACATGGCGCGCGTGGCAACGCTGCAGTTCACCAAGTCGGTTGGCCAGGCGAAGATGCGCTGGCTCGGCATCGAAGACACCCATCATACGCTTTCCCATCACAAGGATTCCCAGAAGGACTCACAGGAGAAGCTGGTCAAGATCAACATCTGGTTCGCGGAGCAGTTGAAGTATCTCGTCGAACGCCTGGAAGCCACGCCGGAGCCGGGGGGGACGGGAAGCATGTTGGACAACACCACGGTGGTGTGGACGAATGAACTGGGGCAGGGCAACAGTCACACGCTGAACAATATCCCGTTCGTCCTGATCGGCGGAGGTTGCCGTTTCCAGATGGGGCGGTCACTGAAGTTTGACGGCATGGCCCATAACCGGCTCCTCCTGGCCTTGGCGCACAGCATGGGGCACAATCTGAAGACCTTCGGCAATCCGCAGCTCAGCTCTGGCGGTCCGGTCGATCTCGCTTGATTCAGGTGAAGACACACAGAGTTGCGCTGTATCCGGGCGACGGCATCGGCGTCGATGTGACGGACGCGGCGGTCGCGGTCCTGCAGGCGGCCCAGAGCGTCATCGGCGGCTTCGCGCTGGAGTTTGAGCGGTTCGATTGGGGCGTCAATCATCACGCCAAACATGGCGAGGTCGCGCCCGCGAACCTTTTGGATGTGCTTCGTCCCTTTGACGCCATCTTTCTTGGCGCGGTGGGTTTTCCGGAGCGACTGCCCGACCACGAAACGCTCGTTCCGCTGATCAAGATCCGTCAGGGATTCGACCAATATGCCTGCGTGCGTCCGGCGAGGACATTTCCCGGTGTTCCGTCCCTTCTGGCGGGCTACAAGGGAATCGACATGGTTGTCGTGCGTGAGAATTCCGAAGGGGAGTATGTCAACAACGGAGGGCGTTTTCGTGTGGGGCAGCCCGAGGAGTCCGCGATCCAGACGGCGATGCACACGCGGTCCGGGGTGGAGCGCATCCTGCGGCACGGCTTTGAATTGGCGCGCACTCGGCGCAGTCGCCTGACCATGATCACCAAGTCCAACGCGCAGAAGTTCAGTTTCGTGATGTGGGATGAAATCCTTGAGGAAATGCGGGCGGATTATCCGGACGTCGAGACGGACAAGCAGCATGTGGATGCGGCGGCGATGAATTTCGTCCGCCGGCCGGAGCATTTCGATGTGGTGGTGGCGTCCAATCTCTTTGGCGACATCCTTTCCGATCTGTCCGGGGCGATCACGGGCAGCCTGGGGTTGAACCCCTCGGCCAACCTGAATCCCGACCGTCACTTTCCGTCGTTGTTTGAACCGGTTCACGGTTCGGCGCCGAATATTGCGGGGCAGGGCATCGCCAATCCGGTTGCCGCGGTGTTGAGCGGGGCGATGATGTTGGAATGGTTGGGGGAGACAAAGGCGGCGGCGTCCATCCGCTCGGCCGTCGAGGACAGCTTGGCGGCCAAGGAATCCACCCCGGATGTCGGTGGCTCGCTGACGACCGACAAGGCGACGGGGGCCATCGTCGAACGACTTTAAGTTTCGGATGAATGACTGTTGCCGGCTTGATCATGTCAGCCACTTCATGCCAACCTCCTGAAAACTTTTTCGTAGCAGCAGACCCCATGGCCACAGATTCAGACAGCGAAGAAAAACCGGCTTCGGCGGCCAAACCCGCGGCCAAACCCGCGGCCAAACCCGCGGCCAAACCCGCGGCCAAACCCGCGGCCAAACCTGCGGGTGAGGAGGACGCGGCCGAGGCCGCCAAACCACAGACACCCGAGGAGGAGTCCCGGGCGGAGTATATGGCCCGCATGGAGCGGATCATGCGCAAGCGGAAGCTGATCAAGGCATTGATCCCGGCGGGGATCTGCGTTGCGGTCATGCTGAGCGTCTTTTTCTTTGTCCGTTATCAGACGGAGAAGAAATTGAATATACTATTGGTCAGCAACGCGTCGGCTGATCAGGTGAGGGGGATCGATCAACTGATCTCGAAGCATCGGAAGAATCCGCCATATTGGGAGGGGTTGGTGCTGGACCGGCTGGATCTGGGTGGTCGACGATTCTCCCGCCTTGAGTTCCGCAATTGCGATTTCTCGGCCTCACGTTTCGACTCGGGGGAGTTTGCGGACTGCCGCTTCAAGGACTGCATATTCAATGGCTGCGACCTGCGGGAGATGACCTTTCGCAATACGGTCTTTGAGGGCTGTCAATTCAACAAGGCCTTCTTTACCGGGACGACGTTTGAGAGCGTGGATTTGACCTTCTCGGTGTTCCAGGGCGCGCGAATTGAGGCGGAGCAGGTTGTCGGATCCAAGGGATTGGATTCGGCCACATTTGACGAGGAATTGCAGACGGCGTTGAGCGGCCGGTAAGGCTCGTCGGGCCTGCTGTTCCGTTTGCGCTCCGTCTACGGGCGGAGGCTCCCGATTTCTACTTCTTCAGGAAGAACCCGCGTTGCTTGTCGCTGATCGGCGCGCCGAGACGCGCCAGGACCTGCAGCATGTCTTCCCAGACCTTGCGTTTGGTTGCCAGGTCGTCCTGGCGCAGGAGATAGGAAGGGTGAAACGTGGGCATGACTGGAATGCCGCGGAATTCCCTCCAGTTCCCGCGGAGCCGATTGATGCCCTGGGTTTCGTCGAGGAGGCCCTGAACAGCCGTGGTTCCCAAGGCCACGATGACGGCGGGTTGGATGATTTCGATCTGCGAGATGACGAAGGGTTTGCAGGTGTTCATCTCCTCGGGCGTCGGCTTCCGGTTGCCGTAGGATTCGCCCGGTGTGTCGGGGCGGCATTTGAGGATGTTTCCGATGTAGACGCTCTCGCGACTGAAGCCCATCGTCTTGATGATTCGGGTGAGCAATTGGCCGGCTTTGCCGACAAAGGGTTCGCCTTGCCGGTCCTCGTCAAGACCGGGCGCCTCGCCCACAAACATGAGCGACGAATGGATGTCGCCGACGCCGAACACCACGTTCTGCCGGGTTGCGACAAGGTTTGGGCACCGTTGGCAGGCCAGGGCGCGCTCGCGCAATTGGGCCATCGCGGATTCCTTCTCCTCCCGCGAACGACGTTGGGCCGCTGGAGCGGGAGAGCTGGTAGCGGGGCTTGGGCTCCTTTGTTGAGGGGCGGTTGGAGCGGGGCGACTCGCGGCGGCGGGGCGGGTTGGGGCCGGTTGGGGCGTCGGCTTGGGAGGGCGGGATTGAGGGGGCGGCGCGGCCAGAGCCGCGAGTTGGTCCGCGTCCATCGGAAGATACTTCACGCCGCGCGCCTTCTCCCGTTTGAGGTGTTCGATCGTGGCTTCCAGAAGTTGGTCGAATGGCGCGGACATCGGTGAAGTTTAGCCGGGGCGGACGATCCGGCAATCCTTTAGCCGCCCGGAAGGCGAACGCGGCGATCGCGGCGGCGGAGAGAGCATGCCAGACCGCAGAATCGGGATACGGCCTCGCGGGTGAACCCGGGGCGTGAATCCTTGGTTCTCAATTTCCGCTCGTGACGCTAGACTGCCCTCCATGCCGAGTGGAAACCGACATTGTCATCAGTGCGGGTGGGAGTGGGATCTGAATGTGAATCCCGGACGCAGCGAGAGTTGTCATGGCTGTCACGCGGACCTGCGGGTGTGCTTGAATTGCGAGTATCATGACGCCCGGGCGGCGCACCAGTGTCGTGAGCGGCGCGCGGAGCCGGTATTCGAGAAAGCATCCGCGAACTACTGCGAGTGGTTTGAATTTGTGAAGCGGGAATGGCAGGGGAAACCGGACGTTTCCGCGAAGGAGGACGAGGCGCGGGAGCGGTTGCGCAAGTTGCTGGGCGAGTAGCGCTGCGTCCCGTGATTCTCAGCCGTTGGAGTCTTCGTCCGTCAGCTTTCGATAGAGCGTGGCAAGACTGACGCCGAGCAGTTCGGCAGCCTTGTCCTTGTCGTTGCCGGTGTGCGCGAGGATGCGATTGATGTAGGCCGACTCCTGCTCCTTGATGAAGTTCTTCAACGGTCCCAATGCGGTCGTTGTCGTTGCGCCGGTTTCGCTGTCCGGAACCTTGATGGCGCGGGGCTCATTGGCCTCGAGAGGGTAGATTGATTTCTGGTCGACCCGTTCGGCGGCGGGCTCCGAAGCGGTCTGGGGCTGGTGTTCTTCCGGTTTGAGGATGACTGTATCGTCGCTGGTGACCTCGAGGGCCTTTTCCTGGAGGGCCGGAGGCAGATCCCGGACCCGGATGGTGGCGTCCTCGCAAAGCGCGCAGGCGCGCTCGATCGCGTTTTCCAATTCGCGGACATTGCCGGGCCAGTCGTAGGCGCTCATCACATCCATGGCGTGGCGCGTGACGCTGTAGGCGCCTCCGGTCCGCGGATTGAGCTTCTCCCTGAGAAAGTGTGAAATCAGCAGAGGGATGTCGTCCCGCCGTTCCCGCAGGCCGGGCAGGGGAATGGAGATGACGTTCAGCCGGTAGTAGAGGTCCTCGCGAAATTCGCCGGCCTTGATCATGTCCTCCAAGGGTTCGTTGGTGGCCGCCAGCACCCGGACGTCGACGTAGGCCGGGATGTTGTCGCCGACGCGACGGACCTCCTTCTCCTGCAGCACGCGCAGGAGACGGCTCTGCAGCAGGGCGGACATCGAACCCACTTCGTCCAGAAAGATGGTGCCGCCGTCAGCCTCCTGGAAGAGCCCCGCCTTGTCGTGAATGGCGCCGGTGAAGGCTCCCTTGCGGTGGCCGAACAACTCTGATTCCAGCAGGTTCTCGGGAAGCGCGCTGCAGTTGACCGGAATAAAGGGGGCAAACTGGCGGCGACTGTTGTAGTGGAGGGCCTTGGCGACCAGCTCCTTGCCCGTGCCGCTTTCCCCGAGAACAAGGATCGTGCTGTCCGTATCCGCCACCTTCTCGATCATGTTGAACACCTGTTGCATCGGTTCCGAACGGCCGATGATCTGATCGAACTGGTATTTCTTGCGGAGCTGTTTCTTCAGGTAGACGTTCTCGGAGATGGCCTGGTTGAAGGATAATGCGCGTTCCACGCACATCCGAAGTTCGTCGAGTTTGAAAGGTTTCTCGATGTAGTCGTAGGCCCCTTCCTTCATGGCCTTGACCGCGGTTTCGATGGACCCGAACCCTGTGACCATGATCACGGTGACGGGAGGATTCAGGCTGCGCGCCTTGGCGAGTATCTCCAGCCCCCCACCGCGCGTCCTGTCAATGTAGAGGTCGGTGACGACGAGATCGGGCTGATTGTCCGCGATGGCTTCCAGCGCGGGATCGACCTGGGTGAAGGGGAGGACCTCGTGGCCCTCCTCCCGAAGCATCTCGGCAACCATTTGCACCATGGTCGCCTCGTCGTCGATTAAAACTACTTTCGCCATCCGGAGTTCAGGCTAGTGCATGCGCGAGGGGGGAGCAAGTGTGGAAGGATCCTCGGCCGGAGGTTGGTTTGTGGACGCATTTGTATCCGAAACGGACAATTGTCCGACTATCGGGCTTGGGTTGCGTAGTCGTTCTCCCGGAACCACTCGACCGCGTCCTGCAAGGCCTCCCGGGCGGAGGTCTGCGGCAATCCCAGTTCCCGGATGGCCTTGGCTGGATCGAAGAACATCTTGTAGTAGGCCATGCGCACGCCGGCGAGCGGAGCTTTCGGGTGTTTCTTGGTCATCGCTGAGATGGCTTCGTCCACGATGGCCGCCGTCCAGGCGACGAAGTAGGGAATCCTGAATCGAGGCGCCCGCACGCCGGAGATTTCCTCCAGCAGGGCGAAGGCCTCTTTCATGCTGAGGTTGCCCTCGGCGTTGCCGAGAATATATCGCTCGCCGATACGGCCTTTCTCGGCCGCGAGGATGTGACCGATCGCCACGTCCCGAACGTGCGCCCAGTTCAGGCCTGTGTCGAGGAAGGCGGGCATGTCGCGATTGAGGAAATCGACGATGACCTTGCCGGTTGGCGTGGGCTTCACGTCCCGCGGACCGATGGGCGCGCTGGGATTGACGATCACGACCGGGAGTCCCCGGTCTGCGAGCTCACGGGCGATCTCCTCGGCCTGCCACTTGGAGCGCTTGTAGTGATTGCTCATCTGCTTGGACAGGGTGACCGGCGTGTCTTCGTTCGTGGGTTCGACGCGACCGTTCAGCGGCTCGGAGAGGCCGATGCAGCCAACCGTGCTGGTGTAGACGATTCGGGAACATCCCGCTTCGGCGGCGGCTTCGATGACGTTCCGGGAGCCGTCGACATTCGCGGCGTACATGGGGCGATAGTCCGGAAGCCACAGGTGATAGCTTGCCGCCACGTGAAAACACCAATCGCAGCCGCGCATCGCCTTGAAGAGAGCCGGCTTGTCGCTCAAGTCCCCGGTGACGCGTTCGAATTCCGCGCCCGCAAGTCCCCGGGTGTCGCTGGACTCCCGCAGGAGGGCCTTGACTTCGTGCCCGCGAGCATTGAGTTCATGGACGAGATTGGCGCCGACAAATCCCGAGGCGCCGGTGACGAAGCATTTCATTGGCGGCGTGTTTTGGGGGCGGATCGATCTCGAATCAATCTTAATCGCCAGCCCTCATCCATCTGCCTGCGGTTATTTTCAATAAACCCTTGCGCCGGCGCTGAAGATCACTATTCTACGCGGCCTGTTTTTCGGCGTGGTAGCCAAGTGGTAAGGCAGGGCTCTGCAAAAGCTCTATTCGCCGGTTCGATTCCGGCCCACGCCTCCAGTTTCAGTGGGCTTGGCGGGAGTCAATCGAGGTCCTGCCGGCCTTGGGTGAAACGGTTTTTGAATAGCGGTTGGTTCATTCCGGCTAATCTGTTTCATTAATAAAACCGAAAAGCGCCCGTGTTGTGTGAACTTTGCTTGCAGTGGATCTTGTTTCGCCTTTAATTGGCCTTGTTTGTGACAAGCAAAACTAATAGTTGAAGTTGTTTAGTATTAGAGAAACCGTTTAACGATTATTCGCTGAATGTCCGACGTATTTCCCAAGTGGACCAACAAGCTGCCGCTCCGGATCCTGATCGGTCTGGGCGTCCTGGGCGCGGCCGTGACGGTGGGGGTGAGCTATTACTTCACGCCCAAGTACACGCGAGTCGGGTATCAGCCGATTCAGCCGGTGGCATTCTCCCATGACATCCATGCCGGGCAACTCGGGCTGGACTGCCGTTATTGCCACACGCATGTGGAGAAATCCTGGTTCTCCAATGTGCCTGCGACATCAACCTGCATGAACTGTCACAACCAGGTTCTGAAGGATGATCCCAAGTTGGCGCTGGTTCGCGAAAGTTACTACGAGAACAAGCCGATCGAATGGGTGCAGATTCACAAGCTCCCGGACTACGTCTACTTCAATCACTCCGTGCACGTGACTCGCGGTGTGAGCTGCGTCGAATGCCACGGCCGGGTGGATCAGATGGACGAAGTCTACCATGCGAAACCATTCAGCATGAGTTTCTGTCTGGAGTGTCACCGCAACCCGGAAACGCGGCTGCGGCCGGTCGACAAGGTCACGGACTTGAAGTGGAAGTGGAATGAGGATCCGAAAGTTGCCGAGCAGCACCAGCGGGAGTTCGGCAAGGACGCGGTCCGGGATTGGAAGATCAAGTCGAGCGACCATTGCTCCGCCTGTCATCGATGAACAAGAGCAAGCCCAGCAAAGCCGCCCGCACGACGGGTCCGAAATATTGGCGAAGCCTTGACCAGCTCGCGGATGCCCCTGAATTTCGCAAGTGGGTCGATCACGAATTCCCATCTGGGGCTGAAGAGGTGACGGACCCGGTCAGTCGGCGCAACTTCATGAAGTTGATGTCCGCCTCGTTCCTGTTTGCCGGATTGGGAATGAGCGGTTGTCGGCGTCCGGAGGAGAAAATCATCCCGTTTGCGCGCCAACCCTTGGCCTATGTGCATGGCAAGGCGAAACATTTTGCTTCCGCCATGCCGACCCGGACTGGCGCGATTCCGCTGCTCGTCAAGCAGGATGACGGTCGTCCCACGAAGATTGAAGGGAATGATTCCCACCCGGACAGCAATGGTGGAACCAACGCGTTCGCCCAAGCGTCCATTCTGAATCTGTACGATCCGGACCGCGCCACGCGTTACGCCAAGGATCGAGAGGGTTCGACCCGCGAAGCGGGACTCGCCGCCATCAAGGAGATGGCGGATTTGGCCGCGACGAGGCAGGGCCGGGGCTTGGCTATTCTCGCGAACCATGGCGAATCGCCGACGCGGGACCGGATGCGCGACCTTCTGCTCAAGAAGCTGCCTGGAGCCAAGTGGCATGAGTATGAGCCCGTCGACCACGATATCCACCGTCGCACGGCGACGGAGGCATTCGGTCAGTCGGTCAAGCCATACTACAAGCTGGACGAAGCGGAAGTGATCCTGACTTTGGATTGCGATTTTGTTGGCTCGGAGGAGGAATCAACGCTCCTGATGAGCAAGTTTGCCAAGGGGCGCAAGATTGATCCGGCGCATCCCAAGATGAATCGCCTCTACTCCGTTGAGGCGCTCTTCACGCTGACCGGAGCGGCTGCGGATCATCGCCTTCGGGTGCCCGTGAGCGCGGTGCATCGGGTGGCGGCGCAGATCGCTTCAAAAGTGCTCGCCGATTCCCATTTTGGCAGCCGAGAGCTGGCCGCGGTCAAAGATGCCGTGGTGGCAAACAGCGGCGCTGCGGGCGTTGATTCCGGCTGGGTTTCCGGCTGCGCCGACGATCTCAAGAAGCACGCCGGCAAGTGTGTGGTCATGGCGGGGCATGGCCAACCCGAGGCCACGCATTTGATTGCGCACGCGCTGAACGCCGCCCTCGGAAACGTCGGCAAGACGGTGCAATTGCTGCCGGTTCCGGCCAGAAAAGGCGGTTCGATCGGCGATCTGGTCAAGGCGTTGAACAACTCCGAGGTGGATTCCCTGGTTATCCTCGGCGGCAACCCCGCCTACGACGCGCCTGCGGATCTGGATTTCGCTGGCGCCATGGGGAATGCCGAGCATGTTCTTCGCCTCGGCTACTACGAGGACGAAACCTCCCCGCAATCCGGTTGGAATATCCCCGGCACCCATTATCTGGAAGCTTGGGGAGACGCTTGGACAGCCGATGGCACGCTGACCCCGGTGCAACCGCTGTTGGCTCCGTTGTTCAACGGCATGACCCAGATTGAGTTGCTGGCGCGGCTGGCCAATGAGCCCGTTTTCGCGTCCTACGATCTGGTTCGGGAGACCTTCTTCGGCGTGACCGGCGGGGTGAATGAGAACGCCTGGAAACGGTTCCTTCATGACGGCTTCCTGAAGGACAGCGCCGCCGCCCCGGTTGGGCGATTTCAATTGGATGCCGCTCGTATTGCCTCGGTCGTCCGCGCGGCCAATAGCTTGCCGGTTGTCAGTGGCAATGACCACGAGATTGTCTTCTACCCGGATTCCAAGGTGGATGACGGCCGCTACAACAACAACGGCTGGCTGCAAGAGACTCCGGACCCCATCACCAAGCTGACTTGGGACAACGCCATTCTCATGAGCCCCGCGACCGCGAATGCGCTGGGACTCGACAACATGAAGGGCTTCCGCGACGGCGTGCATGACAGAATCCTCTCAGAGTCGGATTCCGATGTCGCGGACTTCCATGACGGCGAACACAATTTCACCGAGCGTGGCGAGTTTCACCCGGAGGTCATTGAATTGACGCTGGGCGGCCGCAAGTTGAGCGGCCCGGCCTGGGTGGTTCCCGGCATGGCGGATAACGTCTTCGGTGTTGCCTTGGGGTATGGCCGGGCCTATGCAACCGAGACCAAGGTCGGCACGGGACGGGTCGGGGGAGGGGCCGGTTTTGACGCCTACGAGTTGCGCGCGTCCGATGCCATGAAGCACGCGGTTGGCGTTCGGGTCGCCCGCACCGGCAAAAAATACCAACTGGCCAGCACTCAGGAGCACGGGACGATCGATGGCCGCTCGCTGATCCGCGAGATGAACTTCGACAAATTTTCGGCCAAGGACAGCGAATACGCTGACTTTGCCAAAGGCATGAACATGCCGCATCCTCCTGGAATGGAGGAGTTGCCCAACCACGGGCTCGCTTACAAGAACCCTCTCGACGACCTGCGCAAGAACGCCACCCATTCCTGGGGCATGGCGATCGACATGAACACCTGCCTGGGTTGCAACGCCTGCGTTCTGGCCTGTCAGAGTGAGAACAATGTGCCGATCGTTGGCAAGGAGCAGGTGACCAAGGGGCGCGAAATGAGCTGGATCCGCATGGATCGCTATTTCTCCGGCGACGTCACCAACCCGCAAATGTCGCACCAGATCATGGTCTGCCAGCATTGTGAGGCGGCGCCCTGTGAAAACGTCTGCCCGGTCAATGCCACGACGCACGATGACGAGGGCTTGAATCTAATGATTTACAACCGCTGTGTCGGCACGCGGTATTGCTCGAACAACTGTCCCTACAAGGTTCGGCGCTTCAATTACTTCGACTACAATCGCCGGCCGCTCAATGAGCTCTACAATTCCCCGGCGAATCCATGGAACCGCAAGGATGGCGAGTGGGAGTTGACGCGTTGGTTCAAGGATCGCTCCAAGGGCAATATCGACGAGGACCAGTGGGACTTGCTGGCCTTGGCGCGAAACCCAAGCGTCAGCGTGCGCATGCGCGGCGTCATGGAGAAATGCACCTACTGCATTCAGCGCATCGAAGGCGCGAAAATTGCGCAAAAGGTCAAGGCGGGCGCCTCCGGCGACGTGGAGGTGCCGGACGGGACGATCAAAACCGCCTGCCAGCAGGCTTGTCCCGCCGAGGCAATCGTTTTCGGCAACATCGATGACCCTGACAGCGAGGTATCGAAGCTCAAGGCCCAGTCCCGCGACTACGATGTGTTGGATTACCTTGCGACCCGCCCGCGCACAACCTACCTGGGGCGCGTGCGCAATCCGAATCCGGCAATGCCGGACTACCGCGATACCCCGGAAACCTTCCAGGAGTGGGAAGCGCATGGCAATCATCTCGCCCATCACGGGCACGGACACGGCCACGACACCGATCACGGGCATGACCACGATCACGACAAGGAACACGGTGAAACCGCAGGGAAGGGAGGGCATCACTGATGTCTGACCACGCGCCTGCCATCAAACTCGAAGCGCCGCCAGTAGAGCTGGAGCGTGAGAAGCTTGTCGCCAACAATCGCGACCTCGGTGAAATTTCCGACCAGATCTGCGACGTCATCGAACGGCCGACCCCCCTTTGGTGGAAGATCTGCATGGTCCCGGCGTTGATGCTCCTGTCGATGCTGGGTTGCATGGTCGCATACCTGGTGACCGTCGGCGTCGGCGTCTGGGGCAACCAACATCCGGTCATGTGGGGCTGGGCCATCATCAACTTCGTCTGGTGGATCGGCATCGGTCACGCCGGAACCCTGATTTCGGCCATTCTCTTCCTTCTTCGGCAGAAATGGCGGACCTCAATCAATCGGGCTTCGGAGGCCATGACCATTTTTGCGGTGATGTGCGCGGGTGTCTATCCGCTGATTCACGTCGGCCGCATCTGGTATGGCTGGTGGTTGTTTCCGATCCCGAATTCGAATGGGATTTGGCCGCAGTTTCGTTCTCCATTGATGTGGGACGTGTTCGCGGTCTCCACCTATTTCACGGTTTCCGTGCTCTTCTGGTACATGGGCCTGATTCCGGACCTTGCGGTCATGCGGGACCGCTGCAAGAAGTGGCTGGGCAAGTTCGCCTACGGTCTGTTCTCCCTGGGATGGACAGGGTCCAATCGACATTGGCGCAATTATGAGAAGGCCTACTTGATCCTGGCGGGACTTTCCACACCCTTGGTCTTGTCCGTGCACTCCATCGTTTCTCTGGACTTCGCGGTGTCCCAGTTGCCGGGGTGGCATACGACGATCTTCCCACCCTACTTTGTGGCCGGCGCGGTGTTCTCCGGCTTTGGCATGGTCTTGACGCTGTTGATTCCCCTTCGCACGGTTTGCAAGTTGCAGGACATCATCACCGTCCGGCACATCGAACTTTGCTGTAAAGTGACGCTAACGACCGGCTGCATCGTGGGCTACGCCTATTTCATGGAAGTCTTCATCGCGTGGTACAGTGGCAGCAGCTATGAAAAATATGCCTTCTGGAATCGCGCCTTTGGCCCCTATTGGTGGGGGTATTGGGCGATGATCGGGTGCAATGTGGTCGTGCCGCAGTTCTTCTGGTTCAAATCGGTGCGCACCAACCTCTGGGTGGTCTTTTTCCTGTCGATCCTGGTGAACGTGGGCATGTGGTTCGAGCGCTTCGTGATTGTTGTCACCACTTTGGCGCGTGAGTTCATCCCGGCCAACTGGGGTTATTTCAATCCCTCGCCCGTGGATATCATGACATACCTTGGCACCTTCGGGTTGTTCTTCACCCTGTTCCTGTTGTTCCTGCGCTTTCTGCCGATGATTGCGATATCTGAAGTCAAGGCGGTCGTGCCGCAGGCCGATCCGCACCACCCGCTTGGCGGGGCGGAGGAAGGAGGCCATCACTGATGCCGAAGACTCGTCCATTCGCCATGTTGGCGGAATTTGAAAAGCCGGCGCACGTCATGTCCGCCGCTGCCAAAGTCAGGGATGCCGGCTATTCCAAATGGGATGTGCATACGCCGTATCCGGTTCACGGAATGGACGCCGCCATGGGCATGGGGAACTCCAAGGTTGGTTGGTTCACCTTCGTGGGCGGCGTCACCGGATACACCACCGGCATGCTCATGATCTGGTTCCTGAACGCCGTGGACTACGCCATTCCGATCGGCGGCAAGCCCATGTTCAGTCCCTGGGGCGCCTTCCCCCCCTCCTACGAATTGACCATCCTCTTCGGCGCGTTCGGGGCCTTGTTCGGCATGCTGTTCCTGAACCGGCTGCCCAAGTGGTACAATCCTCTCTTCAAGAGCCAGCGCTTCAAGAAAGTGACCCACGACAAATTCTTCATCGTGATCGAGGTCGATGACCCGAAATACTCGGAAGCCGCAACCCGTGAACTGCTTGAGAAGAACGGCAGTTCGCATATTGAGATCGTGGAGGACTGATGAGGTATTTCTGGGTTCCATTCATTTTTCTCTGCGTGGCGGTTGTCGGATTCGCCGGTTTCCGCGGCAAAAAATCGCAGAAGCCGCCGATCGAGATCTTCGCCGACATGGATCGGCAGCCGAAGCTGCGACCGCAGGAGCGAAACGCGTTTTTTGCTGATGGAGTGAGTTCGCAACTCCCGGTCGAAGGCACGATTGAGCGCAGCGAGCCTTTGTCAGTGGGTGGATCGCAGATTTATCCTTTCGAGGAACATGCGGTGAACACCGGGCGAATCGCGGGAAAAACCAACTTCGTCAATGCCATTCCCATGGCCGTCAATTCCAGCCTGTTGGAGCGCGGTAGGGGCCGATTCAATATTTATTGCGCGGTATGTCACGGCAAGCAGGGTGATGGGCAGGGGGTGGTCGGCAAATTCGGCATTGCCGGCGTTGCCAACCTGCACATGGAGCCATTCGTGAAAATGCCGGACGGCTACATCTTTCACGTCGTCACTCATGGAGCGAAGCCGATGCCGGACGGGACGATGCGTATGCCCGGATATGGGGCGGCCCTGGATATCAGCGATCGCTGGGCGATCGTGGCCTACATGCGGGCGTTACAGCGTAGTCGTTTGGCGGTCATGGATGACGTGCCAGAGCCGCAACGAGCACAATTTGACTGAGGGAACATGGAACAACCGACACCCGAAATTCCGTCTCCGCTCGACTGGTCAAAATGGCCGGGGATTCTGACCAAGGCGGTCAGCGCAGCGGCAGTTGTCCTCCTTGCGGGGATGGCATTCTATCACAACAGCATCGAGAACTGGCTCGCCCGCTATCTGGTCGGTTACATGTTTTGCCTTAGCATTGGCTTGGGCGGCCTGTTCCTGGTTCTGGCGCATCATTTGTTCGATGCCAACTGGTCCGTCCCGATCCGACGAATCAACGAACACTTGGCCTGCCTGCTGCCTTGGATGGCGGTCTTTTGGATTCCCATCGGTATCTGGGCGCCCGATCTCTACGCGTGGATGGACATTGTCGATCATCCCGATCACGCCCTCGCCGCCAAGCAGTCGCCGCTGCCGTTGTTCACCCTGCCGGGCTTCTACATCAGTTCAGCCCTGTGCTTCATCATCTGGTGGTACATCCCGAACCAGCTTCGGCGTCTGTCTCTGGAGCAGGACAAGACGGGCGCCGCGGACTGCACGTTTCAGATGCGGAAGTTCGCGTTCCTCGGAATCTTCCTTTTTGCCTTCTCGCTGACCTTGGCCGCCTTGATGTGGATGAAAGGTCTGCAGCACGCGTGGTTTTCCACGATGTATGGCGTCTATTATTTTGCCGCCAGTGTTTGGACCACTATTGTGACGGTCTACATGATTGTCCTGTTACTGCACCGTCAAGGCAATCTGAAGGACGTGATCACGGGCAACCAGTATTACTATTTGGGCACCTTGTTTCTGGCCTTTACGGTCTTCTACTCCTACATCCATTTCTCCCAGTATTTCATCATCTGGAATGGCAACGTGCCGGAAGAAACGTTTTGGTATGCGCAGCGTGAGGCAGGAGCTTGGAAGGGCGTGTGCTACCTGCTGATTTTTGGACACTTCTTTATACCCTTTCTGGCGTTGCTGCGCATTGACCGGAAACTGAATTTCAACTGGATGACCGGTCTTTTTGTCTGGGCCTTGTGCATGCATTTTGTCGACATGTATTTCAACATCATCCCCGTGGTCAACGAAGTGGGCGAGGTCAGTTTTCCATTGATCGAACTCGCCAGCGTGATCGTGATCGGCGGGGTGTTGGCGATGATATTCCGGAAGAACTTCAATTCCCATCCGCCTTACCCACAGCGGGATCCGCGCATGGCTGAATGTCTGGGCGTTTACATCCAGCCGCTGAGCGAACAAACGGAGAAGGCGGCGGAGGGAGCCAAGTAAGATGGACCACGATAATCCAAGCAAAACCGGTTCCTGCATCTACTTCGTGGCGGTCGCAGGCTGCTTCCTGATCATGTCCTGGCTGGTCTGGTACATGAACGATCGAACCAGCCCGGGGCCCCTTGGCGGGGATCGCGCCGCAGCCAGACAGGAAGCCCTGAAAGCCGTGCAGGAAGCCGACAGCGCCGGACTCATTGCCTACAGTTGGGTCAACAAGGAAGAGGGCATTGTGCAGATTCCGGTTGACCGTGCAATGGCGCTGATGGAGCAGGAGTGGCACGATGCGGCGGCCGGCCGAAAAATCCTGCTTGAACGCGCAGCCCTCGCTTTCAAGGCGCCGCCGGCGCCGGAATCGCCCGCGGCCGACGCGTCGACCCCAGCTCCCGAAGCCCCCAGCGCGTTTGAATAACGAGGTTTCGCACTGAATCCATGAGTTCCGTTTTGACAGAGAACCGAATCAAGAATGTCAACGAGTCCTGCCGAGGGCCGTTGATGCTGATGTTCATCAGCGCCGCGGCGTGGTTGGTAATCGCCGCCGCGTTCGCTTGTCTGGCATCGATCCGCTTTCATGCGGGCGGCATGCTGGCGGATGTATCGTGGCTGACTTACGGACGCGTTTTCGCGGTCTCTTCCAACGCGCTCATCTATGGTTTTGGAATCCAGGCCGGGCTTGCCGTGGCGCTTTGGTTGATTTGCCGTATCGGGGAGGCGAGGCTGGCGGGGCGGACCGTCGTTGGCATTGCTGCCGGGGTCTGGAACCTAGGGGTGACCTTGGGTTTGATTGGAATCCTTTGCGGTGGAAGCACGGGGTTTCAATGGTTTGAGATGCCCGGGCAGGTCAATTTGATGTTGCTGGCGGCCTATATTGCCATCGCGGGCTTTGGCCTCGTGTCCTTCCACCATCGCCGTAACCGGGAACTGTATCCCTCGCTTTGGTTTCTGGTCGCGGCGTTGTTCTGGTTTCCCTGGATTTTTACGACTGCCAGCGCGCTTCTGGTTGCTGACCCAGTTCGCGGGACCATGCAGGCGGTGGTCGCTTGGTGGTATGCCAACAATCTTTCGTCCGTCTTTTTCAACTTCATCGGCTTGGGGGCGTTGCTATATTTCATCCCCAAAATAGCGGGTCGTAAACTTTTCAGTCGTTCCTATCTCTTACTGGGTTTCTGGATGTTTGCGATCGTCGCGCCGTTTGGCGGCATACCGGCGGATGCCCCGGTTCCGGCTTGGATGCCGAGCCTGAGCGCGGTGTCCGCGGCATTGCTCGTTGTTCCGATTCTGGCCTCGGCCCTGAGCATCCATTCGACCTTGGGACAGGAGACGCGCGTGAGTGGTTGGAATGACGGCACACTGAAGTTCTTCCTGTTCGGGGCCGTCGCCTTCGTATTCGGCGGCCTCTTGAACGCCTTGGGACCGATCTTGGAGATCTTCAACCACGTGATTCCGACGCTCTACAATGGCTCACCGCTCGCGGAGGCTCCGCTGTTTGGGGGCGAGATCAAGGGAACTCCGTTCAACTCGGATAATTTCGTTCAGTTCACCCTGTTGACGCCTGCTTTGTCGCAGTTGGCGCTCTGGGGTTTCCTGGGGATGACCCTTTTCGGCGCAATCTACCACATCGTCCCTGAGTTGATGGGGGAGGAGCTGCCGTCGTCCGCTTGGAAGGAGTTGCACTGGAAAGCGTCGTTGGTTGGAATCGCGTTGACGGTTGCGCCGTTGATTCTCGGGGGGGTCTATCAGGGCGCCCAGTGGAACGAATCGCTGCGGGAGTTCGGCTCCACGACGACTGTCCCGGTCAATATGCTGAGAATTGCGTTGCTGGGCCATTTGACCTTGCTCGGAGGGGCGGCCTTGTTCCTTGGAAATTTGAAACTGATATATTGGAGAAAATGCTGCCCCTGCTTTGTGCCGCCTTTCCTGCGTGTGGACGGCTCGGGTAACAAGACTGTGGAGGCGTCGTCATGAATCGAGGTCCGCTGCTTTTTCTGGGCGCGTTCTTCGCGTTATCTTTGTCCTGGTTTGGTTTGATTCTGACTCCGCAGCTTCAGATCGGGTCCCAGAATCCGGGCGAAGCCTCGGATTTGGGCTACCGCTATCCGGCTCCGCGTTCTGGGGACGCCCATGCGGGGCGGGAAGTTTATCGGGCCGCCGGTTGCGTCTATTGCCACAGCCAGCAGGTGGGGCAGAATGGGGTCATTTTTGACGTTGCTCTGACCAAGGCGGGTATCTTCACGGACGACGTGGCGAACGCCATTCTGCGGATCAACTCCGATCTCGGGCGGGCGGTCGTCAACAATGGCGTCGGCAACACCAACGGTTTCATTTTCATGCGTGATGTCGATTTTCGGACTGCGGACCATGCCATGAAACGAGTCAACGAGGTTGGCGGCAATGTTGAGACCGCGTTGATTCCCAAACCGACCGGCAGAGACATCAATCTGGGTTGGGGAGCGAGGCGCGCCGTGGCCCGTGATTACCTCTATGATTACCCCGTTCAGCTGGGAGGGCAGCGAATCGGCCCCGATTTGACGAACATTGGAAATCGGCGACCGGATGCGGAATGGCACTACAAGCATTTGTATTCCCCAAAGTCAGTCTTGCCGAAATCAGCGATGCCCGCCTACGAGTATCTGTTCAAGGAGGTGAGCCAGGGAAGCGGGCCTTCGGCAGACGCAGTGAGCGTTGAGGTGGATGGAACGGAACAGTTGGTGGAGCCCACGGAGAAGGGGCGTCAATTGGTCGCCTATCTTTTGAGCCTTCGCAGCGGTCCTAGACTTTTCGAAACGCCCATGCCCAAGCAGTCGAAGCCGGCGTCCGCGACGGCCGGGGGCGCTGAGTTGGCAGATGCGCAATAAACAGAGAATGAGCGACGAAGCGACAAAAATCGAATCCAACGAGGATGTGAACCAGGTCCCGGCTGTCAGCGATGTGGCCGTGCCGATGTGGATGATGGGCTTGCTCATTGTTCTCGTCTGGTTGGGAATGTTGTTTCTGGATCGCCGCGCGGGCGGTTTTGACGCGGAGGTCTATCGTCCGTATCCGTCACTTGCATTTGTCGAGAACCTGTCCGTGACGGATCCGCCGCCCATCGCGCGTGGACGCGTCCTTTACAACGTGAACTGCGCGGGTTGCCATCAATCCAGCGGGGCGGGCGTTTCCGGACAGTTTCCGCCGTTGCGGGGCTCCGATTGGGTGACGGCGCCGAAACCTGACCGGTTGGTGCGGATTGCCATGAATGGCCTGAAAGGGCCGGTTCACATCAATGGAGAGATCTTCAATGAAAGCGGCGCCGCCGTCATGCTTTCCGTTGGCTCCGACAACAAGTTTACTGCGGAGCAGATGGCGGACTTGCTTTCCTACATACGCGCCAGCAAGGACATTGGCAACGCCGCCCCGATGGTCGCTCCGGGTGAAATTGCTGAATCCATGGACGCGGCTGCCAGTCGGGGCAAGACGCCTTGGACCGAGGCGGAATTGCTTGAGATTCCGGTCGAGTGAATCAACCTGCGGCTTGAGGGCCGTCTGCCTTGGTAAAGATTTTTCCCGGCATCTGCCGGACGAGCTTCTTCATCTCAAGCCCGAGCAAGGCCACGGTAACCGCTTGCGGAGGGAGGCTGCAGGCGTGAATGATGGCGTCGATATCCATTTCGTTCGCACCAATGACCGAGAGCGCGCGTTCTTCGTTGGCGGTCAGGTTCAGGGCAGCTGGCGAAGCTGCGGTCAAGGAAGGCGCGATTTGCCGGGAGGGAAACAGCCATTCGAATTCTGACAGGATATCCTCCGCCGATTCGCAGAGTGTGGCTCCATTTCGGATGAGTTCATGACATCCTTTGCTGCGGGGCGAGTCGATTCTTCCCGGCACCGCGAACACCTGGCGGCCGTATTCGACGGCGAAGTTCGAGGTGATCAGGGCGCCGCTGCGCCGGGCCGCCTCAATCACGACTGTTCCGAGGGTCATTCCCGCGACGATACGGTTCCGAACGGGAAAGGTCTGACGGTCCGCCTTCCGGTTGAATGGGAACTGGGTGATGACCGCTCCGGATTCACTTATCCGCTGGTAGAGAGACGCGTTCTCCGGAGGAATGATGTAGTTGATGCCGGAGCCGAGCACGGCAATGGTGCGCCCGCCGGCGCTCAGCGCGCCATGGTGCGCCGCGGTGTCGATTCCTCGCGCGCCCCCGCTGACGACGCACACGCCAACCATGCCAAGTTGATAAGCCAGTTTGCGCGCCGTTTCAGTCCCGTAGTGCGTTGTCATTCTGGAACCGACCAAGGCGACGCTGTCGGCGTCGCTTTCGCGAAGGTTGCCGCGGGCATACAGGACGATGGGCGGATCGTAGATCTCGCGGAGCCATTTGGGGTAGACGCTGTCCGACTGCGTGACGACCTCGCAGCCATACTCGGCGATCCGCCTTAGTTCGCCGGATAGGTCCACGCTTGATTCCCAGCGGGAAATGGTCTGAGCGATTTCCGCGCCGATGCCATGCACGCGGCGGAGCTGTGACTCGCTTGCGGACAACGCGGTTCGTGCGTCGCTGAATGAATCCACGAGTTGCCGGACCCGGACCGGGCCCATCCCTTCCATCATGTTGAGCGCAATGAGCGCTTCTTTCTCTGTCATCCTTGCTTGTTCTCCTGCGACACGGATGGCGTCGCATGGTTGGAGCGAAAGCCCTCGACCGTGGCAAGAAGGCGTCGCCGGTTTTGATCCCCCTGATTGGTTTATTGGTAGCCAATCGTCGCGGGATTGGCAACGCCTTTGCGTTGCTGCGTTCGCAGAAGGCGGGAGATTTCTGCCGCAATGGTGCGGGAGGGTTTGACTGGAGCGCCGCTTCGCAGGCAGGCTTGCTTGCAGGTCGCGGTTCTTCGGACGCGATATTGACGGCGTTGGATTGACAAAGAGCCTATGAAACTGTTCGACAGATTGGAAGATGCCAGGGAGGCGAAACATGTGGTCTGGGTGGGGTATGATCCGCTGGAAGATGCGGCGGCCAAGATGTTCGCTCATTCGATACGCAGTCGCACGGAGATGGATGTGAAGATCATCCCGATCGTGCGCGATGAGTTGCTGGCCTATGACCTTTGCAATCGGCCCATTGATCCGAATGGTTCAACCCAGTTCAGCATTACCCGGTTCATGGTCCCGCAATTGATGCACAACAACGGGGTGGGCATCTTCTTTGACTGCGACATGCTGGTGACCCGCGACATCAAGGAGTTGTTCGATCTGTTCGATCCGCAGTATGCGGTCCAGGTCTGCAAGCATGACTACGTTCCCAAGAGCGGCACGAAGATGGGCGGGCTTCCGCAGACGGCCTACCCGCGCAAGAACTGGTCCGCAACCGTGATCTACAACTGTGATCACCCCTCAACCCAGGCGCTGACCAAGGAGATCGTGGAAAAGGAGACTCCCAAGTATCTTCATCGTTTCACCTGGTTGAAGGACGAGGAAATCGGCGGCTTGCCACTGGAATACAACTTCCTGGTGGAGGAGATGGAGCCGCCGGAGGAGGGCCTGCCCTTCAACATTCACCACACCCTTGGCGCGCCGATTTTCCGAGAGCGCCAGGATGTGCCCTATGCCGATTATTGGCGGCAGGAGTTCAAGGCCACCTTCGGCCGCGACTTTGACCCCGAGCGGGATATTGTGAATTGAGGAATCACCTCTTCCGCCCCTTGCGATTCTTGGCGGCTTTCAACTCCGCTTCCCGGCGCTGCTTGAACTCGGCTGAGATCTGGATGGCTTTCTTGCGGTCGGCTTCGTCGTAGTCCCAGAATTCCTGGACGACCTTCTCGCATTCAGGATGGTGTGAGCCGTCGTCGCCGATGCGTTTGCGCATCCGGGCAAACTGCTTCTTCAGGCGGTCGCGGACCTTCGCGTATTTGGGATCGTCGTAGACGTTGTTGAGTTCGGACTTGTCCTTGCGGAGGTCATAGAGTTCCCATGCGGGCGGGGTCCGCTTCTGGCCCTTGTAGTCGCAGCCGTAGAAGTAGATGAGTTTGTGGGTCTTGGTGCGGATGGCCATTTCGCCGGGATTGTCGTGGTGCGCCATATGCATCCAGTAGCGGTAGTAGGCGGCCTTCTTCCAGCCCTTGGGCTCCTTGCCGGTCTCGCAGATGGAGCGGAAGGATTTGCCCTGGATCTTGGCGGCGGCGGGAACCTTCGCGCCCGCGAAGTCGAGCATCAGGGCGGGGTAGTCGATGTTCTCAATGATCGCGTCGCTGCGGATGCCGGCGGGAATGCTCTCGGGATAACGCACGATGAAGGGCATGCGTTGCGATTCGTCGTAGGCCCAACGTTTGTCCTGAAAATCCTTCTCCCCGAGCCAGAAGCCCTGATCGCCGGTGTAGATGATCACGGTGTTGTCGTACAACCCCTCGGCCTTGAGGTAGTCGAAGAGCCGCTTGAGGTTGTCGTCCACGCCCTTCACGCAGCGGAGGTATTTCTTCAGGTAGGCCTGGTAGGCGAGGCGGGT
>CAZFLK010000069.1:0-26457 GCA_964519245.1 uncultured Verrucomicrobiota bacterium
CCGAGGCAGGCCGCTTATTTGATGGAAGGGACGGGGCGTGTCGAGTTCCCGATCACGACCGAATCCCGCAAGGCACAGAAGTTCTTTGAGCAGGGCGTGGGGCAGTTGCATGGCTTCTGGTATCTGGAGGCCGAGCGCTCTTTTCGCCAGGCGGCCTCGATCGATCCCGATTGCGCGATGAGTTACTGGGGCATGGCGATGGCGAACCTGCGCAACAAGGAGCGCGCCCAGGGCTTCATTGAGGAGGCGGTCGAACGCAAGGAGGGCGTCTCGAAGAAGGAGGCGATGTGGATTGACGCCTATGCGGCGTATTTGTCCGACAAGAACAAGAAGAGCGACAAGGACAAGCGCGGCGACCTGGTGAAAGCGTTGGAGGGGTTGGTCAAGGCCTTCCCAGAGGACCTGGAGCCGAAGGCATTCCTGGCCGTTCAGTATTGGTCGAATCGGAGCAAGGGGTGGCCGATCAAGGACTATTCCAAGGTCGACAACATCCTGAAGGAGATCCTCGAGCAGGAGCCCTATCATCCGTGCCACCACTATCGGATTCACCTTTGGGACTACAAGGACGCCGCGAAGGCATTGCCGGACGCGGCGACCTGCGGGCAGTCGGCCCCGGACATCGCGCACATGTGGCACATGCCGGGGCACATCTATTCGCGTCTCAAGCGCTACCCGGACGCCATCTGGCAGCAAGAGGCCTCGGCGCGCGTCGATCATGCCCACATGATGCGGGACAGGGTCATGCCGGATGAGATTCACAACTTCGCCCACAACAATGAATGGATGATCCGGAATCTGAACTTCGTCGGGCGCGCGCATGATGCGATCGCGTTGGCGAAGAACATGAACGAGCTGCCGCGTCATCCGAAATACAACACGATCAAGAAGCGCGGCAGCACGTATTACGGTCGCAACCGCCTCATGGACACTCTCGTGAACTTCGAGCTTTGGGGGGAGTTTGTCAGGCTGGCCGACACGGTCTACCTGGACGATCTCGACAACGACGAGTATCGGATCAAGCGGGGCCATCTCCTGGGCTTGGCCCTGTTCCATGAGGGGCGGTTCGACGCGGCCAGGGAGCAGATCAAACCGTTGGAAGCCCTGTTGGATAAGACCAGGAAATCGACGGAGAAATCGGTCAAGGAGGCGGTGGAGAAGGCGGAGAAAGCCAAGAAGAGCAAGAAGGACATTGATAAGGCGCGCAGCAAGGCGAAGGGAGACGCTCGCCGCAAGCTGCAACCCATTGAGAACGCGTTGGCAGAGCTTCGCCTGCACGATGCGCTTTCCCGCGGCGACAAGGAGGCCGCCAGGAAAATGACGGAGAAGATCGGGCGACTCCCCCAGATACGGCAGGCCCGGATCCACCTGGTCTTGGGCAATGTGGACAAGGCCGTCGAGTTGGCGACCAAGGCGACGGAGAAGACTGAGAACCAGGTCCTGCCGCTGGCGAACGCCGCGGACATCCTCTACGCCAACGCCCGATTCGAGGAGGCCTACGGGAAATTCCTGCAGCTGCGGAAGATCTCGGCTCATCTTGATTTGGAGATGGCGGTCTTTCAGCGGTTGCGTCCACTGGTCGAGGATTTGGGATTGGAGGATGATTGGCGGGTAAAACCGGTTCGGTCGAAAGACGTGGGGCGGCGTCCGAAGCTGTCCAGCCTGGGGCCGGTGCATTGGGAGCCCTCAGCCGCGCCGGACTGGAAGCTGGCGGACTCAGACGGCAAGGAATTCGCCCTGAAGGACTTCGCCGGCCGCCCGGTTCTGGTGATTTTCTACCTGGGTGACGGCTGCCTTCATTGCATTGAGCAGTTGAAGGCCTTTGCGCCGGTGACCAAGGACTTCGAGGCGGCGGGCATCTCTTTGGTGGCCATCAGTCTCGATGGGCCCGATGGTCTCAAGAAATCACTAGCGACGTCGGGAATCGAGGGCGGCTATCCCTTTCCCTTGCTCTCGGACACCTCCATGAAGGTCTTCAAGAAATACCGGGCCTTTGATGATTTCGAGGACATTCCGTTGCACGGCACCTTCCTGATCGACGGCGATGGAATGGTGCGGTGGCAGGACATCAGCTATGAACCCTTCGAGGAAACCGGGTTTCTCCTCAAGGAGGCAACACGTCTGCTCAATCAGACGAAAGAGCCCTTCCTGGCGAAGGAGGAATCGGGGCGCAGGTTTCTGACGGGGCGGTAATAGGGTTCGTAGCGCGGCCGTCCCGGCTGCGGGTTGTTGCGGCGTCTCGCCGCGAGGTTCGCACGATCGGGCGGGCACGCCCGTTGACCCCGTTGCGGGACGCCGGCGCTACGCGATTCATCGCCCTGTCTCGAACGGGATCAGAATCATGTCCGGCCTTTCTTTGCGAGGTTTGTGGATGTCCACTTCGAAGGGCTGTTTGAGATTGTTGCCGGCGAGGTCTTCAAGCAGGGTGTCGATGACAAGTTCATGTTTCCCGGCATTCCATGACTCGATCGGGGTGAAGCGCCACTCCTTCTCCTTGTCATGCGTGGTGATCGAGCCAAGGAGCGTCTCGCCGGCTGCTTCGACGCGGAGTTGGCTTTGAAGGAGGGCCCAATCCATGGGGGCGGGAAATAGAATGCGCAAGGGGGCGACGGTTCCAACCTTCGGCGAAACGACATTCCAGGCGTCGGCGCTGACGCGCTCCTTGATGGCCGACGCTGCGGTGAAATGTTTTCTCACGTCCTTCCCCAAAGGCGCGCCCTCGGCGGACTCCCATTTTCCGGACACAATCAAGGCATAGCGATGGCCGGCCTGCAGCACGGGGCCGATGTCGTCGTTCAGATTGACGCCGGTCTTCTGTCGCCCGGGATGAATCCAAAGAGTGAAGCGTTTGCCATCGGCGGACCAGAGTCCGACTTTGCGGAAGGGCTCGGGGACTTCCGATCCCGTTGTTTCGTCAATGAGTTTCAGATGCCTGAAAGCAACGCCTTGTTCCATGGGGTCCGAGAAGGTCAGGTAGAACTTCAGTTGGTTCGCGGGTAGTTCGTCGGCCGAGGGATAAATGGCGGTCAGTTTCGCGGGGCGGGGCTTGGTCATGCGCGGAGCCCGGGTCCTGATCGTCATCCGGGTGTTGTTTGAGCCATGTCTGTTCGTCAGCGCTGAAGTGAACTCGATCTGGTAGTCGGCGCCCGGCGTCAGGGGAAAGGCGGGAGTGAACAGCAGTCGGTTGCGCTCGAGGCGATGTTCCCCGAGGAGTGGGCTGGCCAACGGCTCGCCCGACCGGTCGTCGATGATCCGGACCTTGATCGTTGCGACGGGGGCGGGGAGGGCATCGGCTTTGTGGACGGCCCTCCAGAACTCCGGCGGACCGCCGGAAAGGACGACGCCGATGTGATCGCCTGTGTTCGCCACGGCCGCGAACCTCAACCTGTATCGTTGCTCAGATCGTTTTTCCAGAGGATGACGGCAGCCTACTGCGAGCGCAGCCCCCATTACAACCAGCGCAAGCGAAACGCGCGCAAACCAACGCCTCGTAGCAGCCGACGTAAGGAGGCTCATGCTATTCGTGCGGATATGGAATGAGCCTCCTTACGTCGGCTGCTACGGGAACGTTTCGGCGCTCAGGGCAGCCTGGCCAATTCCAGCGCCTTCTTGTCGCCGGTTTCGCGGACGACGACGATCTCGTTGTTCTTGAGCTGGCTGACGAGGATGGCGCCGAAGAGTTCCTGCACGACCTCGATGCCCTTGGCGTTCTCGCCGGCGGTGACCTTCACATTGCGGCGGGGCGCTTTCTCATTGGTGGCGTCGGCTGAATCGGCTTCGAGGTATTTCATGTCGATGCGCGCGCCCCAATATTTGCTGGGGCCGAAGAGGTTCTTCTTGAAGCGTTCGGTGTTGGTGACGACCCAGGTCTTGCCGCCGCTGGTGTAGGTGAACATGTCGCGGGGGCGGTTGCCCGAGCCGAGTTCGAGCACACTCGTGCCGCGGATCTCCGCGCCGGGTTGTATATCGTCGATGGGAAACTTCGCCACCGGCGTGCAGGCGAAGGCGCCGACGACGTAATCCTTACCGTTCTCTTCGTAGGGGATGAACGACTGGATGGGGGCCTTGGTCTCCCAGCGGCGATGGGCGACGTGGTAGGTCTCGGCGCTGATGTAGTCCGCGGCCTCGCCATGCTTCAATGGCAGGGGCAGGGTGTAGATCTTGTTGGAGAACTCCTCGCGTGAGGTGGCCGCGACAACGATGCGTTCCTCGGTGAATGCGAGGTCGGTGATGCGTCCGAAGCGCACACCCTCTTTGGTCGGCAGCGTGGCCTTGACGTGGGCTGCCTTGGAGAAATCCAGCGCTGCGACCTGGCCGTTTGCGTCGACCGTCAGGATGGCGGGTTGGTTGTTCGCCTTGATGGAGAGGTAGATCAGTCCGCTCTTGGGATTCACCGCCATGTCGATGATTTGGACCTTGTCGCGCGGCGCGCCGAGGCTGCCGGCGACGACGCCTTCGATGTCGTCGACGCGCTGCTTGAGTTTTTTCACGGAGCCGGTGTCGCCGGTGTCAATGGCGACGATCGCCGCAGCGGAAGGTTCCGACACCAGCAGGAGGCCTTTGGGGCCGAAGCTCATGCGGCCGATGTCGCGCATCTGGAGGCCGCCTTTCTGGACGCCCTTCAGGTAGGCGACAGCGGCGGATTTTTCGTTGGCGACGGAGGTGAAGGCAAAGGCCGTTGTGAGGAGCAGGGAGGTGAGGAGCATGGTGGTTTTCATTTGCGAATCGGGCATGGGAGTATTGGGTATGAGGGTGTGGCGCTGATTCAGGGTTCTTCGGGCTTTGGCGGACGGACCTGCGATGATGACTTTCCGTCGCAGGAGTTCGTTTCTTGGTAGTTCCTTCTGGCTTGGGTCAGACTGATTGGACCGTTCGGGCCGCCCCGGACGACATTCGCGTCTTGGTCGTCCTGTCCGTCATCTTCCCAGAAACAGACCGGGCAGATGTCGAATCCCCCACGAAGGTCCAGGGTTCTGGACCCACAGCATGGACAACGATACTGGACGTCGGGCCAGGATTTCGATTGGACCGAGTTTTCGCCCAAAGCTGTGACATAGGACTTGAACCATTTGTCTTGTTGTGGCGGAAGGCCGTCGGTTGGCTGCTGTGAAGGCACTTTATCCGTGTCCATCTGTGTTTATCCGTGGTTGAACGAGTCATCCTGAAACGGACATTTCCTTCAGGTCGGCGCGGACATTCTCGTAGGTTTCGTGGAAGGCGAGAACCTTGGGATCCGGTTCAACGCCCCATTGTTGGCAGGCGTCGCGATAGACCTCGGGCCACCAGTTCCGGTGTTCGGTGAGGCCGTCCTCCTTCCACTTGCTCCAATTCATCAGCACCTTGGACCAGCATTTGTCGCCGTAGTCGACGCCTTCCCTGGCTGACTCGAAGTTGGGCAGGTACCAGTCCCGCCCGATCTTGGCGTGGAGGACTTCATCCGCCCAGTCGTAGTCCTGGAAGACCTCGGCCAGACGATTGCCCGATTCCTTGCCGACCTCCCATTCGTAGCGTTTGCCGGTCTTGGGCATGAGGCCCTGCTCGATGAAGTAGAGCACGGCGTGCCGCTCGAGGGGCGTGAGTTGGGTGTTGAGGGCGAGCGACCAGGTGAAGTTGACCATGACCTTGGTCCAATCAACGCCCTCGGCGACGAAGCCGGCTTCTCCCATCATGGCGTGTCGCGCCTCGTCCCAGAGTTGCCGTGTCATGTCCTGGTAGTAGCCCCATTTCTTGTCGGGCGTCTCCGCGATGATGCTGGCCATCATCTCCGGCACGTCGATCTCACGGAGGCGCTTGTAGAACATCATCAAGGTCTTGGGCTCCGGCGGCATGGTTTCGTCGTAGAGGAAGACCTCGGCGTTGACGCCCATGTTGTAGGGGTCCGGAAAGCGTTCGTCCCGACGGGGCGTTCCGTCATATTTGAACGGTTTGATGGAATGACGCCGTTGAATCTCGGCCCCGGCGCCTTCCTGCGCTCCGTCCAGTCCGCCGGCGGCGGCGAGGCAATCATCGAGCAACGTCAGCCAGGCTTCGTTGGCGGAGCTCCATGCGGTGTCGACAACGCAGGGCAGGGCCCGGGCGCCGTAGTCGAGCATGTCCTGCACCTCCAGCAAGGCGAAGCGGAGGATCCGGACGGAGGGCGCGTCGGCCAATCGGTTGGTGTCCGCGAGATGACGGTCCAAACCCGTTTTCAAGGCGGGAATCGCCTTGTCGTAGACCGCGGCAATCAGCTCTTCCGTGCTTGCGCTGCAGAGAATCTCATCGAAGAAGATCTCGAGGTTGGGATCGGGGATTTGGTCGAGTCCCAGCGGCGGTTCGCGCATCTCGCCCACGCGTTCGCGCAGGGCGGCGACATGTTCGGCGCAGAGGTGCGCGTGATGGCTGAAGGCCATCTTCAACTCGTAGACGGGCTCCGAGGCGATGCGTGAGTTGAAGATCTCATGCAGGCGTTTGAAGGCGTAGTGGAATCGTTTGAGCCGGGTGACGCACTCGTCGACGGTGAGTCCCGGGCTGGCGGCTTCTTCCAGTGAGCAGATCCCGGCCATCGGCGGTAGGTTGCGGAGGGGCTGATAGGCTTTCATCGGTTGCGCTGTCGTTGCGGGCGTTCATCCGTCTTGTCATGAGGCCCGTGCGGTTGCATTTTCTGTGGCGCCTGCATAATCAATGTTCCGTGATGGAAATCAATCGAACAAGACCTGAATCGTTCTCGTCCACTTCAGCCATGAAAAGCATTCAACGAATCCTCGCCCTCCTGTTGATCGGATCCCTTGCCGCCGTCGGCGCGGCCGCGGACAAGCCCGACATGATGAACAAGCTTTCCGACGAGCAGAAGTCTAAGGGATGGAAGCTGTTGTTCAACGGCAAGAACCTGGATGGCTGGCGTCCCTATGCCAAGAACGGCAAGATCGGGGCCGGCTGGGAGGTCAAGGACGGCCTTCTGGTCAAGAAACCCGGCGTCCGGGGCGGCGACATCATGACCGTGGGGAAATACAAGAATTTCGACCTGAACTGGGGTTGGAAGATCACTCCGGGCGGCAACAGCGGGGTGAAGTATATGATCACGGAGGAGCGAGGGCGGGCGGTCGGGCATGAATACCAGATGCTGGACGACAAGGGGTGGACCGCCAAGGGGCACAAGCTCCAGGCCAAGAGTTCCTGCGCGAGTTTCTATGACGTTCTGCCGCCCAGTGAGAACAAGCGTATGCGCGAGCCCGGGGAATGGAATCACTCACGCATCTTCGTGAAGGACGGCGTTGTCGAACACTGGCTCAACGGGCGAAAGGTCCTGACTTATCGCCTTGGGTCGGAGGAAGTCCTCGCGGGCGTCATGAACAGCAAGTTCAAGAAGGTGGAAGGCTTTGGCAAGCAACCCGCCAATGGCGGTCACATCCTGCTGACCGACCATAAGGACGAGTGCCATTTCAAGAACATCCGGATTCGGGTTTATCCTTGAGACGGCGTTGCTGTTCGATGGGGGGAAATGGCTCAGGGAGCCGGCGTTGCGGAAGCGAAGGCGTCCGAAGTCTCCAATTGCACGGTCTGCGTCGGGAATGCGAATTGAATGCCTGACGCGGCGAAACGCTCCTTGATGGTGAGGTTCATTTCCTGCATGCCGTCCAGGTAATCCTTGGAGGCGACGTTGTTCCACCAGTGGATGATCTGGATGTTGAGGGAAAACGCCTCGAAGCGGTTGAAGTTGATCCAGACGTTCTCGGTGTTTGGATGGTTGGTGTAGACCTCGTCCAGGATCTGCAGCCCCTCTCGCATTTTTTCAGGAGAGGTCCGGTATTCCAGGGCCAGGTTCATGACGGTTTTGATATTGGGGCGGCGCGAGATGTTGGTGATGGTGGCGTTGCCCATGGTCTGATTGGGCACGGTAATCAGGTGCCCGTCCAGGTTGCGAATGCGCGTGCTGCGCAGTCCAATCGATTCGACGGGGCCGTCAACGCCGTTCACCTGGACGCGTTCGCCCAGTTTGAAGGGCTTGTCGAGAAAGAGCGCCACGGCGCCGAACAGGTTGGCGATGGTGTCCTTGGCCGCGAGGCCGACGGCGAGCGCCCCGATCGACAACGAGGCGATGAACCCGGAGATGTTGATGCCGAGATTCTGCGCGGCCACGATGAATCCAACCAGGGCGCTGCAGAACTTGAGCCCGGTGCGAAGGAAGAGAACCAACTGCTTGTTGAAGGCTGGATCGCCCTCCTTGGAGGCCTTCTCGCTCCAAGTATGCACGAAGAGATCGATAAGTCGGAAACTGGTCAGCACGATCAGGAAGACAACGCTCACGGTCAGCGTGTGGGAGACCCATCGGTTCAAGGCCGGTTCCCAAACAAAAATACCGCGTCCGATGTGAAGCAGCGTCACGAAGACCAGACCTTTGGCGGGGCCCCGTGCCCGGGCGAACAGGGCGTTGTCCAAGGTGTTCTCCGTCCGATCGAAAATCGTTTCCAGCCGCCGCCAGATCAGGAACTCGCAAGCGCGGGTGAAAAGCCAGGCGCAGAATGCGAACAGAGCCGCTGCGATGAATTGCCAGATTGCGATGCCGAAAAGGGTCGGTTCCAGCGCGGGAAACTGGTCGAGCCCGAAGGTCAATTGATACTCGGCGGCAGGCGATTCCTCCGGCGTCGCTGTCGACTCTGCGGCAAGGAGCCACGGGCAGGGACAGAGAAGGAGGAACGCGAAGAGGGCGAGCCTGCATATCGGTTCTCGTCGGTGTTCATTTTTGCGCATGACGTTGTCTTTCTCCCGGTCCGAATGTGCGTATCCGGCTTGGAATGCCATTCTTGGCATCCTCGACACAGGGAAGCAGGTAGGGCGCCGAATCGGATGTCGCTGCGGTTCGCGTGCGAGCGTGATGCCATGCTTCAACCTGAAAGAACCGAGGCGATGTGGTAGAGCGACCGGGAAAGACGAGATTGAGAGCCTGCGGGATGTTTCGATTCCTATGGGCGCCCGGATGCCGCATCAAGGCCCCTTGATTCATTGGCTTTAAGGTTATCGTGGAGTGATCATGATCCGCTGGCTGGAGATCCATGACCGAGGGAGCAGATCGGAAAGGAAAGCCGTCGAATCTTCGGAACAAGTCGCGGAACCGCCCTTTTTCAGCAGTTTTCGGGGGTGTTGCATCTATTTGTAGTGTGTTGTGAATAACTTCCTACCATATGTTGTGGTTTTCCTCTTTACTCAAACCTAGGAATCTCGTTTTCTCTGATCCGTCATGTATTTGAAGAAATTGACAGCTTTGGGTTTCAAGTCCTTCGCAGATAAGATCTCGATGGATTTCAAACGGGGAATTACGTCCATTGTGGGGCCGAATGGATGTGGCAAGTCGAACGTGGCGGATGCGATTCGCTGGGTGCTGGGGGAGCAGTCGGCCAAGGCGCTACGAGGCAGCGGCATGCAGGATGTCATTTTCAGCGGCACGGACAAGCGCAAGCAGTTGGGCATGGCGGAGGTTTCGCTGACGCTGGGCGATGTGGATTCGGAGCATCTGAAGGCGGCCGGGGTGGAGATCGCCTACAGCGAGGTGACGGTGACGCGGCGGGTTTTCCGCGATGGCGGCAGCGAGTATTTCATCAACAAGACGCCGTGTCGTTTGCGCGACATCCAGCAGTTGTTCCTGGGCACGGGGGTGGGGCGGACGAGCTACAGCATCATGGCCCAAGGGAACATCACGCAGATTCTGTCGAGCAAGCCGGAAGACCGGCGGATGATCTTTGAGGAGGCGGCGGGGATCACCAAGTTCAAGCAGCAGAAGCGCGAGGCGTTGCGCAAGCTGGAGCACACCGATCGGAACTTGGAGCGCGTTTCGGATCTCATTCGCGAAGTGAAGCGACAGATCGGCTCGCTGCAGCGGCAGGCCGGCAAGGCGCGGCGCTACCAGAAGTTTGAAACGGAGCTGAAGCATCTGGACACGCAGTTGGCCCGGCATCGCTTCGATGTGCTGCAGGGCGAGATCTATCAGAAGAAGACCGAGCTCGAGCAGTTGCGCGGCGACATTGAGTCGGCTTCGGAGGGCGCGTTGAAGGCTGAGAACGAGATCGCCCAATTGCGCTCGAAATTGATGGAGCTGGAGCAGGAGATCAACAAGACGCAGCAGCGCGGCATGGAGCTGAAGTCGGCGGTCGAGCAGAATGAATCCCTGATCCGGCACAACCAGGAGCGGATGCAGGAGCTGGAGGACCAGAACAAGCAGGCGCTGGAAGAGATTTCGAAGTCGGAGGAGCGGCGGTTGGCGTCGGAGGAGGAGTTGGCCTCGGTGAACGAGCGGTTGGCGGGAGCCGATACAGAGTTGACGTCCTATCGCAAGGAGTTGGAAGCCAAGCGCGAGGCCGTGCAGCGCATTGAGGTGGATATTGCGGCGAAGCAGGAGGAGTTGCGCGGCGCGCAGTCCCGCAGTTTCAGCGCGGCGCAGGAGTTGACCCGTGTTCGCAATGAAGCCAACGCCCTGGACCTGCAGATGCGGGGGAATGTTGTCAGGCATGAGAAGCTATCCGCCGAGAAAGTGCAGTTGGAGGAGGAGCGCGCGCGTTTGGAACAACGCTTGCAGGATTTTTCCGTCGCGGTGGAGGAAGAAAAGAAGAGCGCCGCCCACAGCCGCGGCACGGTGGAGGAGCGACAGAAGCGACTCAAGGAATTGGAGACGGAGCTGGCCGAGTCGACCAAGGCCCTCGACGCCCTGACCACGCGACAAGCCGAGATGAAGTCGCGGCTGAACGTGCTGGAGCAGCTGCAGGAGTCCCACGAAGGCTTTGACGAGGGCGCCTTGGCCGCGTTGAAGCAGAATGGCGCGGCCTTGGGCACGCTGGTCGACAAGATTCGCGTTTCGGATCGCTACGTGACCGCGATTGAGTCGGCCTTGGGACGCAATCTTCAACTCGTCTTGACCGACGATGCGGAGGCGGCCCGGGGCATCGTCGCGGAACTGACCGCCAACAAATCCGGTCGGGCCAGCATTGCTTCGCTGGGGTTGCGGCAGGTTGCGGAGGCGAGCGAGGAGACCTTTGTCTCACCGAATGGGTTTGTGCCGGCGGAAGGCACGCCGAAGCCGGAGTCGGCTTTGAGTCTGGTGGCAAGCGACGAGGCCACGCAGCCGCTGGTTACGAGTCTGCTGGGGCACACCTTTGTGGTGGAAGACCTGGCGACGGCAACGGAGTACTGGAATCAGAAGCCGGGCATCAACGACTTTGTCACGTTGGACGGCGACCTGTTGGACCGACACGGGGTTTACACGGGGGGGAAACAGAATGGCAAGGGCGGCGCGATGTCGTCGGCGCTGGCCCGGAAGAACCAGATTGAGGAATTGCAGGCGCAATTGACCGAGTTGCAGGCGCAGGTGGACGAGGCCAGCAAGAAGAAGGGCGGGCTGGCCAGCGAGCAGATCGAGTTGCAAGCCAGCCTGCACGAGGCGCAGAGCCAGCTGCGCCGGCAGGAGGTGCAGATCGCGACTCGGGAAGGCGAGCACAATGTCCTGCAGAATTCCCTGCGCGTGTTGCACCAGAAGATCGACACCGTGGTTTACGAGATTCAGAGCCTCGGTGAACAGGACAGCGAAGGGAAGGCCAAGCGGGAGAAACTGGCCGCAAGCATCGCCGAGCTGGAGAAGAAGGATGAGCAGTTGCAGAGGTCGGTCGAGACCTTGAACGGAGAAGTTGATGCGTTGCGGCAGAAGCGCGAGGAGGCCAATGGCGTCCTGACCGAGGCCAAAGTGGAACTGGCCACGAAGGAGGAGAAGGTCGCCTCCTTGCGCAGCCAGCAGCAGCCGCTTCAGGTTCGTATCGGCGAGTTGAAGCAGTTGGTCGAGCGTCGGCGCAACGAAATCTCGTCCTTCTCGGAACGGGCGACCAAGGCGGAAGCGGATGTCGCTCAAGCCCGGCAGAAGATTGATTCATTGCGGCACGAGCGGGACCAGGTGGCGGAGCGGCAGGACGGGTTGGCGACCCAGCGCACCGCGTTGGAGGGCGACCTGCAGATGCGGGAGGAGGGCCTGAAGGCGAACCGCCGCAAGCTCGAAGCGAACCAGGAGCGCCGCGGTTCGCTCGACGTCCAACTCGCCGAAAAGAGCATGACGGCCCAAAACCTGGTCGAGCGGCTGCAACAGAAGTATCAGGTGAATCTGGAGGAGGTGCGCGGCGAGTGCATTTCGATCATCTGGGCGGATTCCGGGCAGGCGACCGTGGAGACGGTCTCGTCCGAGGAGTTGGAGTCGCAGGGGCTGACGACCAACTGGGAGGATGTCGAGAAGCAGGTTGGGTTGCTGCAGGAGAGGCTCGACGCCATGGGGCCGGTGAATCTGGTGGCGATCGAGGAATATGAGGAAACCGAGCAACGCTTCGAATTCCTGACCAACCAGCATGACGACCTGGTTTCGGCGAAGACGGAGTTGATGAATGTCATCTCGCGCATCAACACGCAGACCAAGCAAATGTTCACCGAGACCTTCGAGAAGATTCGCGAGAATTTTCAGGGCATGTTCAAGGAGATTTTCAATGGCGGCAAGGCGGACCTGATCCTGGTCGACAAGGAGAACGTCCTGGAGAGCGGGATCGACATCGTCGCGCGGCCCCCGGGCAAGAAGCTGCAGGGCATATCCCTGTTGTCCGGCGGCGAACAGACCATGACCGCGGTCTCGCTCTTGTTTGCCATCTACCAGGTGAAGCCGAGTCCGTTCTGCGTGCTGGACGAGTTGGACGCGCCGTTGGACGAGTCGAACATCAACCGGTTTATCGCGATCCTGAAGCGATTTCTGGATGATTCCCAGTTCGTGATCATCACCCACAACAAGCGGACCATTGGGATTGCGGACGTGCTCTATGGCGTGACCATGCAGGAGCGCGGCGTCAGCAAGATCGTCAGCGTGAAGTTCCACAAGTCCGACGATGACGCGCCGCACGACCGCCCGCTGGTTCCGCCGGCGAAATCGGGCGACGTCATGAAGGAAGAGGATGAGGTGCACGACAAGGACGACACCATCGAGATGACTGTGGCGGAGTAGGCCGGGGGTGGAAGCGGGAAGCCGGAGAGCGCCGATCACCGATCGCTGACTCCCCGTCGGGGGATCGGGGGCGGTTGCAGCTGCGTGGCGCCGGCGACCTTGTCCGCCGCTTCGCTATCGACTCCGGGAATCCGCGCGGGCAGGATGACGCGCATGATTCTGAAACGAGTTCGATGTGTGTGGTATGGGGGCGCCGTTTTGGGCGTGGTTCACTTGTTGGGGTTCTCGGCTTTTGCGGCTGGCGCCGGGTTCGTCTCCCTGTTTGACGGGGAGACCCTTGCGGGGTGGCATCAGGTCAACTGCGCCAAGGAGACCTTCACCGTGCGGGATGGTCTGATTGTCTGCACGGGCAAGCCGACGGGCGTCCTGCGATCGGACAAGCAGTATGAGAATTTCGTCTTTGAGGCGGAGTGGCGACACATGAAGCCCAAGGGCAATGCCGGCATTTTTGTCTGGTCTGAAGGCATTTCGGCTCCGGGCGTTCCCTTTGCCCGATCGATCGAAGTGCAGGTGTTGGAGAACGAGTATGGCAAGTCCGACTGGTTTACGACGCACGGGGATATTTTTCCGATTCATGGTTCGACGATGGAGCCGGATCATCCCCGGAAAGGGAGTCGAAGTTTTCCGACGGAAGAGCGATCCTTGCCCGCGGGGAAGTGGAACAAGTATGTGATCGTATGCCTCGACGGCTCCGTGAAGCTTTCGGTGAATGGCAAGTTCGTCAACGGAGGCAGTCAGTGCAACTACCGCAAGGGCTACCTTTGTCTGGAGTCGGAAGGTTCGGAAGTCCATTTCCGGAACCTGCGCCTGTATGAGTTGCCGTCGTCCGGGGCGGACACGAGCAATACCGCGCCTTTGGTGGAGGGTTTTGTCAGCCGGTATTCGGGCGTCGACCTGCGAGGGTGGTCCGTCGATTCCGAGGTGAAGAAAGTCTGGAAGAGCGACGACTGGCGACTGCGTTGTCAACCATCGCCCGGTGATCGGCGCGACCTGGTGATGGACGGCGAGTTCGGCGACTACTCCGTCCAGATTGACTACAAGTGGGAGGCCAAGGATGCTGACGCGGCGTTGTGCCCCCTGCTGTTGGGCGGTCGTCCTGTTTGGCCTGACGAAGCGATGGACGACGGTTTGAAGACGGCGCTGAAAGGCTTGAAACCGGGGAAGTTCGTGCGGCTGCGGGTGGATCGTCAGGGGGAGGTCCAGACCGTTTCTCTGAATGGGAGAATGGTTGTGAAGAACCAGGCAGTCTCCCGATCGCGGAAGGAGAAGATTGCGCTGCGCAACGCCGGCGTCGAAGCGACCTTTTCCTCGATTTACATACTGGAATGATGAAACGAACTGCGCGTTGTTTGGCTGGGGTGGCGATTCTGGCGTCTTGTTGGGCGGCGCGGGCCGCGGATGTTCGCGTCGAAGAGAATGTTCCTTACCTGGGCGAGGGCCGCTCAGAGAAACTGGATCTCTATTTTCCTCCGAATCATGAGCCGGGCGTCGGGGACCCCAAGCCCGCCATCGTGATCATCCACGGGGGAGGGTGGTTCGGGGGCGACAAGGGGGCGAAGCGGGAGATCAATATCGGGACGAATCTCGCGCGGGCCGGTTATGTCTGCGCCAGCATCAATTACGAGTTGGCCAAGGCGGGAAAGGAGGATCCCTTCACGGTCCGGTTGGAGCGCATCTGGCCGCGGAATCTGGAGGATTGTCAAACGGCAGTGCGTTATTTGCGCAGTCGCGCGGAGGCGCTCGGCATCGATCCAGGGCGCATTGGAGCCATTGGCGGATCCGCGGGCGGTCACTTGACGGCCATGCTGGGGGTTGCGGATGAACTGTCGGGCGGGGATGGGGCGCGTTTGTATGCTGGCCATTCGAGTCGCGTTCAGGCCGCTGTGCCCATGTATGGTCCGCACGACCTGGCGCATCGGGCGAAGGAGCTGGGACTGGATGGCGACCCCGCCCTACTGAAGCTCTGTCGGGACGCCTCCCCGGTGACGCATTTGTCTTCGGACGATCCGCCGATCCTGATCCTGCACGGAACGCGGGACACCACGGTGGACCTGGAACAGTCCAGGTTGCTTGCGCGGGCCTGCCGGTCCAGCGGGCATGAGTTCGAGCTCAGGATCGTTGAGGGCGGGCGGCATTCGTTTCACTTGCAGCCGCCCGGGCATGACTTGAGGCCCCTGGTCATTTCATTCCTTGATCGGCATCTGAAGAAAAAGAGCCTGGGGCCCATTCCGAGGGAATTGCGCAAGGAGCGGTTCGAGTTGGCCGGGCGTCGGGCATTCATCATTTGGCCGACCAAGCGGCGTGAAGGGGCGATGCCATGGGTCTTGTATGCGCCGACCTTCGAGGAGCGTTTGCCGGGGAGCGCCGAGGGATGGATGCTGAGGCAGTTCTTGGAGGCGGGCATCGCGATGGCCGGCGTGGATGTCGGCGAGTCTTACGGAAATCCGGAAGGACGGCGGATTTACAGCGAGCTGCATCAACATCTGCATGAGAATCGCGGCTTTGCGGACAAGGCGATCCTGTTGGCTCGGAGTCGCGGGGGACTGATGCTTTACAATTGGGCGGCGGAGAACGCGAACAAGGTCGCCGGCATTGCGGGCATCTACCCGGTCTGCAATCTGGCCAGTTACCCGGGCTTGAAACGGGCGTGCGGCGCTTACGGCATGACCGAGGATGCCTTGCAGCGGGATCTATCCGCGCACAATCCCGTGGACCGGTTGGAACCGCTGGCGGCGGCGGGTGTTCCCATTTATCACATTCACGGCAACCAGGACAAGGTGGTGCCGCTGGAGGCCAACTCAGGTTTGCTGGCGGAGCGTTACAAGGCGTTGGGAGGGCCGATCCGGATGAAGGTGGCCGACGGGCAGTGGCACAACATGTGGGCAGGGTTCTTCGAGGATCAGGATCTGGTTGATTTCGTGTTGGAAGCGGCCGCGGGGCGTTGAGCCGGAGGCCCGGGGAGTGGCTGCGCCGCACCGTGGAGGCAGGTCCGCGCCGGCACGGCTTCGAACAATCGAAGCGTGTTCAAGGGGGGGCGCTATTGGGCGGGTGCGCGATTGACCGGGCGCCATCCTTTGCCAGGAATGAATTCACGGTCGTACCGCTTGGATTTGCAACCGGTGGCGATCACGGCGGCGACGAAGGCCAGAAGAACAACTTTACGCATGGGTTTAAACTAAACAGGATTGTCAGCATGGCAAGTCCGGTTAACACTTGTCGGAGAGTGACGTTCGTATGGCGGGAAAATCACCATTTCTAAATGGGCAGCTGATTCTTGACGGCGGAAAGTTGGCGGGTTCCTTTTTTCATCGCACGGTGGCCTTGATCTGCAGCCACAATGAGGACGGCGCCTTCGGATTGGTTCTCAACCGCGACACCGGCGACACTGTGGACGATGTGCTGAACGAGGACTTGCCCGAACGACTGGGCGAACAGCATGTCTTTCTGGGCGGCCCCGTGCAGCCCGGAGCTTTGAGCTACCTGCATTCCGACGAATTCCTTCCGGAGGCGAATGTCCTGCCGAATCTGAACCTGGACCATTCCCTCGAGAATCTCCTGGAGTTGGGAGAAAATGAATCGAAATCGCAGAAGCTCCGGATCTTCGCGGGTTATTCGGGCTGGAGTCCGGGGCAGTTGGAGGACGAGATGGAGCGCGATTCCTGGCTGGTTCATCCTGCGACGCTGGACCTGATTTTCAGGATCGATCCCGCCCGGTTGTGGAAGACGGTGATCTCCCGGATGGGCCCGGAATACCGCATCCTCGCGGAAGCGCCCGACGACTTGTCCTGGAACTGAATCAGGGTTGCTCGGCCTGCGAGTTCGTCCCATTGCCCCGGAATGAGAGCGCCAGTTCCATGACCGCGTCCTGTGCTTCGTCCAGGTCGATCTGATCGGCGGCGCGCGCGGCAACCAGAAGTTCCTCGGTGAAGAGTTCGTCGTATTTCTCGCGGGTTTTTACCGGGAGTCGTTTGGCGAGGGATTCGGCGCTGAAATCCTTGTCGAGCAGCGGTTGCAGGTCATCGCGGCTCCTTGCCTTGAAGCGGATGGAAAGCGCGTCGTCTGCGGCCTTGATGTCGCAGGCGTCGGCCATCAATTTGAGCGTGGTCAGGCACCGGGTTCCTCGCCAGGGGAACCACACGATTTCCCCGCCGCCGCAGAGCCAGCCGGTTTCGAGCAGGCCGCTCTCCCTCGCGAATGCGCGCGCGGCGGAAAGCAGGCTGCATCCGGTCGCGTCGAGAAAGGCGGGTTCGTCATCATCCTCAAGGACAGCCTTCATCTCGCGAACGACGCGCGAATGGATCTCGGAGGAACTGCCCCGAAAGGCGGGTGTTGAGTCGGCACCTTTTCCGGGGGTGACATAGGCGAGTTTGGCGTCCTCCGCGATCTCCTCGACCTTCCAGCTGCGTCCGCCGAGCATCAGCCCGCCGCCGACCGGCGGGACGGCCGAGACCGGAAGTTGGCCGAGATCCTCGTTGCGATGCCGGAGAGTGTATTCCTCCGAGCCCTTGAAGGCGGCGTAGAAATCGAGTTCATTGGCCAGGCGTTCGCCCTCCAGGTTCAGGATGAGATCGCCGCCGGGCATTTGTTCGATGATTTCCTTTTCACCGAGGGAGCGCAGCGCGGCGGCGAAGAGGCCGACGTCAATGTTGCGGAAGGGCCCCTTGACGCAGAGGGTGTCAAACAAGGCCTCTGCCTCCATGCCGCCGGTTTGTTTCAGGCAGCTCATCAACTGTTGGACCATCGTGCTGAGGTGCAGTTGCCGGTTGTCGAAGGGTTCAACCCATTTCTGGATCATCAGGCGGGTGAGAGCCGCGGAGCGTAGGACGTTGGGATAGAGGAGACTGGAAAGGCCGGCGCGCGTCGAGGGCGTGTTTTCGCGGGTGAAGACGCGCATGATGGCGGGAACCCCGGCGCGACGGCCGGACCGGCCGAGGCGTTGCACCATGGAGGCGACCGTCCACGGCGGATTGATCTGTCCGACAGCGCGGACGTTGCCGATGTCGATCCCCATCTCCAGCGTGCTGGAGCAGAAGGCGGTGGTCGGTTGACCGGATTTCAGGCGCGCCTCGATCTCCTCGCGCTGGGATCGTGAGAGGGAACCATGATGGATGACGAAGTCGTGAGAGCTCCCGCCTCCGGAAACTTGCTGCTGCACCTTGTTGAGGAGCGATTCGAGCAGGGCCTTGGAATCGCCGAAGATGAGATTTGTCTCCTTCCCGAAGGCCTGGATGAGGTCGGTTGCGAGTTGACGTTCAACATCCTGCTCGTCGGATTCCTCCTGGTGGTCGCTGTCGAGAATGTCCTGTTGGTCTTGTTTCCAGTCGAAGTCCCCGGCGCGGAATCCGGCCGCCAGTGTTTCGGCGAGAGCTTGCAGGGCGCCCGGACCGGGAGGAGGTCCGGGTTTCCACGAGGGGCTCTGGAGGTAGGTCTTCACGCCGAACCGGACCTCGCGTTGCGCGCTGGCCGCCTCCAGCGAGGTCACCGTTTCGGGCGCGTCGGGATCGATGTAAAGGGCCGCTTCCTCGGGTTCGGCCAGGGTGGCCGAGAGCCCGATGATCCGCGGCTTGCTTTCGGCGACGGCGCCCAGGCGGGCCAGCAGGCTGCGCAGATGGATGCCGCGCTCGTTGCCAAGAAAGGAATGCATCTCGTCAATGACCACGAAGGACACGTGGCGGTAGACGCGGGGGACATCGGCGCCGAAGTTGACGAAATTCGATTCCAAGGACTCCGGCGTAATCAGGAGGATGCCGCCGGGGTGTTCGCGCAGTCGCTGCTTCTGGCTGCCCGGAACATCGCCGTGCCAGCGATGGACCGGAATCTCGAGATGCTCGCAGAGGTCCTCCAGTCGTCGGAACTGGTCGTTGATCAGCGCCTTGAGCGGGCCGACATAGATGGCCTGCACGGAGTCTTTGGGTTCGTCGGCGAGCTTGGAGATCACCGGTAGGAAGGCGGCCTCGGTCTTGCCTCCCGCGGTCTGGGCGCAGACGAGCAGATGATTGTCCGTCTGGTAGACCGTTCGAATGGCGTCCTGTTGGACCTCTCGGATCTCCTTCCAGCCCATCTCGTAGATGGCCCGCTGGACGCCGGAGTGGAGAAGGCTGTACGCGTTTTCGGTCATGCGGACCAGGGGGGCGCTGGAAATCCCAAGCTCCAAGCTCCAAATCCCAAAGAAGCTCCAAGCTCCAAGTTCCAAGTTGGGTGATTGGGGGCGCTTGCGGAAAAGAGAGCGGTGATCGCGGGATCGTTGGTGGACGGAGCGCGGAATTCATTCCGCTTCAACCTCCGGATAGCCGGAGCTGTGAGCATGTCTCCGAAACGCTTGCCCCCCCTCCGTTGAAGCGGAATAAATTCCGCGCTCCGATCCTGCCACGGCGACAGGAATGTCGCCGCTCCTTGATGCGCTCCATTTGGAGCTTGGGATTTGGAGCTTCTTTGAAGCTTGGAGCTTGGGATTTGGAACTTCATGCCTGACGTCAATGCGGCAATCCGCCCTATAATTTGAACGACGCCAGATCGTCATCCTCATCCCCGGTATCCTCTTCCGGTTCCTCGCCGCGTTCGATGGCTTCTTCGATCGATTGGGCGGACTCGGGAGCCTTGCCGAAGCCGTCCTTGACGAACTCGTCCCATTTGCGGTCGGGGTTCTGCTCGAGGACATTGAGCAGGCCGACGAAGGAGCGCACGATATCGCGGGGTGTCTTGTAGAACTCCGCGCCGAGCGTTTCGTTGGCCTTCTGCAGGACGCCCATCAGGGCCTCGTCCGGCACGATGTATTTTTCCGGGTCGCCGCCGGCGTGGACATGCCTGATGTTGCGCAGCAGCACGAAGAGATCCTCCGCGGAGAGCGACGGCAGTTGCAGTGTCGGCCCCGAGAAATCCTTGATGCCCTCGGCGGCGAACTCGTTGGTCGCCAGGCGTGAGCGCAGCGCCTCGTAGCTGTAGAGGCCGCGACGCTTGTCCTCGAGGAATTCATTAGTGCCGGCGAGCAGGAAGCCGAGTCCCTCGACCGTCCCTTGGAGGCAGTCGTTGAGCATGGTGAGGATCGCCTCGTAGTTGGTCTGGCGCGCGCGGGAGCTCGGCAGGCGGTGGGACAGCACGACGAGTTCGTCAAGGTTGACCAACAGGCCCTGGTAGCCGGCCTTGCGGCAGAAGGCGGCCATCAGTTTCAGGCTGTCGTAGAAATTGTCATCCGAGATGATGCGGCGGACCCCGAGTTCCTGGTTGGCCTCGGTCTTGTTGTTGAACTCGGCGCGCAGCCAACGCAGCGCGGAGCCTTGTTGGTGATCGTTGCCGGTGGCAAAGCCCTCGTAATATTGGGCCAGGACTTCGGCGAACTCGAACCCACCCACGTGATCCTGAAGGTCCTTCAGATCATCGTAGATCCGTTTCTTGACCTCCTCGTCGTCGCCGCCGTTGGATTTGACCTCGTGTTGGATGTTGGAGATCCAGCCCTCGCACAGGTTGCGCAGCGCGCCGCCGTCGGGTTTGGACTTGATGGCAAGGTTGCGCATGAGTTCGGAATAGAGCGCGCGGCATTGGCCGCCGGTGGCGTGCAGGCGCCGTTCCATGGTGATGTCGGCCTGCGCGACCACCATGCGCTTCTGCAGCGCCAGGGAGCGCACGAGATTGAGGAAGAAGCTCTTGCCGCAGCCAAATCGCCCCACGACGATACGGAAGGCGGCTCCGCCTTCCTCGAGGCGTTCGAGATCGTTCAAGACGGCCTGCACTTCCTCCTTCCGCCCCACCTGGATCAGGTGAAGTCCTTGTCGGGGGACGAGGCCGGCCTGGAGCGATTGAATGATCGCATCCCGTTCGCGTCGTTTGATTTCCGTGCTCATACGTCTGGTGACTGATTGCTGATTACTGATTACTGATTACCGGATGAGGCTGCGATTGACCTCGATGGGATTCTCGCCCTCGAATAGAAAATCGCCAAGGGCGTCGTCGCTCCACTCGTTGACGGAGTCAAAAATGTTGAGCGGCATTTGATGGAATTCCTGGGAGATGGCGTTGAAATCCTCGCGGCTCCATCCGGGGCGGCCGATCAGTTTCTTCAGGGCCGGCTTGAGCGGTTCGTCGAGCCCGTCCATCCAGTCGTCGTTCTCGGGCGGGACGAAGTCGTCGGTGAGTTCGGGTTCTGTATTGGCGTTGGTGTTGGCGTTGGGTGAGGGGCCGTCGCCCAGAACGGCTGACAGGATTCCGACCACCTCTTTGGTCTCGTCCGCGATGGAGGCGATCTTGTCCATATCGAGGGAGAAGGAAGCGGAGGTCCCGGGTTCGTCGGGCAGGTCGGGCTTGTCGGATGGAGCCTCAGGGGACGCAGCGGGCAGCAGTTCATTCAGCAGTTCATCCAATGAGTCGAGAGGCAGTTCGAATGCCTGGTAGATCTTTTCCAGGACGGTGCGTTCCACCTTCTTCACGTGGCCGCCGGCCGCGGCCACCTGGGCCAGGACGCGTCCGATGATTGGACGTTGCGCGGCGGGCACGGAGGCGGCGACGCGCGCGATGGCGCGTGCTCCGGCGGACGAGTCTGCAATCAGGGTCTTCTCCAGGGCGATGAGGCGTTTGCGATCCAGTTCGGTGAGGGCGAGTTGTCCTTCGAGGCAGTTGCGGAAGACATCCAGTTCATGTTCCTCGACATTCCCGTCCGCTGCGGCGATGGCGACGCAGAGGGTGAGCAGGGTGGCCATGCCGGCGTAGCCCGGGCTGTTCTCGCGGGCCGCGCCCTCGTTGAATCGGAACACGGCCACGTCGCGCGTCCAGGCGTAGGCGCGTTGGGTCATGCGGGCGTCGGGTTCGATGGCGCAACCGAAGCCTTCGACGGCTTCGGCGAGTTCGCGGCTTTCCTTGATCGTGAGGCGGCCTTTCTCGGTGAGGTTGAGCAAAGGCGCGAGATCGCTGATCTTGAGCAGGGAGACGCCATCCACCGCGTGTTTGCTGTCGATGAGGGCATTGAAAAGTCCGGCAGCGATCGGATTGGCTGCCGGAGTTGTCTGAGTTTTCCCGGTCTTGGCGGCGGCATCCGGCGCGCTTTTCTCTTGGGCGGGTTTGGAAGGCGTTGGATTGTCGAAGGTCAACGCCTTGACCGGTTTTGGGCCCGCGGTCTTGCGGAACTGCATCCGGTGTTCGAAGAGTTCCATCGACGCCGGCGGGGTGAGTCGCTTGAAGTTCAGTTTTGAGAATTGGCTGCGGGGCATGATGACCGAGATCAAGGTCTCGTCGGTGTCGTGGCCGGTCCGGGAATCGACGCCCACCGTGACGACGTTGACCAGGGCCTCGTCGAGGGGCAGCAACGCGAAGAGTTCCCGCGCAATCCTGAGCGCGCAGCCGCAGAGGTAGTGTTGATAGATTTCGTAGAAGCGGCCTTTGGCCATGGCCTTGGTCGAGAGTTTGCCGGTGGCGGTGAGTTTGTGTTCCTCGGCGGGGACAACACCTTCTCCCCGGGCCTGGACCCGGACCGAAATCCGCTTTGGTTCGACGAGGGGAAAGGAGATGGAGGCGCCGAGTTCGCTGATTTCCTCGAAGGGGTTGATCTCAGTCAGGGCCTGGGTGTAGGCGTCGGTGTCGCCGTCGAGCATGCGGCGGGCGAAGGCGCGCTGGGCTTCGGCCTGCGCGCCTTCCTCCTCGTGGCGGCGTCGCGCCGCGGAGAGATTGATGGCGTCGTTCTTGCGGCCGGCCTGGATCTGCGCCTCCAGTTCGGCGATCTTCTTCTTGGCGCCTCCGAATAGGTTTTCAAAGAAACCGGGCTTGTAGTTGGCCAGAGCCTCGCGGGCGGCGCGTTCGAGCGGGCCGTCGTCGGCGGGCGGGGGCGGGTCGGGCGCCTCGCTGAGTTTCTTCCAATTCCAGGTCTCAGGTTCGTCCTTGTGGACGGAAAGGAGGCGGTCAATCTCGTTCTCGAAGAGTTCAACCTCGTATTCGGCCTGCTGGCGGGCCTCTGCCTTCGCCATTTCCTTGCGACGCCTCTCGAGCTCGCGTTGACGCTTCTTTGCTTCGCGTTCCGCGCGTCGCGTCGCTGCCGCCAACTCTTTGAGAACTTTCTTGCCGCCTGATGCCATGGGATTGTCCTGCAACTGTTTCGCCCAGGAAGGGGCGAGACGGGGAGGATACGATCTGGGGCGCCTGCGTCAACGACGGCGTGGGTTTCGTCGGCAATCCGGCGCGGTTAGATACCGGCGTGGAGTTGGGTGAATCGGGCTTTCCGGGGATGGTTCGCGGTTTCATCGAGGGGAGGCCGGTTGTCAGTTCCAGCAGTCCCGTCCCGATTCGCCTTTCAACGCAAGGCGGTCCTTCCGAAAGGGGGCGCTTTCGTCGGGCCTGCCGGCGCTTGGCGGCCCCGCTGTAGCGAATTGGCCGGATTGCAAAGTTTCCGCTCGCGTTCGGCTTGGGGTGGAGGTGTATTCTGCCGTTCATGTCGAAACTGGAATACAAGAGTCATCGATTTTGCTGGCGCGGGGTTGTTCTGACGGCCGCGATGGTCCTGCTCGGCGGAGCCGCTGCGTTGGGGCAGGAGTGGCCGCGATTTCGCGGCGCGAATGGCGTGGGGGTGTCCGATGCGAAGATTCCCGCGAAGTGGACGGAGAAGAACTTTGCCTGGAAGACGGATCTCCCGGGCGTCGGGCATGGATCGCCGGTTGTCTGGGGTGATCGCGTTTTTCTCCTTTGCGGCGACGAGGCGACGGCGGCGCGGGTTGCGGTCTGCGTCGATGCCGCGGATGGATCGCTGGTCTGGAAGCGGGAGTTCGAGGCATTGAAGCATCGTCATCACAAGTTCAACAGCGTTGCTTCGACGACGCCGGCCACGGATGGGGATTGCGTGGTATTCAGCTGGGGGACGACGGAGAAACTGACGCTCGTCGCGTTTGATCACGACGGGAAGAAACTCTGGGAGAGCGACCTTGGGCCGGTGAAGGGGGGACATGGTTTCGGGGCGTCGCCGGTGATTCATGGCGATCTGGTCGTGATCAACAACGATCAGGACGGAGAGAGTTCGTTGATTGCGGTGAACAGGAAGACCGGGAAGCTGGTTTGGAAGCTTCCACGTCAAAGCGAACGCCTGAGTTATTCCTGTCCGGCGGCATTCAGGCAGCCGGACGGCAGCGAGGCCCTTGTCTTCACGAACTGGCGGCATGGCATCACCGCGCTGGATCCGGCGGCCGGGAGAGTCATCTGGGAGAAGAGCGTTTTCAACCAGGTCAAGAAGGAGCGGGCGATTGGATCGCCGGTTGTCGCCGGAGACCTGCTGATCGGAACCTGCGGCTTCGTCCAGAATCCGAAGCACGTGGTTGCGCTGCGGCCGGGAACGGAGGACGTTGAAGAAGTCTGGCGGATTGAGGAGGCGGTTCCGCATATCCCGACGCCCCTGGTGGTGGGGAAGCGGATTTTTCTATGGGAGGACAAGGGGACGGTCACCTGCGCGGATCATGCCACGGGGCGCGTGATCTGGCGGGAGCGGGTTTCGAGCGCCACCTTCAGTTCGCCGGTCTGCGCGGATGGCAAGATTTTCAGCATCGACCGAAACGGGATGGTCACCGTGATTGCCGCGGCGGATGAGTTTCGGAAGTTGGCGGAGAATGACTTGGACGCGACCTGTCACGCCACGCCGGCAATCTCCGGCGGGACGATGTTTGTGCGGACCTATGAGACCTTGCTTGCGATCCGTTGAAAAGCGGTTCGCGAGACTTTCCGATCAGTATTGGAAGATCGGGAGATAGTGGTATTTCACGGAGAGGCAGAGGATGGCCATGCTGGTGCTGTAGATCCTGCCGGCGCTGCGCTCCTGGCTGTCGCCGCTGATCCAGGCTCCATCCGATTCCTGTTTGGGCAGGAGGAGGCCGCGCGTGAACTGTGAGGCGCGTTGAGCGAAGGTCTTGCCGCGCTTCTGCATGCCTTGCGAGTAGTAGTACATGCCGTAGAAGAACCACTTGGTCCCGTAGTTGACCGAGTTCCTGGGGCGGCCTCGCGCGTCGGTTGCATGGGTCAGGTCGAGGAGCCAATCGGTCACGCCGACGACTTCGGGGACCTCGTATTCGCCGCAGACCTGAAGCGCCAGCAGACCGGCGGATGCGGTCGCGAATTCCGGACCCCGGCCAGGTTGATAGCCGAACCCGCTTTTCATGTCGGTCGGATTCCCGGAGGCGTCCCGACTCGATTTGTAGCTGAGTTTCAGATACTTGACCGCCTCATCGATGGCCTGCTTGGGCACGGGCATGCCCGCGTTTTTCGCGGATCGCAGGGCCATCGTCTGCCAGACGGTCACCGAGAGGTCGGCGTCGCCGGAAGTCGGGGTGTAACGCCAACCGCCCTGGAACTTGACAGAATGTTTGCGGACGCGCTGGGACCGGAGAATGAGTTCCACGGCCTTGACGCAGCGTTGGCGGATGAGGTTGTCCTGTTGTTTGTTGATCCCCATGCCAAGCATCTCGCAGAGGGCGAGGGTGATGATGCCATGGCCGTACATACGGGAACCGTCCTTGCGGCCGAAGTAGCCTTCCTGGTCCTGGCGGTCGTCCCTCACCAGAAAGGCGATGGCGCGCCGCATTGCTTCGCCCTCCACGGTCTGGTCGCTGGGCAGGTGGCCGACCGACGCCATGGACATCAGCGCGAGGGCGGTCATCACGGAGTGGTGTTGATCGCGGCCGCGCTGGTCGACGAAGGAGCCGTCGGGGCGCTGCTGGGTGATGAGAAAGGCGACGCCATTGTTGACGGAAAGATCGACGGCGTCCCGGCGCGCGATGGCGCTTTGGGCCTGAAGGGCGGGCGTTGCGGCCGTTGTCGCCAGCAGGAGCAAGGTCAGGTTGCGCGCGATCCAGCGGGAGGCGCGACTGGCAGGGGAGAGGTTGTGGTTCGACATCACTTTCCTTCGCTGGCCTTTTTCGCGATGACCTTGAAATAGGTCTCGACCATGGCCCGGTATTCGCCGTCCAGATCTTCCTTCGGCGAGGCCAAGGCTTCGGCGACCTTGGGCGGCAGGCGAGCCCAGGCGTCGTCGTCGAGGTAGGGCATGTCCGGCAGTTCGCCGTTCATGAGTTCCTCATCCTGCGCGACCATCGGGGCTCCGGCGCCGTTGCCTTCCTGGGATTGCTGTTGTTTCTGGCCGGGAACCTTGCCTCCCTGGCGGGATTGAGCCATCTGCGCCTGTTGCGCCTGCTGGGCATTCTGCATCGCCTCCTGAGCGGCTTGCTGGGCCTGGCTTTGCTGGCCTTGGCCATTCTGTTGGCCGGGTTGGTTCTGGCCCGATTGCTTCCCTTGTTGTTGTCCCTGTTGGTTGCCTTGCTGCGGTTGGCCTTGGTTGGCGGCAACCTGCTTGGCGGGGTTCATCGCGGCGTCAATGCGATCCAAGGTCCGCGCCTTCCATTTGGATTCTTCAGGCGAAGCCGAGGGATTTCCGGCCATCTGGCCCTGTTGGCCCTGTTGGCCCTGTTGACCCTGTTGACCCTGTTGACCCTGTTGGCCCTGTTGACCCTGTTGTC
>CAZFLK010000070.1:0-7407 GCA_964519245.1 uncultured Verrucomicrobiota bacterium
CCACCGCCTTTTCGATTCGCTGTCGCGCGCTTCAGCGCCTTTCATTCCATGCCAGAGCCACCCACGACTCCGCTGCCAACAGCGCTTCTTTATTGCCGGATGGCTCGTACAGGCGGTGGGGAGAGACTCCGTCGAGCCCATATCAACGTCCCAAGGGACGGGTCAGCACGTTTACCTCGCCACCCTTGATTAATCGCAAGCACCGCCCCTCCAGAATAATGCACGCCTCCGTTCCCCGCTGGCGTCGGGGCCCAGGTTCGGCTAACGTCCCGACGAGATTCGACGCGCGCATGCCCCAGGATTTCCAACCAGGTGAGAAGGTCGGCGCCGGCCGTTACGTCCTCGAGCGGGAACTCGGTCGCGGCGGCATGGGTGTGGTGTGGCTGGCCATGGACACCGAACTCGGCGAATCGGTCGCCCTGAAGTTCGTGCCGCCCGAGATCCGGCACGACCCCATGGCGCTCGACGACATGCGCCGGGAGACGCTGAAGAGCCGCCGCTTGACGCACCCGCACATCGCCCGCATCCACGACTTCTGCAACGTCGAGGGCGAGACGCCATTCATCACCATGGAGTTCATGGACGGACCCAATCTCTCGGCCCTGCAGGTCGAGCAGAAGGACCGAGTCTTCCGCTGGGAGCAGATCCAACCCTGGATCGCCCAACTCTGCTCGGCGCTGCAATACGCCCACGAGGAGAACGTCGTTCATCGCGACCTGAAACCCGGCAACCTGATGCTGGACTCCAAGGGCCGCATCAAGCTTTGCGATTTCGGCCTCGCGGCGTCGTTGGCGGACAGCATCAGTCGCATCTCGCGCGACATGGGCTCCAGCGGCACCCCGCCCTACATGAGCCCGCAGCAACTCGACGGCGTGGCGCCGTCGCCCGCCGACGACATCTACAGCCTGGGCGCAACCCTCTACGAATTGCTCACCAGCAAGCCCCCTTTTCATTCCGGCGACATTCCACACCAGATCCGGTCGATCGCGCCGCTGTCGATTCCGGACAAGCTCGCTGAACTTGGCGTCACGAACCCGGCGCCCGAAGCGGCGGCCGCCCTGGTCCTGCAATGCCTGGTGAAGAATCCCGTTCATCGTCCCGCCAGCGCCGCCGCCGTCGCGGCAACGGCCGCCGACATTGGCGCCCCAGCCCGGGAAACTGATGAACGCCCCGAGGAGTCACAGAGGCAATCCACCGCAGGTTCGCCTGACGACGTCGCCATTCCGGTCGCGCCGGACATCTCCGGCCCGGAACCTTCGGAGCCGCCCGACGAACTCCGCAACCGCGGACGCCGCAGCAAGATCCTGCTTTGGGTCTTCATCATCTTTGTCGGCCTGTCCGCCCTGAAGAAGGCAAGACGCTCAAGAAGCGGACCGCAGGCAGAGACGGTCTCCAACGCGCCATCCGCCGGGCTGGCCGAGGGCGCAATCACCCCGCTGCTGGCCGACAACAATCTCAACGCTTGCGACATGATCGTCCTGCGGCGCGCCCCGGAAGGGGCGGTCGAAGTCGAGGTCGAATGGAGAAAAGCCACACCCGACAACGGCATCTGGTCCGTCAATTCCGATGGCGTCATCCAAGGCCACATCGAGGGCGCCCCGGATGCGATCAGGAAAAGCTACCTCGTCTTCGACGCCGGGGACTTCTCCGACTTCGAACTCGCCTTCGCATTCGAGTTTCACGAAGCCCCGGGCGATCCGGCCGGGATCAATTCCGGCGTCTTCTATCGGAGCGGCGAACAGGAGGGCTGGTTTGTTTCCGGAATCTCCCCCGTCCTTTGGGGCAATCGTGGACGCGTGAGCCCCTGGATATTCTCCCAGTCAGAGGCGGTCGAGGACGTTCAGGATGCCAGCGCGCGAAGGGACGCATTCTGGACTGAGGTCGATCCCGAGTTCGTCGAACGGATTCACCAGACCGAGTTGTTCGACCCACCGGCCTCGGAGGCGTTTGTCGATGCCCCGCACTGGTGGTTGATCAAGGCGCGGGGCGATCAATTGCGCCACTTCCTGGATGGGATTCCCGTCTCGGACGGGCGCGTCATCGACGCGAATTCACTGCGCAGTGGACGAATCGCGATTGAAGTGTGGGCGGAACCCGAACGGTCCAACACCGTGGAATACGAAGGCTTCTTCCTTCGGCCAATCAGTGGCTCCGCCAGATGAATCCTCCCGCCCGAAAGACGCCCGAACTCCTCGCGCCCGCCGGCGATTGGGAATGCGCCAAGGCCGCGGTCGAGAACGGCGCCGACGCGATCTACTTCGGCCTCGATCGCTTCAATGCCCGGATGCGGGCCCACAACTTCACCGCGGCGGACCTGCCGGAGTTGATGGCCTTTCTTCACCTACGGGGCGTCAAGGGCTACGTCACCTTCAACACCTTGGTGTTCGAAAATGAATTGGCAGCCGCGGAGCAGTTTCTCCGCTCCATCATTGCCGCCGGCGTCGATGCGGCCATCGTGCAGGATATTGGCATAGCGCGTCTCATCCGCAGGCTCTCCTCCGACTTTCCGATCCACGCCTCGACACAGATGACCATCAGCAGCGCGGCGGGTGTGGCCTTTGCGCAAGACCTCGGCTGCAATCTCGTCGTCCTGGCCCGAGAATGTTCGATTGAGGAGATCGCCGCCATCCACAACGAGAGTAACGCGTTGCCACTGGAAGTGTTCGTGCACGGCGCGTTGTGCGTCGCCTACTCCGGCCAATGCCTGACCAGCGAGGCTCTCGGCGGCCGTTCCGCCAATCGCGGCGAATGCGCCCAGGCCTGCCGCATGCCCTACGAGCTGATTGTTGACGGCAAGGAGCGCAACCTCGGCGACCGCCGCTATCTGCTCAGCCCCCAGGACCTGGCCGGCATCGATGTCCTGCCGCAGTTGATTGATTCCGGCGTCGTGTCCCTGAAGATCGAAGGCCGACTCAAGACGCCGGAATACGTCGCCAACATTACAAGGGTCTACCGTGAAGCCCTGGACAAGCTCGCTCCCGCCGCCGATGCCGGGAACGGAAGCAACGCCGTTTCCCGGGAGGATCGCTACGATCTCGAGATGGCGTTTTCGCGCGGACTGCACACGGGTTGGCTGCGCGGCATCGACAACCAGAAACTGGCTCATGCCCGCTTCGCCAAGAAGCGCGGCGTCTATCTCGGAGAGATTGAGCGCGTCAACGGCCAAACCCTGAACTTCCAACCCCAGGCGCCCATCAAGGCCGGCGACGGCGTCGTCATCGACACGGGAACCGGCGACGACAATGAACAGGGCGGCCGCGTGTTCTCGATCGATATCCGGGGCAACTCCGCCCAACTGCGCTTCCGCGACGGACAGATCAATCCCCGACGCGTCCGACCGGGCGACAAACTCTGGAAGACCAGCGACCCCGAACTCGACAAGCGCGTCCGACAGACCTACGCCGGCGACAAACCACGACAAACACAGCCCCTCCGTTTCGAAGTTCACGGCGCGATGGGAACACTGTTGACGGTGATCGCTCACGACGACAGCGGCTCCATCGCCAAGGCGGACTCAATGATCGCCTTGGAAGCCGCGACAAAGCGGCCATTGAACGATGACGCGCTGAACAAACAACTCGGCCGACTCGGCGGCACGCCGTTCCACCTGGAATCCGTCGACAACCACCTCGACGGCGAACTCATCCTGCCCGTCAGCGAGTTGAACCGGATGCGGCGCGACCTGGTCGCGGAACTGGAAGCGCAGCGGCAGCAACCACGGCGCTGGGACCTCCGGGATTCACAAGATCCTTCCTTGGAGCGCCGAGCATTGCTCGGCCGGGGCGAGGTTCGGCAGCCGCTGCCAAGCGATTCCCGGAGCCCCGATGCGGCGTTTGCCCCGCCTTCCTCCGCAACGGATCCGACGCTCATCGCCTTGATCCGCACACTCCCACAATTGGAGGCTGCGATCGACTGCGGCATCCGCACGATCTACTGCGACTTTGAGAACCCCAAGACCGCCCGAGCCGCCGTGGAGCGCTACCGTGAGCGGGTTCCCTCGTCCGACCGCGACGGGAACGCCGGCATCTTCATCGCGCCGCCGCGCGTGTTCAAGACAGGCGAGGAAGGCATCCTGCGCTCGATCCTGGCCAGCAAGGCGGACGGTTACCTGGTCCGCAATCATGAGGGACTGGAGTTCTTCGCGAGCGAACGTCGTGTTGGCGATTTCTCGCTCAACGTCGCCAACAGCCTGACGGCCGACCACCTGCTTTCCAACCTGGGACTGGAAACCGTGACGGCATCCTACGACTTGAACGTCGATCAGTTGCAGGCGTTGCTCCAGGCGTCCCCGTCCGGCCGGATCGAAATCACCATCCACCAGCACATGCCGATGTTTCACATGGAGCATTGTGTGTTCTGCGCGTTCATGTCGGACGGGAAGGACTACCGCGACTGCGGCCGCCCCTGCGAGAAGCACGACGTCAAGCTACGCGACCGCGTCGGCATGGAGCATCCCCTCAAGGCCGATGTCGGCTGTCGCAACACGGTCTTCAATTCGCAGGCCCAAACCGGCGCGGAATACGTCGCGCGGTTCATGGACCTTGGCGCGCGGCGCTTCCGCGTGGAGTTCCTCAACGACAGCCCCGAACAGGTTCGTGAGACGATCGGCCGCTATCAGCGACTGTTGAACTGCGAGATCGACGGCGGCGACCTTTGGCGCGACCTGCGGCTCAAGAATCAACTCGGCGTCACCCGCGGCCAGATGGCCGGGGCGTAGGGTCGAATCGGAGCGCGGAATACAAGTTCTCCGGGGCGGCGAAGACCCGAAGGACGCGAAAACGCATCGTAGGAGCCGACGTGAGGAGGCTCATGCTCTTGGCCGCACAGGGTCAAAATGAGCCTCCTCACGTCGGCTGCTACGGAGGTTTGGATTTTGGGACGCGGTGAATTTCGGGCTCCGGCGCCGTGTCGCGTCACGCGTCCTTGATCTCGAAGATGGCCTCGACTTCGACAGCGGCGCCGGTGGGCAGGGCGGCGAAGCCCAGCGCGCTGCGGGCGTGGTAGCCGTCGCCGTCCTTGCCGAAGATCTCATGCAGCAAGTCGGAGGCCCCGTTGATCACGAGATGTTGATCCGTGAAGTCAGGCGCGGAATAGACGCAGCCCAGCAGCTTAATCACGCGGAGACCATTCAAGGTCCCATGCTCCTGACGCACGGAGTTCAGGATCTTCTCAGCGCAATTCTTTGCGGCGGCGTAGCCGTCCTCGACGGCCAGGTCTTTGCCGAGCACGCCGGACTGGTCGCTGACGTGACCGGAGGTGATCAGGTGATTTCCCGTGCGAATACAGAGGTTCAGGTATCCCGGTTCGGAGGTGGTGAACTCCAGCCCAAGGGCTGCGGCTTTTTCTTCAGGTGTCATGATGTGTTGGCGTTGGATTGATAGATTGGAAACAGGTCCGGGCGATAAGCCGGCGCAGACCTTGCCAGCGGCGTTCACCGAAAATCAACTGTTGCGTTTGTTCGGCAGGCGTCGCAAATGCCGCCGCAATGCCAGGAGCGCTCAAACCAATCCCGTCAACCGGCCCTGGCTGTCGCTGAATCCGTCGGCGTCGACATCCATCGCTTCGGCCATGGTGCGGAGGACGTTGGCGAAGGGCGGATGGCTCTTCTCATCATGCTTCAGGTGCTGCCCGTGCTTCAATCCAAGTTTGTGACCGCCCGCGATCAGCAGCGGGAGATTCTTCGGCGAGTGGCCGCCCCCCGATCCGGAATTCATTCCCGAACCGAACAGGACCATGGTGCGATCGAGCATCGAGCCGTCCGCTTCCTTGGTGGCCTTGAGGAAGGTGAGGAAGCGGCCCAGTCGCTCGAGATGGAAGCGATCGATCTTGGCGAGCCCGCGAAGCATGCCGGCATCGCCGCCATGATGGGAAAGCTGATGATGGTTCTCGCCGCCGCCGCCGCGACCGCCCGCCTCTCGCGACCACTCGAAACTGATGACTCGGGTCGTGTCGGTCAGGAAGGCGAGATAGTTGATCTCCATCATCACATCGATCCACATCGGCCGATCGTGCGCGTTGTTCGGCTGCATGGTGAGCTGGAGATGCCGGCTGTCGATCTCCGGCTTGGGCACATCCACCCATTCCTCAAGGCGTTGGACGCGCAACTCCGTCAAGCGTACCGAGGCAAGATACTCTTCCAACTTCTCCTGATCCGGACCGCTCAACTGCCTGTTCAACGCCTTGGCTTCCCCGAGAATGCTGTCGAGGATCGACTTCTTCTCCGCGTAGCGGCGAAGGGTCGCGGCGCGATCATCCGCGGTCTCCGGAACGAACAGGCGCTCGAACAGGCGTTGCGGCGAGTTCTCGGCGGGCAGCGGCGTGCCGGACCGGCTGAAGCTCAGCGTATGACTGTGCCCGGCCGAGCCCGTTCCCGAGTTGTCCGACAACTGCAGGGAGGTGAAGCGCGTCTCCTTGCCATGCTTGCCAGCGATCAACTGGTCGATCGATTGCGAGTTGGTGTAGTCCGAGCCCGGGGTCGACTTCAGATCCGCGCCGGTGAGCCAGGTGTCGGCGCCGCTGTGCCCCCCCGTGCATCGGGGGTGCCCCAATCCGGAAAGCAATGTGAAGTCGGCCTGGTGATCCTTGAGCACGGACAACGACGGCGACAACGTGTAACCCCGCCCTTCATCCTTCGGCAGCCACTCCGCAATGTTCACCCCGTTCGGGATGTAACAGAAGATGGCGCGCGGCTTGACGCTGTCCGACTTGGCAAGCGGCTTGAACTTCGACGGCGCGGCGAAGCCGGAGGGGATCATTGCATCAAGCAGGGGCAACGACAGGCTGACGCCCAGGCCGCGCAAGGCGTGACGACGGGAAAGGGGCTGGTGGAGGATGTTCATGGTTTCTCGTTCCTTGTTTTTTGTTGGGGCCCTTGCGCTGGCAGTCGTCCTTGTTGAAGCAGATATTTGATAAATCCCCCGACTCTTGCGTGTGCAGTATCCGCAAGATTCAAGACGCGGCGAAACTCGACGGACGTGATGTAATCCCGGTCGAGAGCCAGATAGAGTTGGCTTTTCACCTCCGCGCAGGATCTCTGGGAATAGCGCAAGAACTTGATGAACTCCGGCCCGGATCCGGAGTCGAAACCTTCTGCAATGTTGTGCATGGCGGATCCCGCGGCCCGGCTGATTTGGTCGGATAGCCCGTAGTCCCTGGCAAACGCTCCATTCATTGTCAGGTCATAGACTGCGTTTGCGAGCATTCGCGCTGCTTTCCATCCTTCAATGTCCTCGAATTGCCGGATTGTCATTTCCCAAACCTCCGATCCTTTATCGGGTAACGCTGCACAAGCCAGAGGCGACGGCCGTTCACCCGTTGTCTCAGAATCATGCGGCAACACAGGATGCTCGGGCAACCAAGAACGAGAAACAGAGAATCATTTCGTGAGGAACGGCTGCGATGTGGCGA
>CAZFLK010000070.1:7507-26456 GCA_964519245.1 uncultured Verrucomicrobiota bacterium
AACCAAGAACGAGAAACAGAGAATCATTTCGTGAGGAACGGCTGCGATGTGGCGATGTGGCGGATCAGCGAACGGATCGTGCCATTGTTCTCCTTCATGGCGGCGACCGCCGCATCGACATGCGGCGCGTCGGCGACGCCGAGTTCGCGGCCCAAAGCGTAGGTCAGCATCTTGCCGGCGAGACTCTTCAGAAACAGATCCTCCTTCTGCAGCAGGGCATTCTGCAGGTCCTCGACGCCGTTGATCTCGGTCCCGTCGGGCAGTTTCGAGGCGGCGTTGATCTTCGGATCGTCTCTCTGAATCCGGCCCTTGTAGCCGAAGCCTTCCTGCTCCCGCCATTCGCCCGCGGCATTGAAGTTCTCCAGGGCAAAGCCCAGCGGGTCGATCTTGTCGTGACAGCGCGCGCATTGCGGCAGTTCGCGATGTATCTCCAGACGTTTGCGCACCGTGGCCTTGTTGATGCCCGGGACCTTGGGTTGCAGATCGCCGGCGTTGGCGACCGGCAAACCCGGATCCGTTCCCAGGATATTCTTCAACAGCCACACCCCGCGGGTCACCGGCGACGTCCTCGTGCCATTGGAGGTGACGCTCAATATGGAGGCCTGGGTCATGACGCCGCCGCGCTTGACGCCGGCCGGCAAGGCCACCTTCCGAAAATGATCGCCTCGCACATCGGGGATTCCGTAGAAGCGCGCCAAACGCTCGTTAATCACCACGAAGTCCGACTTGATGAGGTTCATCGCGCTAAGGTCGTGACGCAGGATCTCCAGAAAGAAGTTCTCGGATTCGGCCACGCAGGACGTTTCCAGATGACGATCGTACTTCGGGTAGAGATCCCTGGCCGGCGGGTTGGCTCCCACTTCGCGCAAACCCAACCATTGACCGACAAAGTTCCGGGCCAAGGCATCGGAGCGGCCATCAGCCAGCATGCGATCGACCTGTTCTTGGAGGATCTTCCTCTCCAGCAGCTGGTCGGCATCGGCCAGTCGCGTGAGTTCCTCGTCAGGCATGGTGGACCAGAGGAAGAAAGACAACCGGGAAGCAATTTCATGGCTCTTCAGGATGCGCGGCTTGCCATCGTCCCCCTCGCCCGGCTCCGCCAGGTAGAGGAACCCCGGCGACGCCAGCGTGGCCACCAAGGGAACCTTGATCGCTTCAACGAAGGAGTCCTTCTCCGGGCGAACCTTGGTGAAAAGGGCCAACTTCTCATCGACCTCCGCGCTAGCAACCCGGCGGCGATAAGCCCGGGACATGAACCGTTCGATCACCTCCCGCGCATAGGCCGTCTCATCCGAGGTCTCCAACGGCGATTCATGCAGGATCTTGCGATGGCTCGGCGGCGGCCAGGACTCATGGATCGGGCCCTCGAGTTCAAACCAATCCAGCCAGACTTCCGGTCGCGCAAAGGTGTCGCCAGCCTGGCACCAGAAGTTCTCCAACACCGAGGGAATGCTGTAGGCATACTGCAACTTGATGCCGGCCTTGACCTTGGTGAACCGCGTCGAGAATTCGTAGACCTTCGGCGCGGATTTCGGCGCATCGACATCCCACTCCGCAATCGGGCTGGGTTGCCCGCCAAGATTCACGATCAAGCGCAGGCGCGGCGGGCCATAATCGTACATACGATCGGTCTCGAAATGCTTCAAATCCCGCGGCAGGTCGTTTCGCCGGCGTTGGGCGTCGCGCGTCCGGTTCTTCTTCTCCGCCTCCGAGATCCGCCATTCCAATGCCTTGCGCGCGCCTTCCACGACGGCCGCCCGATCGGGAACGAACCCGCCGGCGCGGACACGAATGATATACTCGCCCTCGTCGAACACGCGAAAATCGCGCGCATTCGGGATGAGATTCCAGGTGTCGTGGTGCATCACCGTGAACTCCCCCTCCTTCCGGTTCTGGGCTCCATGAACGATCGGCCGCTGCTTGCCGATCTGTATCCGATGCCGGTCGCCGTCGCCTTCCTCAGGCTGGAACCGCCACTTGATGACCTCCGGCTTCTCACCCTCGACCAGGGCGCGATCAAGTATCTTCCTTGCCATCTCGAGGTAGAGCTCCAAGTGAAGCGGGGAAAGGGTCAGCGCCTTGGCGTTGTTGTCGAATCCGCCGGCCGCCGGATCCTGCGGAAAAGCCGAGACGTCGTAGTCCACCCCGGTCAGGTCGCGAATGGCGTTCTGGTACTCCGTCCGATTCATCCGACGCAGAACAATGGCGCCATCGCGACGAACCAGCTCCGCAGCGACCATCTGCCGGGTGATCCAATCCACCACCCGGCCGACCTCGTCGGTCTCCGGCTGCGGCTCATCCTCCGGCGGCATCTCATGACTGTTCAGCACATCCACCACCTCGCCCCATTTCTCCTTCGTGGCGGGATCCAGGAACTCCGTCGTCAGGTCGCGATCCACGCGGAAGTTGGCCTTGTCCTTTTCCGGGCCGTGACAACGCAGACAATGCTCCTTGAGAAAGGGCTCCACCTCCGCGCTGAAGCCGGCCTGGTCGGACTTGTAGACCACCTTCTCCTGCGCGGCGACCGCCGCGGACAACTCCGACTCAAGATCGCCTCCCGCTCCCCCGCTCCGCATGGCGATGGCCACGCCGGCAATGGCGGCGCAACCCACCGCGATCGCGGACAAGCGGAGCCCGAATCCCCGCTTCTTCGACTCGGACACGGAAGCCGCCGCCGGACGCTGGACAGCAGCCAGCTCAGCCAGCGGAATCCAGTCCGCGAGGCCGTCATGCCAGGCCTTGTCTTCCGGACTGAAATCATTCCTGACAAGCCCTTCACGAATCTCCTCGATGGAGAAAGGCCCCAGATCTTCCCCGTTGCGATGAACAAAAATCTGCATGGCGTTCGACTCCCGACATTCTGCCACAAGTCAGTCGCTTGAAAACCCTGTATTCCGGGGACCGGGCGGGGACGGGTGCGATTGTGAACGGGTGGCGCCATGCAAAGTCCCAAGGGACGAGTCAGCACGTTTCCCTCGCCACCCTCGTTTAATCGCACGCGGGCGGGCGTCCAACTTGAGCATTGAGACCGGGAATACGCCGACTATCCTCCCGGAATGAAATCAACACCCCGCTGGTTCGCGCTTCTGGCGCTGTTGTTCTCCCTCACCGCCGTCTCCGCCGCTCAACGCCCCAACGTCATCCTGATCTTCATCGACGACATGGGCTGGGGCGATGTCGGTTGCTACGGCAACCCGTTCATTGAAACGCCGCATATCGACCAACTGGCCCGGGACGGCGTGCGCTTCACCGATTTCTACGCCGCGGGGCCGACCTGCTCCGCCACCCGTTGCGCCGTGCAGTCCGGCCAGAACCAGGCGCGCATCGGCATCACGGAATTCATTCCCGGGCACTGGCGACCGTTCGAGCGGGTCATTGATCCCTTCGTGACCCGGGCCTTGCCGCTGCAGACCGTCACCGTGGGCGAAGCCATGAAAGCGGCCGGCTACACGACGGGCTATGTCGGCAAGTGGCACTTGGGCCACCCCCTGCGCGAAGGCCCCGCCAAACAGGGCTACGATTACGCCGTCGAAATCGGCGGCCCCGTTTTGCCCGGTCGATTTCGCGTCATCAATCGCAAGGACGTCAAACCCCGCCCCGACCAGCACCGCACCGAGTTTGAGGCGGAACTTACCGTCAATTTCATCGAGCGAAACAAGGACAAACCCTTCTTCATGACGGTCTCGCCCTTCGACGTCCACATTCCGTTGGCTGCGCTTTCCAGGAAGGTTGAGAAATACCGCAGGAAAGCGGGCCCCAATCACACCCTGCCCCATCCGGTTTATGCCGCCATGGTCGAGCACACCGACGACCTCGTCGGTCGAATCGTGGAATCGGTCGAGCAACAGGGACTGACCGAGCGCACCATGATCGTCTTCACCTCCGACAACGGCGGATTGCACCGACGCTACGACTACAACCCGGAAGTGGATCCCACGGTGAGCGACCTGGCTCCCTTGCGCGGCGAGAAGGGAACCTTGTACGAGGGCGGCGTTCGCGTGCCCTTGATCGTGAAGTATCCGCCGCTGGCGAAGGCAGGCTCCGTTTGCTCCGAACCCACGATCAGCTACGACTTTTTTCCCACGTTCGTCGAACTCGGCCAAGGCAAGCTTCCGGAAAACCAGATCATCGACGGTCGCAGCCTGCTGCCGCTGATTGCCAACCCCGCCGCGAAACTCGGACGCGAGGCGATCCATTTTCATCACCCGCACTACCACCACAGCCGTCCGGCGTCCGCCATCCGCATGGGCCGTTGGAAGCTGATCGAGTTTCTCGACTTCCAGGGCGATGTGGAGCTCTACGACCTGCACAACGATATCGGGGAGTCAAAGAACCTGGTCGCGGAACGCAAGGGCTTGACCACGATGCTCCGGACCAAGCTGCGCGATTGGCGCTACGAGGTCGGCGCGCGCATGCCGATCCGCAACCCGTCCTACGATTCCGAGCGCGCCCACGAATGGTGGAGCCGGGGCAAGGGCGAACCCGTCGATTCCAAGGGCAGGAAACCCTTCCCTCGCACCGAGATCGAAGCGGCGGCAAGGTAGGAGGCCCCGAAGCGGGCCCCATCCCGAGCGTCAGGGGCGCGAACACTGACGCTCGTTCCAGCGCTCCCGCCCCTCGGCCATTATTTTCGGGACAATAACCGGCTTTCGGTCATTTATTCTGTCATGAGAAAACTCCCACTTATAGTTGTCACAGCGTGGTTGCTCTGCGGGGGGCTTTCGCACGCCAGGATCCTCATTGGCTCCGGCGAGATCACCATCACACCGGAGTTGCCGGTCGCCGTCTCCGGACAGTTCGGCACACGCATCGCCAAGAAAGTCGAATCTCCGTGCATTGCTTCGGCCGTGGCGCTGGAGAAGAAGGGCCCCGATGGAGCCTTGGAACAGGCCGTCATGGTTTCCTGCGACCTGGTCGCCATCCGCGACAACATCCAGGAACAGATGCGGAAGAAACTCGCGCCGCGCGTCCCCGACCTCGACGTCCGCAAGGTCTTACTCAGCGCGACGCATACCCACACCGCGCCGGTCATGCGCGAAGGCGTCTACAACATTCCCAAGGAAGGCGTGATCCAACCAAAGGAATACGTCGAGTTCCTGACGGACCAGTTGGCGACGTTGATTGAAACGACATGGAACGCGCGCAAGCCCGGCGCGGTAAGCTGGGGCCTGGGGCATGCCGTCGTCGCGCAGAATCGTCGACGCCAGCTGAACAACGGCACAGCCACGATGTACGGATCCACCGCCGCCCGAAACTTCCGCAACATCGAAGGCTATGAGGACCACAGCGTGGACGTCTTGTTCTTTTGGGATTCACAAAAGAAGCTCCAGGCGATGGCGGTCAACGTCGCCTGTCCTGCGCAGGAGGTCGAGAGTCGCACGGCCGTCAACGCCGACTACTGGCACGAAACCCGGATCGCCTTGCGCGAGAGATACGGCAAGGACCTGACCGTGCTGGCGTGGATCGGCGCGGCGGGGGACCAGTCGCCGCACCTGATGTGGAACAAGGCCGCCGAGGCCCGCATGCTCAAGGCCCGCGGCCTCACCCGCCTCCAGGAGATCGCCAGGCGCATCGCCAACGGCGTGGACGAGGCCTTTCTGGCCGGCAAGTCGGACCTGCACACGGATCCACCCTTCAGCCATCGCGTGAAAGACATCGCCTTGCCCCGCCGCATCGTGACCGATGAGGAGTACGCCTCCGCCCGCAAGGAGATCGCCAGCCTGAAGGAGCAGGCCGCCAAGGGGCGCGACACCGGCCGCCGCCAGCTCTGGCATCAGAAGACCGTCGATCGCTTCGAAGACCAGAAGACCGACAAACTCTACCCCATGGAGCTGCACGCCATCCGGATCGGCGACACCGCCATCTGCACGAATCCCTTCGAGCTCTTCACCGACTACGGCATCCGCATGAAGTCCTGGAGCAAGGCGACACAGACCTTCGTCGTCCAGCTTGCCTGCACCTCCGGCTATTACGTCGCCACGCACAAAGCCGTCCTGGGCGGCGGCTACAGCGCCATCGTGAACAGCAACCTCGTCGGTCCCGAGGGCGGCAATGTCCTCGTCGACCAAACCGTCGAGGAAATCAACGCCATGTGGAATAGGTAGCGGGTTGAACCGCGGATGGCGCAGTTATCTCAGCTGTGGACGTCCCCCAGACCGGGAAGCTCATGAGGCTTGGGACCGCTGCGTCCGTTCCCAGCCCGACTACGGCCGCGTCTGACCGGCTTGCTGGATCCGTTTCAACTCGGCCTGCAATTGCGCGACGACCTTTGGTTGCTCCAGCCACAAATTCGTCGTCTCGTTGCGGTCCTTGCTCATGTCGTAGAGCTGTCCTTGAGGTCCGCCTTTGGTTGGCTTCACCTTGCGCGGTTCCGAGAAGCCGCCGGAACCGAGCGAGGTAATGAGCTTCCACTTGCCCGAGCGGATGACGGTTGAGCCGCGCGACGCCTGGTGGACCAACGGGCCGCGAATGGGCTTGTGCTTGGGGTGCGCACCCTTCAGCACGGGCAGGATGTTGAAGCTGTCCGGGCCGGAGCCCGCGGGCAGCTTCGCGCCGGTGATCGCCGCAAAGGTCGCGAGCACATCAGTAAAACTGATCGTCTGGTCCGAGACGGAACCCGCCTTCACCACACCGGGCCAACGCACCAGGAAGGGCATGCGATGGCCGCCTTCCCAAGCGTCGCCTTTCATCCCCCGCAAGCCGCCCACGGAATCGTGTCCATAGCGTTTGACGTCCTTGTCATACCAGACCGGGCCGTTGTCGGAGCTGAGAATGACCAGGGTATCCTCGGCCAGGCCGGCCTTGTCCAGGGCCTTCAGGACTTTGCCGACCATGTCGTCGACCATGAAAGTGAAGTCGCCATACATGCCCGCCTTGCTCTTGCCGTTATAGGGCCCGGTCGGCAACCAGGGCGTGTGCGGCGCGGGATAAGCGAGGTAAAGGAACAAGGGTTTCCCGGAAGCGGACTTGCCATGCTTGCGGATGACATCACAAGCCTCATCCGTGAAACGCGGCAGCACGTTCTTCAGTTCCAACCCGGGGGCGATGCCGCCTTCCCGCCAGAAGGCTCCCTGGATCTTTGTCCAACCGTCCTCGCTGTAGTTGGCGGCGATTGTGTCGGTCGGCGGCGCGACGGCCTTGTTTCCCCGGATGTAGAAATAGGGGGGAATATCCGTGGAGGCACGGATGCCGAAATAGCTTTCGAAGCCCCGATCCACAGGGCCGCCCGGCAAGGGATTCTCATAGCCGTTCTCGGCGAAGCCCAGGTGCCACTTGCCAACCATCGCCGTGCGGTAACCGCGGGCCTTGAGCAAGGAGGCGACCGTGACGCGATCCGCGGCAATGACAGGCTGCTTGCGCCAGACGTTGGTGTTGACCCGCCAAGGATGCTGCCCGGTCAACAAGCCGTAGCGCGACGGGTGACAGACCGAACCGGCCGCGTGCGCATCGGTGAAACGCATGCCATCGCGGGCCAGGGAGTCGATGTGCGGGGTCGGAATCCTGGAATCCGGGTTGTAGCAACCGGCGTCGCCATACCCCATGTCATCCACCAGGATCAGCAGGATGTTCGGGTTGGAGCCCGCAGGAGAGGAGACGGCCAGGCAGAGGAATGCGAGAACAGCGGCGCTTCGTTTATTCATGAACATGGGACGGCAAGTGTAGCGGGAGGCCCGGCCATCCCCCAAGGCTATTCACGGTTTGACCGCGCCGAGGAGAGGCGTCATCCGCTCAGGGGGCCAATCGTTCGATGCGCCAGTCCCGCTCCTCATCGCGCGAATACAGGAACCTGTCGTGCAGGCGGCTCGGACGTCCCTGCCAGAACTCAATCGTCGCCGGAACAACCCGATAGCCGCCCCAGAACGAAGGCAAGGGCACCTCGCCTTCCGCAAACTTTCGTTTCATCTCGTCCAACTTTGCCTCGATCAGACTACGCGATGTGACGACCGAACTCTGCCGCGAAACCCAGGCCCCGATCTGACTTCCCCTCGGCCTCGAGAGGAAATACTTCAGCGACTCCGCAGTGGAGACCCTCTCCGCCCGTCCGCTCACGATCACCTGCCGCTCCAGTCCCAACCAGGGAAACAGCAGCGACACCCGGGAATTGACTTCCATCTCCTTCGCCTTGCGACTGCCGTAGTTCGTGTAGAAGACAAATCCCTCGCCGTCGAATGACTTCAGCAGCACCGTGCGCGAGGAAGGCTGCCCTTCCGGGGAAACCGTGGAAAGGCACATGGCGTTCGGCTCGGGAAGCTCCGCGTCGCAGGCTTCCTTGAACCAACGCTCAAACTGGACCAGCGGATCTTCCGCCAGACCGCCCTCATCCAGTTCCGCCCGGGTGTAGTGTTCCCGTAAATCACCGATGTCCATGGACTCAGTCTAGATCAACCCGCGCCGAAACGTGAGTCCTTATTGAAGCTCCTCCATGCGCCGCCGCCCCGAAACAATGGTCAATCTCGGCGCTGGCCGCGCGACTTGAACGGATTCCGCAGAAACGCCTTCTTGGATCTCCCCTTCGCCCCGGCCTCAACAGGCTGCCCTCCCTGGCTCTTCCTGCGCGCCTCGCGTGCAACCGCGTTCTCCTCATACTCCTTCAGGAAGCGTTTCAGGGTTCGCGCCAATCCCCGGACGTTCTCGCCCAGTTCCGGACTCGAACCTAGTTGGGTGTTCAACTCCTCGGCGAGGCCCACCGCGCTGACGGCCAATTCCGAGAGCGCGCCCGTCCGGGTGGGGTTGTCCGTCACGAGATAGACCACCTTGTCCGAACTGGCGGCGAGGTCAACGGTCGCGGCTTCCAACTCCTTGGTCTTTGGTCGCACGCCCTCGACCGAGACCGCCGGCGCGGCGAGGGAGGCGTTCAGGGCCCCGGCCAGCGCCCCAACCCGCAGAATCGCCTGGTCCGCCGCCTTCCAGGCTTGCTCAATGTCCTCGGCCTGCTTCTCCGCGGCCTTGCGAAACAACCAGTGTCGCCCAAGCAACTGCATGAAACCGTCGATCTCCGCCGTCAATTTGGAAACATTGCCAACGAGTTCCGGATTCCTGCCGAGTGCGGACTCGATGGTCCGCGCCAAATCCTTCATGGAATTGGCGATCTCCAGGGTTTGGGAGACGAGATTGGTGTTGGCCGCCAACTCGCGATCAATGGAACCCGTGATGCCCTCCACGTTGCCAAGCAGATTTCCCAGGTCATTGACGATGGTGGTGATGTCATTGGTCTTGGGTGTTCCGTCCGGTTTCACCGGCGCGGGACGCAGGGCCGTGTCGAGCTGGTCCGCCAGATTCTTCACCCGAACCATGGTCTCCGTGATCTCGTTGACCGTGCGGCTCAATTCCTCGTTGAGAGCCAGGTCGGCGATGGCTCCCTTGTTGGTCAGCGACTGCGTCAGGTTCTCGACGTTCGTCATGACCGCCCGGACCTCAGCGTTCATCAACAGGTCGGCGACGGCTCCACGCTTGGTCAGGTTGGTGACCACCGTCTTCATGTATTCATTGATCAGCAGATCCCCGATCGCGCCTTCCTTCCCAACCACGGAAGCCACCTGGTCGGCCACTTCCGTGACGACATCGCCGAGCGCCTTCGACTCCTCCGAATCGAGGTAGTAAGGCTTGGGCTGGTCCGGATTCCGGTAGTCACCCGGCAGGTCCGCCGGATGAGGGTAGATCTCGGCCAACTGATCCGGCGTCAAGGCATCCGCCAGATGTCCCAAATAAGGACCCGGCGAGCTCCAACCATCGTAGGCCACTGCCTTCTCCCACGCCTCGTCAATCGTCTGCGCCCCCACGTCGTGAATCGACGCGCCCGGAGCCTTCCACGACCGCAACAGGGTCAGGCTGATCCCCGCATTCTCCGCATCCACTTCCAACATCTGCCCGAGTTTCCGCCATTTTCCATAACGAACCAGTTCGTTGACATAGGTTTCCTCCGCCCAGTATTTCAGTTTTTCCCGGTCCTCGCTGATGTTGGCCATCTGATCCAGCCGCAAGAATTCCTGCTTCTCCGGATCCGGCTGCCAGACTGTCTTGAGTCCAGCGCTCCCCTTGATGATCTCGACATAGCGGTTGCCCAGGATGTCGGCCGACGCGATCTTGGCCCGCGAATCGGTCCAGACATAGTCGAAGTAGCGGTTGTCGCCGCCCTGGCGGACAAAGAACTCGATGGTCACGTTGTAGTAGGCGTAGGGCTCGTTGGGAATGACCGCGGTTATCTCCCCGACATCGAAGCCCATCATCTTGACCGGATCACCCACCTTCAGACCGGCCGCATCCTTGATGCTCGTCTGGTAGTAGGCCTTGGGTTCGAACGTCCCCTTCCGTTTCGCCGTGTAATAGACGTAGGCGCAGAACCCGGCCGCCAATCCGAGCGCGGTGAAGGTGACAAACCAACCCACCATGCGCTCCGCGCGCGTGAGTTGCGTTCTTAATCCAGGGGCGAGTCCAGCCATGATCTAGTCTCTTGCAGAATCCTGCAGGTGAAGCTCCCGGGCAAGCGAAAGGTCGCAGGCCTTCATCGCATCCCGGTCGCCGACCACCTGAAACGTTCCCTCGCCCAGCAGCGCGAACCGATTGGCGCGCGAGACCCAGGGCCGCAGGTCTTCCGTCGCCAGAACCAGGGTCGCCGCGGCGGCCAACAAGGGAGAACTGCCCGCATGCAGGTCCCGGATCAGGTCCCGCCACCATCGTCGTTGCCTTGGATCAAGCCCCTCAAAAGGTTGATCAAACAACAGCGCTTCAGGCTCCAACACAACAGCCCTGGCCAACGCCGCCCGGCGACGATGATTCAGACTGACCGAACCGGCGGGTTCCGCGGCGACCGATACCAGGTCCAATGCTTCCATCAACTGCGTGACACGGAGGCCCATTGTCTCGCTGTCCTCCCCTTGAAGATAACGCAGCGGCAGCGCAATGTTCTCGGCGATGCTGAGGTTTGCCAGGAGTCGTCCATCGCCCCCGAAGACCAGGCCGATCCGGAGCCGCTCGCGCGTCCGCTCCTCCTCGTCGAGCGAGGCAAACTCGCGACCGAACAGACTGAGGCTTCCGCGGATCCGGGAGTTCACGCCCGCCGCGGCCAGCAGCAGGTTCGTCTTGCCCGACCACTGCAGGCCGCCCACTGCCCAAAAATCGCCCGGCTCAATCCGCCAATTGACCCCGTTGACCCGCCAGGTTCCCACGATATCCGGGTGCCGGAGCTGCACATCCCTCATCTCAATGAGCGCGCAAGCGGTCTCTGTCGCGGATGCGGTCACGGCTCAGAGGAGGTAGAACAAACCCACAAAGAAGCCATTCAGCAGGACGCAAACCACCAGGGTCACGACCACGGCCGTCGTGGTCGCGGCGGCAATGTGCTCCAGCTTTGTCGGACACATGAGCCCCTGCTGACAGCAGACGCAGCCGACCACCGCCCCGAAGAGCGCCGGCTTCAGGACCAGGAACAGGAAATCCAGCGGGCGAAGGTACGTCGCCAACTGGTCCAGATACTCGCTGAGCGGCAGAGTAAAACCCAAGGCGTAAAGGAACACGTAGACACTCGCCGTCGCGAGCAGATTGAAGCCGAACGACAGACAACACACCGAGAGGCTTTGGCCCACCACCCGCGGCACGACGAAGTAGTGGATCGGGTCGACGCCGACGGCCTGCAACGCCAGGGTCTCGCCCTTGACCCGCGCAGCGCCAAGTTCGATCACCATGGCCGTGCCATTTCGAGCCAACGCCAGCAAGGTGATGGCCATGCATCCGAGCTCCCTTACAACGATGGTCACCATGGCGCCGCCGGCGTAGATCTGCGACTGCACCCCGGTGACCGTCTTCAGGACCAGCAACTGTCCCGCCACCACAAACCCCAGCGCCAAGGCCATGAATGCTGCAATCGGAATTTGCCGGACCCCGCAATTCAGGATCTGCCGACGAATCTCGGGCCAGACCACATTGCGCGATTTGAAGATCTTCGCAACGCCCACGGAGATGGCGAGCAGGGCAAAACCGCCCGAGCCATAGAGGCCCTGACTCAGGATGAGAAACTGGCGCGTCAGGAACCCGAACCTGGCCGGCGCAAGAAATGGGGTGGCTTCGGGGGGGCGATGTCCGCCAACGCTGAGGGTATCCGATTCCACACGCAAAATCTAGGAGGTCGCCCCGAACCGGTCAAAGGCGATTTTGAATGGGCCTTGCGGGCAACTCACCCGACGACGCCCTTACCGTTTGTCTTCCCACCTCCGGATCGCGCGGACAGATCTCGGGTTCACCTGACCCGCACCACGCAATCGGCAATGTCGATCTCACGCCCGCTCGAGGACGTCGCAATCTGCAGGACGACCTCTGCCGCCAGATCATTCTGCGCGCGGACAGGCACATTGTATTGCTTCCAGTCATCATCGATGCGGATCACCTCATACGCGTAGGAGGCCGGCCGCTCTCCCTTCGCGCTGGAGAAACCGCGCGCGTAGACCGAAATGCTGTCGCCGCGACTGCCGCGCGCCCAGAACTGGATCACCCGATTCGCCCCGGCCCGGGCAATGAAGCGCGGACCGAGCAATTCGGCCCGTCCCGCCGAACCTTGCGCCTTGATACGGATGGCCGCATCCGTCCCCGCCGGACCGTCGGCCAGCTTCGTATAGGTCATGTTGTAGCGTTTGTCCGAGTTGTTGTCCTCCCAACCCTTGGGCAACCAGCCCTTGGCAACGGCTCCGGAAAGATTGACTGATTCAAACTCCGCTCCCTCCGGACCAAAAGTGTCCACCGCACGCGGATCCAACTCGGCGGCGCGTTCCAGAATGGGCCAGGCCATCGCGTACTTCAGCTGCCGATGCAGCACCTCGCCCCGCAGCCACAAGGTCCGGTAGTCGTTCGGACGATACTGGACAGCCAGGTCCGTATAGAATCCGGCAAGCAAGTTGTTCGTCTCTAAAATACCCAACCTCGCCAGGGCCAGACCATGATCGGGCTGGATATCCAGCGCCTCAAACAGACTCTCGCGATCCGCGTCATCCACCTTGCGGTCGACATAATCCGAGACCTTGAGGGACGCGAATGACGAGACCGTGCGCGAATTGCGGTCCGCCAGAAACCAGGAGCCCCACTTGGAATAGGTGGCATTCTCCTCCCCCTCGCCCATGTCGCCGCGCAAGGAGCCCAGTTTCTTCCACGGATCCAGAACCAGTTCCGTTCCGCCGCCGGATTCCGCAGCCACCATGCGGAAACCGCCGACCGTTTCGGCCAGTCGCGTCAGCCAGTCCGGCGCGTCGCCCGGAAGCGAAATCTGCCAGATCCGCGCTGTTTCATCCCTCGACGAAGTGGCCACAAAGGCGCCGTCCTTGCTGAAGACAGCCGAGTTGACCTGTCCGGAGTGGGCGAGCGGCTGTGTGACCAGCTTCCAGTTGGCCGTCTCCCAGACCTTGGCAACCTTCTCCCGACCGTAGCTGACCACCAAACGCCCGTCGGCGCTGAATCGGGCGCTTTGAACCCGATCATCATGTTGCAACGGCTCCGCGGCAGCCTGCCCCGTGGAGGTGCGCCAGACCCGGACCGTGCCATCGTCGCAAGCCGTAATGATGTAAACGCCGTTGGGACTGACATCCACTGAATTGATCGAGCGGTCGTGCGGCATCGGATCCACCATGGGCTCGCCGGTTTCAAGATTCCAATAGCGCGCCGTTCGATCCCTCGAGCAGGTGGCCACATACTTGCCGTCCTTGCTGAACACCGCATCCGTGACGCCGTCCTTATGGCTGAAGGGGCCGCCCTTCGGTTGGCCGGTTCTTGAATCCCAGACCTTGGCCGTCTTGTCCGCGCCGGCGGTGATGAACAACGAACCGTCCGCGTTGAAATGTCCCGTGTTGATCAACCTCGGCGAATGGGTCGCCTCCTGCTCAAACCGCGGCGCCCCCGTCTTGGCATCCAAAACAACAGCTCCGCGCGAACCCACCACCAGGAGGCTCGAGCCATCAGCGCTGTATTCGACATTCAACGCCTTGCTGCCGCGCGCCTTGTAACGCTCCCCGACCGGGTCGCCCGTCTTGACATCGAAGCGCTGCACTTCTCCATCGTCCGTGGCGACAAAAACCTGGGTGTCATCCGGACTGAAGCCCGCCATGAACGGACGGCCGTTCAACGCCAGCGGCTCGGTCAATTCCTGGCTGGCTCCCGTGTCCCAGATTCGCGCAACGCGATCGTGCCCGCAGGTGATGAGCTTCCTGGAATCGGAGCTGAAACTTGCCCAATAAAGCGGAAACGGCCCATGCGACAATGGCTCCGACTTGGGCTGTCCGCTCAAGGTCGTCCAAACCTGAGCGGTGGCGTCCTCCGAAGCCGTGGCCAGGCGTGATCCGTCCCGACTGAAGCAGATCGCCTTCACCGGCCCCTCGGACTTGACTGATTCGATGACCGGCTTTCCGGTCGCCGCATTCCAAACGCGCGCGGTTCGATCCTCCGACGCCGTGGCAACCCAGCGACCATTGGGACTGAATGCCGCCTGCGTGACGTCGAGGTCATGGCGCATCGGCTCTCCAACCGGCTCGCCGGTTTCCACGTTCCACACCCGCGCCGTGTCGTCTTCCGACCAGGAAACCAGTTCCAGCCCCGTAGGACTGAAGGCCACCCCCAGAACCCGCCCCTCATGCTTCAACGGATCGGTCGCCGGCGCGCCGGTCAACGCATCCCAGATCCGGGCCGAGGAGTCGCCCGACGCCGTCGCGACATATTTCCCGTTGGGACCAAAACCCACGCCGAAAACACCGCCCTCGTGCTGCAACTGGGCGCCCAAGGGGCTGCCGGATGCCGCGTCATAGACCTGCGCGAACGAATCGAAGGCCAGGATGAAATACTTGCCGTCCGGGCTGAAATCGACGCCGGCGGGCAATCCCGGGACCTCGACCGAGACGATCTGCTTTCCAGACTCGGCTTCCCAGACCCGGGCCGTGCGGTCGCCGGCGCAGGTGACCACCTTGGTTCCGTCCGAGCTGAAGCGCGCGGAATAGACCCCGCCGCCGTGAGGCAAAGCGGCGCCGGTCTTCTGCTGCGTTTCCGTCTCCCAGAGTTGCGCGTCGGGATCCGCAGCGGTCAGAAAGGTTTTACCATCCGGGCTGAAACGCGCCACGGTGATGGCGTTCTTGTGGGCGACGGCGTCACCGAAGCGCTCGCTCGTCTCCGTCGACCACAGCTGCGCGGTGGACCCCGAGGCTGTCAAAATATACTTCCCATCCGGACTGTAATCGATCGCGGTCACCGCTCCGGAATGCTTCAACGGCGCCGTGCGCGGCAATGACCAGTTCTTGAGCGACAGCAGAGAGATCAAGCGCGCCTCCGCGGACGAATTCTCCGGATCCCAGGACAAGGACCGCGCCAAGTACGCCATGGCGGTCGATTCCGAGCCGTCATCCGCCAGACGCGCGCCCTCGTTGAAATCGGAAATGGACAAGGCGCTGACGGCGCGACGCTTCTGCTCAATGGCTTCCAGGGTCGCCGCTTCCGCCTTCTTCCGGTTCTCGACGGCAATGTCCCGCTGCTTGGTCGCATCTTTCTCAGCGACAACGGCGCGTTCCAGGTTTACCAGCGCGCGTTTCTCGCTGTCGACCGCGCGCTTCTCATTTTCAACCGCGAGGTCGCGCTGTTTGGTGACATCCTTTTCCGCGGCAATGGCGCGCTGCTCGTTCGCAACCGCCCGTTTTTCGTTCTCGACCGCGAGATCGCGCTGTTCGGTCGCCTCCTTCTGGGCGGCGATCGCCTGGTCGGCATTCTCACGAGCCGACTTGCGGGCCCGTTCGGCGGCGTCGCGCTCCATGAGCGCCAAGTTCTTCGCTTCCTCCGCCTCTTTCGTCTGGAAGTAGAGCTTTACGCTCAAGCCGAGAAACACGACGAAGAGCACCAGGACGCTGGTCAGGATCATCCGCAAGCGGCGTTGGGCCCGCTCATGATCCCGCTGCTTCAGGTCGCTGAAGTTGACGTTGAACATGCCCGACAGCAGCTTGAGCCGGGCGTTCGCCTTGCCGTCCTTGCCTTTGCGGGCGTCCGCGGCAATCGGCTCCGTACGGATGTCGGTAATCTGGCGGTCCGAGTCCACCTGATACCGGATGGGCTCGGGAAAACATTCCTCCAAGCCAAGCTGCGGATTGTTCGAGGCGTAGGGCTCGCCGTCGACAATCAGGCAGAGCACCTGGGACTCCCGACCGAAGGACTTGAACGTCTTGATCTCCTCGTTGACCCATTCCGAGGCGACCGACTTCGGAGAGCAGATGACCAGCAGGTAGCGCGATCCCCGCAACGCCGCGGTGAGCTTGTCGCCCAGATCCGCGGAACTGGGCAACTCGTCACGGTCGCGGAATATGGGATAAGGTTTCTTGGGGATCGGCCCGTATTTCGTCGGCTTCCCGACCAACTGCTTGGGGACGACGTAGGTTTCGAGGGATTTGTGGAGCCAATCGGCCCACTTCTCATCAGCATGGCTATAGCTGATGAAGCCCCAATACTTGTATTCTTGGGAGCCCGCGTTCTGCTGTTCGTCCTGCATCGGTTCGATTCAGCTTTGCCGTTCCCGCTGCGTCAGTTCGGCGGACACAAGTGCGGAAAGCGGATAAAGGTGTCATGAAGGGACTCGGGCGACGTCCTTTGCCCCCCGCTCCGCTTCGTATTTCCCGTGTGAATGCCAGTTTCAAAATCGAATGTCAAATGTTGATGAGGGAAGGGCGCGGATCGGGTGCGGGTGACTGCGGGGCGAATCCGGCTCCGCGCGCACGCCCTCAGGCGAGGCCGGCGGCGTCAGGACGGCCGAGCTCCTCGAATGCCTCCGCCACTTTCACGGCCATCGCGTGGACCGTAAAATGTTCCTCGGCGGCACGGCGCGCGCTTTTCCCCAAGGCGTCCAGGCGTTTCCGGTCCATCAACAATGGCTCCAACGCCGCGGCGAGCGCATCCGCGTCGGTTCCGTCGGCAACCACGCCGCCGCCGGTGAGTTCTATCAACTCAGGGAAGGCGCTGTGGGCCGGCTGGACCACCGGCGTCCCGCTGGCCATGGCCTCGGCAAGATAAAGCCCGAATGCCTCTCCCTCGCTGGACGGGACGGACAAGACCGAAATCCGGCGGTAGAACTCCTGTTTATCCTTCTTGCTCAGGTTCGGATAATACTCCACGTCGGAAATCCAGCCCTTGGCGTTGATGCGATCCCTCATCTCGGCGACAAAAGGCTCGTCGCCGGGACCGCAGCCCCCGCCAATCCACAGTTTCAAACCCTCAATCTGGTTCCGGGTCTTCAATTTCAGGAACGCGTCGACCACCAGGTCAAGCCCCTTGTCCCTGCACATGCGCGCGAAATAACCCAGCACCGGCGTGGGCGGCCGAGAAACCGCGGGCGAATACCCCTCCAGATCGATGCCATTGTGGACCACCTTCAATTTCGATTCTGGAACCCGGAGCCGGACATTCATCAGGTCCGCGAAATAGCGACTGGGGGCAACGAACAGATCCGCGTCCTGCGCGCGCTCGCGCATGACCTTCCAGACCGCCTCTCGCGAATCGGGACTCATCGACTCGATATAGGCATGTTCTCCCTGCAGCATGCAGACGACCGGAACATTCAGCTCCGTCCGGATCCGCCGCGCCAACCCGAGCAGCATGGCGTTGGAGAGGCAGACAACATCCGGCTGCCCCTGCTCCCGCAGGAATGCAATCAATTCGTCCAATTCCCGGGCCTGGTTCCCATCCTCGCCCAACAACATGGAGATTGCGAGATCGCCCACTTCATCCGCCCGGGTTTTGGCCGCCTTGCCCGACGCCCAGTCAAGGAACCGGCGCGCCCCCACCAATTCATGGACAAACTTGGGAGCGTTGCGGAAGGCGGAGGATTTTTGTTCCAGGTAGACCTTTATCCCGTTGTAAAAGATGGGTGCGTCCTCCGTCGCGTCCTCGTCCTCCAGGGTCAAAGGGAGATAAAGGGGCATCATCAGGGTGTCGTGCCCCATGCGGCGCAACTCCTTCACCAACGCGTTGTCGCGAAAGCAATTGCCGCAGTACATCTTTCCGGCGCCGGGAGTAAGTTGGACAATGTTCATCTGGATTCAAGTGGGCGCTGCCATGCCAGGCCCCATGCACGGTTGAGCTCCGAACGTTCAACGCGAAAGGCCAAACCGCCAACTCAAAAGTTCAACCTTGCCTGCCGGCGGTTCGACGTTCCGGCCTTCCGACCCTGCGCGTCCCCCTACTTGGGGCCGAAGGCATAGACCGTTCCATCTTCAGAACCAATGACGACCGTCCTGTCCGCCACGGCCGGCGAGGCCGTGATCGCTTCGCCAATCTCATAGTTCCACAGTTCCTTGCCGTCCTTTTCAGAAATGAGGTAGACCCGGCCGTCCTCGGACCCGACGACCACCTTGTCGTCCACCACGACCGGAGAACTGTCCACCTTGCCGCGGGTGGAGAACTTCCAGACCAGCTTGCCGGTGGCGCGATCCAGGCAATGGACCCGCTTGTCCCGGCCGCCGACAATGATCCGGTTCTCGGTCACCGCGGGCGACGCGTAGTAAGGGAACCGGCTCTCATCGTAGCGCCAGACAATCTCCCCCTTCTCAATATTGAAACAAAGAAACACATTCTCGTAGTGTCCGACATAAACATTGCCGCCAGTCACCGCGGCGGACCCCGCAATGTAGGCCTCTGCGTCGATCTCCTTCAACTGACTGCCGTCCTTCAGCGCGATGACGTGCAGCAACGCATCACAGCCCCCGAACACCGTCTTTCCATCCGATACCGCGGCGGACCCATTGATGTAGTTCTCGCTCTCGTAGTTCCAGACCTGCTTCCCGGTCTCCGCATCGACCGCGTAGAGCCGGTAGTCATAGCTGCCAAACACGATCCACGTCCCCTTCCGATCGGGCGACTTCATCCAGTTCGGCGCGCCGAGCACCTTGTCCTCCGTCTCAAACTTCCAGGCAAGCTTCCCGGTCGCCGCATCCAGAGCATAGAGAAACCC
>CAZFLK010000071.1:0-26179 GCA_964519245.1 uncultured Verrucomicrobiota bacterium
CTTCTTGAGCGGACTGGCGGAGGCGATCTACCATCGTCCCCGCTGGTTCTTCTATCCCGTCTTGATCCTGCTGTTGTTCAGCGTGTATGCGACGGTTCGTCATTGGAAAGTCAGTGCGAGCCGCAACGATCTCGTCGATGCGGACGCCAAGTATCATCAGAATTTTCTGCGATTCCGCAATGAGTTTCCGTCGATGGACGACCTGGTTGCGGTTGTGGAGAGCGGCGACATGCTGAAGAACCGGCAATTCGTGGAACGACTGGCCGCCAAGTTGAATGAACGGAAGGATCTGTTCACGAACGTGTTCTACAAGGGGGACTACACGTTGTTGGGCCCGAAGGCGTTGTTGTTCGCTCCGGAGGAGGAGTTGCAGACAATGCGCGATCTGCTGGAGGATTATCAGCCCCTCATTCGGCAATTCGGGCAGGCCACGAATCTGAATTCGCTCTTCACGCTGGTGAACAATCGTTTCCTGGAAGCGGGCGCCGCAAAGCAGCGGGGCGAGAGCGGGACGGAGACGGACGCCCTGGTCGAGGCGTTGCCGGCGTTGGAGCGGATTGTCAACGAGGCGCGCGACAGCCTGAAACGACCGGGGACGCCGCCCTCGCCGGGAGTGACCGCTCTCTTCGGGCTCGGCGCCGAGGCGGAGGAGAAGATCTACATCACCTTCGATGGCGGACGAACCTATCTGGTGACGGCGCACGCGGTGAGCCGCGATCTCGAGAACGACGCGGTGGAAACGATGCGGAAGTTGATTCAGGAAACCCAGGGGGAGGTGCCGGGGGTGAATGTGGGGCTGACCGGGGAACCGGTGCTCGAATTCGACGAGATGAAACAGGCGGAAAGCGACACCATGCGCGCCGCGATTGTCGCCTTGGCGATCGTGGCCATCATTTTTGTCTACGCCTATCGCGAGACGGGCCGGCCCTTGAAGGCAACCATCTGTCTCCTGGTCGGACTGGGATACACGCTGGGATTCACCATGCTGACGGTCGGCAGCCTCAACATTCTCACCATCACGTTCGTGCCAATTCAGATCGGGCTGGCGATCGACTTCGGCGTCCACCTGATCACCCGATACGAGGAGGAGTTGAGATTGGGCGTTGGGCAATTGGAATCCTTGCGCCGATCGATGACCCATACCGGAGTCGGCATACTTACCAGCGGCCTCACAACGGCCGGAGCGTTCCTGGCCATGGGGTTGACGGGATTCAAGGGAGTCCGGGAAATGGGCATCATCTCCGGCGGCGGCCTGATCCTCAGCCTGATTCCGATGATGGTTCTGCTGCCCGTCCTGCTGCTGCGAGGTCGGCAGAACGAAATGGATCATGAGACCTCAGCCGTGAACGCGAACGATCCGAGGGGGCGGATTGAACGACTCTGGCTGACCCGTCCACGATGGGTTGTGGCTGTTGGAGCGTTGCTTTCCCTCGCTTCGTTGACCCAGTTTCCCAAGGTTTACTTTGATTACAACCTGTTGCACCTGCAGACCGAGGATCTGGCGGCGGTGGAGTACGAGATGAAGTTGATGGAGAATTCCTCCAAGTCAGTGCTCTTTGGCGCCGTTGTCGCGGATTCGTTGAGCGAAGCGGTCGAGTTGGAGAAACGCCTGTCGAAGTTGTCGACGGTCTCGAGCGTGGATTCCATGGGGCAGTATCTGACCGAGGACCAGGGGCGCAAACTGAAGGCGGTGGGAGAGATCAAACGGATCCTGGAGCCGCTTTACTTTCCGCCGGTTGATCTCTCGCCGGTCAATCTGGCTGAATTGAGTCGGACGTTGTTCTCACTCAGCGGATACCTCGGGCAAGCCCGGGAGGCGCTGCGCGGGCGGTCGGAACAATCGGCGTTGCTGGCCAACGTCGCGTCCTTGGATCGCGCCGCAAGAGACCTGCGGGTCGCGATCAATGTCGATGATCGTCGAGGCGCGCCAGAGCGCAAGCTCGCCGCCTTCCAACAGGCCTTGTTTCTCGACCTGCGCGAGACCTTGGAGGCGATTCGCAACCAGGACAACAGCCAGCGATTGACTGTGGCCGACCTGCCGCCGACGTTGCATGACCGCTTCGTGGGCGCGACCGGCAAACATCTCCTCCAAGTCTACCCGAACCAGGATGTCTGGGATCGCGCATTTCAGGAGAAGTTTGTCGAAGAACTACGATCCATTGACGAGAACGCGACCGGCACGCCCGTTCAACTCTACGAGTATACAACCCTCCTGAAGAATAGTTTTGTCGAGGCGGCGGGCTATTCCCTGATCGCGATCACAGCCCTGGTCCTGCTGCACTTCAGGAGCATCTCATGCGTCGTGCTCGCGTTGTTGCCGGTGACCCTGGGCGCCTGTTGGACGGCCGGCATCATGGGCTGGTTGGGGATTCCCTTCAATCCCGCCAACATCATGACGCTGCCGTTGGTCATTGGCATCGGCGTCACCAGCGGGATCCACATACTGAACCGGTTCGCGGAGGACGAAAATCCAAGCATTCTCACCAAGAGCACCGGGAAGGCCGTGTTGGTTTCGGCCCTGACCACCATGGCCGGCTTCGGAAGCCTGATGCTGGCGAAGCATCAGGGCATCGAGAGCCTGGGGTACGTCATGTCAATAGGCGTCGCTGCTTGCATGATCGCCGCATTGACCTTTCTGACCGCCTTGTTGACGATTCTATCCGCTCTCGGTTGGAGAATTAAAAAACCCAGTAGCAGCAATTAAGTCGCCACTACTGGGCTGGGAGGAACCGAGGTGAAAGCCTCAATAGGAGCGAAAGTTAGCCGCTTGATATCCGTTGTCAACGGTTTTGTTGCCCTTTCTTGGTGTTCTTCAAATATGCAACTAGGCTTTAACGTTAACCTCAGATAACGTGTGCTTGGACCATTCTTGGCCCCGGTCGTCCTATTTCCATGATATTCACAGACTTATGCACACGAGGACCCGATATTTGACAGCATTCTGGGATGAGAAACCTGGGGTAGAAAGCGATTCAAACGGAAAAAAGGCTGGAAAACGAACCACGCTTGCCGAAACTCCGCGTTTCCCGAGAATTAAATGGTCCGAGACAACGAAGATATAATGAGCGTGAGCGAAACACCGGTGGAGATTGGGGATCCGATCAACCAGAAGATTCTGGAAATTTCCGAGGATCAGATTCAAGGCTTTCAGCGTGATCCGTTGGGTGAGATTGCCCGGAAGTCGGGCGTCGATTTGGGGACGGTGATCGAACGGATACAGGCGATGTTGCGCGGAGGGACCATCCGCCGGGTGCGACAGACATTGCTGGCGACGAATCTGGCGGAGGGGGCGCTGGTGGCTTGGGAGCTTCCGCAGGATAGGCTCGATGCGGCTTTCAACACCCTGTTCGCCGACGATCCCTTTTCCGGGCACGTGGTGACGCGATCCACGGATGCGGCCTCACCCGGCTCGACCTACAAATTGTGGACCACCTTGAAGGTTCCCCAAGGCTACTCCATGCCGAAGCACGCAGAATGGTGGCGGGAGAAGATCGGCGCCAGGCATTTCAGGTTGATGCCGGCAAAACGATTGTTTGCCCTGGGCGTTGGGCACATGCGTCGGCGCGGCATGCCGCCCGGGAGTCGCGCGGACGAGCCGGCGGAAGCGATTGAGGTCTCGATTGCCACGTTGACCGATTCTGAGTGGCGGATACTGACGGCGTTGAAACGCGAGTTCGAGCCGGAGGAACTGGTTCCGGACATTTGGGCGGCGCGCGCGGTGGAGGCCGGCGTTTCGCTGGAGACGTTCTGTGAGGTTGCTGAAGACCTGAACAAGCGGAAAGTGATCGGGCGTTTCTCAACCTTTCTGGAGCATGTGAAGCGGCTGGCCACGGGGGAGCGTGTGACGAAGTTCAACGCGTTGTTCCACTGGGCGGTTCCGGAAGGGCGGGAGATTGAGGCGGGCGGCGAGGTGGGCCGACACCACATCATGACCCATGCCTACTGGCGTGAGGGGGGACCGGAGTTCCGCAATGTCAATGTCATGGGAGTGATTCACGGCACGGACAAGGACACAGTCCTGGAGCACAAGGCGGCGATTGACGCGCACCTGGAAGAGAAGGGGATTCCCGTGTCCTACACCAACGTGTTCTGGGGCGGCCGCAGTGAGATCAAACCGTCGGAGATTTCTCCGCTGGCCTACGTTGAGTGGTGCGAGGCGAACGGAATTGATCCGGACGCGATGCGCGCGTAAGCGATGAAGTTTTCGGAGCCCATCGCAATCGTCGGGATGGGCGGCATCTTTCCCGGGTCGCCGACGCTGGACGACTACTGGAGAAACGTCGCCCAGGGCGTGGACGCCGCGCGTGAAGTCCCGGAGGGCCGGTGGGAGGTCGCGGCGTCGGACACATACGACCCGACGCCGGGCGCGCCGGACAAGGTTTACTCCACACGCGCCTGTTTCATTGAAGGGTTTGAATTTGATCCGTCGGGGCTGGCGTTGAACGAGGAATTGCTGCGATCGCTCGACCCCATGTTTCATCTGGCGTTGCATGCAGGACGCCAGGCGTTTGCGAGCGCGGCGATGGCGAAGGTCGATTTGACCAAGGTCGGGGTGATACTCGGCAACATCGCCCTGCCAACCGATTCGTCCTCGGCGTTGAACGACGAGATTCTGCAACCGCTGTTCGAGGAAGCCCTGGGAGAGGCTCCGACGGTCCTGAAAGCGATCGAGCCGCTCAATCGCTGGGTTGCCGGGTTGCCGGGAAACATACTCGCGAAGGCCTTGGGGCTCGGCGGCGGCGCCTACACCTTGGATGCCGCCTGCGCCTCCTCGCTATACGCAGTCAAACTGGCCTGTGACGAACTGCTGGCCCGGCGCGCCGATGTGATGCTGACAGGGGGGCTTTCCAGACCGGATTGCCAATATACGCAAATGGGGTTCTCCCAGTTGACGGCATTGTCAAGATCCGGACGCTGCTCGCCATTCGACTCGAAGGGTGATGGGCTGGTCGTTGGCGAAGGCGCCGGGATCGTGGTGTTGAAACGTCTTTCCGACGCGTTGGAGGCTGGCGATGAGATTCATGCCGTCATCAAGGGCGTCGGGCTCTCGAACGACATCGCCGGAAACCTTCTGGCGCCGGCATCCGAAGGACAGCTTCGCGCGATGCGCGACGCTTACGCAGAGGCCGAATGGGCGCCGGACATGGTTGATCTGATCGAGTGTCACGCGACCGGAACGCCGATCGGTGATGCCGTCGAATTCAACAGTCTGAGGGAACTGTGGGGAGGGCGGAGGATCGAGGGACGCAGATGCGCCCTTGGCGCGGCGAAGGCGAATGTTGGCCACCTGCTTACCGGAGCCGGCGCGGCCGGATTGATCCGCGCACTGTTGGCCATCAAGAACCGAACGTTGCCGCCGTTGGCGAACTTTGAGCAACCCGGGGCGAAAATTGATCTCGCTGCCAGTCCGTTTGCCGCCTTGACCGAGGCCCAACCGTGGGAGGCGCGCGATGACAAGACTCCCCGGCGCGCCGCGGTCAGCGCTTTTGGCTTCGGCGGAATCAATGCCCATGTGCTGATCGAGGAATGGACCGAGGCAGGATCCGAAGCCAGGGCTCGGCGAGTTCATGGCCGCTCTCCGTCGGACCGCGAGAGCTCGCAACGCGGGGCCGGGACGCCTGTCGCCATTATCGGTATGGACGCCTGTTTCGGGCCTTGGACGGATCTCCGTCAATTCCAGGAACGGGTTTTCGGCGGCGGACCGGATTTCGAGCCGACCTTCAAGCGGGATTGGTTCGGCGCGGATGGCAGTGATTGGTTGCAGCGGCGCGGGGCGTGCGCCGCCGATTTCAAAGGCCATTATCTCGGCGATCTGCGCATCCCGATCAACCGGTATCGAATTCCACCCAAGGAGCTCGAGGAGATGCTGCCGCAGCAGCTCCTGATGCTTCAGGTGGCCGCCGGCGCATTCGACGATGCCGCGGTGGCGGGGTTGGACGGGTTGCGGACCGGCGCGTTCATCGGCATCGAACTGGATATGGAAACGAATCGTTTCCACTTTCGCTGGTCGTTGTTGAATCGGGCGCGTGAGTGGGCGAAGGCGCGGGGGCTGTCGCTCAAGGACGGAGAATTGGCGGCGTGGACGGACGCACTGCGGGAAAGTTCCGGACCGGCATTGAACGCCAATCGCACCATGGGCGCGTTGGGCGGAATTGTGGCGAGTCGCCTGGCCCGTGAGTTCAAGATTGGAGGGCCTTGCCATACGATATCCAGCGAGGAAGCTTCCGGCATGCGAGCATTGGAAGCCGCCGTTCGCGCGCTTCAGCAGGGCGAACTCGATCACGCGTTGGTCGGCGCGGTGGATCTCGCTGGCGATGTGCGCTCGGTGTTGACCGTCAATCCGGCAGGGGAGACAGTTCCTGGCGAAGGGGCGGCCGCAATGGTGTTGAAACGATTGGATGACGCCGTCCGCGATGGAGATCGCGTGTATTCGGTCATTCGCGGCGTGGGGGCCGCATCGGGTGGCGTGGGCGTGGGCGTGGGCGCCGATGCCGCGACCTGCAACACTGCGTTTCAACGGGCCTACGCGGACGCCGTAGTGGATCCCGCGTCCGTCGAATGCCTCGAGTTGCACGGAGGCCAGGCCTGCGAAACGGAGGCGGTGAAGACATTCTTCGGGCAAACCGAACGCAAGCGCGCCATGAAGCTCGGCTCCGCTTCCTCGCAGATTGGACGGGCCGGGGCCGCTTCGGCTTTAGCGTCCGTCGTCAAGGCCAGTCTGGCGGTTTATCAGGAAGCGTTGCCCGGCTCGCGGGCCTTTGCGGGAACCTCACTTTCTGACGACCCCCGATTTCTCTGGTTGGAGAAGCCACAGTATTGGTTGCGCGATCGTGTGGATGGCCCGCGCCGGGCCGGCGTGACTGCGATAGGGGCGGGAGGCACCTGCGCGCATGTTGTGATTGAAGCCTTGGAGGGCCAGCGGTCGAAGCGGGTGAACACCGAGCGTCGGCAACCGCTCGGCGCGCGCGAGGAAGCGTTGTTTGTGGTGCGCGGCGAGGATGTGTCGAAGCTGACGACGGGGCTCGGTCAGCTGAGGGAGTTCGCGCTCCGAAACGCGGAAAGGGGCGCCGAGGCCCTGGCGCGCCAATGGCGCCTTGAGGGCGAGTTCTGCGAGGGCGGACGGGCGCTGGCAATTGTCGCCGCGAACGCGGAGGCGCTGGTGGATCTGACGCGCGAGGCCGACGCAGTGATCCAGGCCGGAGGGAACCCGGCAGAGATCGACGGCAGCGATGCGCGTCGCAATGGAGGGGATGAGCGAATCTTCTACTCGGCGGAGCCTCTGGCGCCGGAGGGCGGCGTGGCGTTTGTCTATCCCGGCTCCGGCAATCATTACCTCGACATGGGGCGCGAAATCGGCGCGCAGTGGCCGGAGTTGCTGCGGCGACAGGACGAGGAGAACGAACGCCTCGCCAGCCAGGTTGTCTCCGAAAGGTTTTGGGGCGGGGCGACAATGGCAGAGATCAGCGCCGACCATCATGCCATGATTTTCGGGCAGGTTGCGCACGGCGCGATTTGCAGCGACCTGGTCCAGGCCTGCGGCGTGGAACCTGACGACGTCATCGGTTACAGCCTCGGCGAGTCGGCTGGACTCTTTTCGACCCGGGCATGGACAGCGCGGGATGAGATGTATCGGCGCATGGTGGAAGGCGACCTGTTTACCCGGCAGTTGGCCGGCGAGTGTGCGTCGGTTCGGAAGGTCTGGAAGCTCAAACAGGGTGAGGATGTCGATTGGAAGATGGGGGTGATCGATCGCGACGCAAGTCAGACTCGCGAGGCCTTGCAAGGGCGAGCGCGCGTTTACCTGCTGATCGTCAACACGCCAAACGAATGCATCGTCGGCGGTCAACGAAAGGCTGTCGATGCCTTGGTGGCGGATCTGGGCTGTCATCTGTTTCCGATCGACGGCGTCACCACGGTTCATTGTGAGGTCGCTGAGCCGGTGGCCAAGGCCTACCGCGATCTGCATGTTTTCGAAACCAACGTCCAGCAAGGCGTCCGCTACTACAGCGGCAATCTGGGAACGGATTACGACCTGAGCGCCGAAGCGGCGGCGGACTCGATCATCGCCAATGCGTTGCACGGGGTGGATTATCCAAGGACCATTGAGACGGCCTATGCCAATGGAGCGCGGATCTTCGTCGAAATGGGTCCCGGCGCGACCTGTTGCCGAATGATTGACCAGATCCTCGGCGACCGGCCACACGTGGCGCGGTCCATCTCCATTCCGGGCCGGGGCGCTGTGGGAGTGGCGCTGCGGGTCCTGGCGCGCTTGATTGCCGAGGGTGTCAACGTCGATCTCGATTTTCTCTATGGGGCTGAGACCTGCGTGGTCGGCCATCGGCGGAAGGACAACACGAGAACCGAACCGGTCGTCGTCCTGCCTCTGGCCGCCAAAGCCTTTACCCCGCCGCGCGCTGAGAATTTCAAGAAAAACGCAGATCTGAAAGGGCCGTTGGCGGAAGGCCCGCAGCCGATCGACGCGGCAGCCGCCGTCCCTGCGGCCAGGCCGGTTGAGGCGATGGTCGCGCCGGCCGTTGGCGGAGGCAACACATCCTTGATTGCCCAATGGACGGCAGCGGAAGCGGCGCGGGTCAAGGCGCACGAGACCTATCTCCAGTTCTCCCGGAACCTGTTTCAGACGATGGCCGAAGGCGTGGAACGGTGCAACCGCTTGGAAAGCGAGCTCAAAGCGGCCGGCATCGGCGCACTCCCCGTCGGAAACGCTTCAGGAGCTGCCTTCTCGGCGGAGACGACCGCCCCGGGAGCGGGGGAATCGTATGAGGAATACCCCGAGGAGGTTCCACGTTCGCTGAACTTCGCGCAGTGCATGGAGTTCGCGGTTGGCCGCATCGGCAAGGTGTTGGGCAAGAAGTTCGTGGAAGTGGACGCGCATCCGACCCGAGTGCGACTGCCGGACGATCCCTTGATGCTCGCGCACCGGGTCCTCGATATCGAGGGCGAGCCCTTGTCCATGACCTCCGGGCGGGTTTTGACCGAACACGACATTCATCCGGACGCCTGGTATCTCGATGCAGGGCGCATTCCGACCTGTATTGCCGTGGAGGCGGGGCAGGCCGACCTGTTTCTTTCGGGGTTCCTGGGCATTGATTTCCAAACCAAGGGCAAGGCGGTCTATCGTTTGTTGGACGCCGTGGTCACCTTTCATCGTGGGCTGCCGGTCGAGGGCGACACGATCCGATACGACATCTACATCGATCACTTCTTCCGGCAGGGCGACACCTGGTTGTTCCGGTTCGGATTCGACGGCACGGTGAACGGCGAGAAGCTCCTGACGATGCGCGATGGTTGCGCGGGGTTCTTCACTGAGGAAGAGCTCGATGCGGGCAAGGGCATCATTCACACGAAGCTCGACCTGCGACCGATGCCCGGGAAACTTCCCCACGGCTGGACGCCGTTCGTTCCGTGGAAGGGAATCGAAGCCTATACGGACGAACAGTTGAATGCGCTCCGGCGCGGCGATCTGGAGGGTTGTTTCGGCGCGACCTTCGCCGGCTTGAACCTGGCCGATCCACTGACGTTGCCGGATGGCCGGATGCGTCTCGTGCACCGGATCACGGAACTGGACCCAACTGGGGGGCGCTTCGGCATCGGGCGGATCACGGGCGAGGCGGATATCCACCCGGACGACTGGTTTCTGACCTGCCATTTCTGCGACGACATGGTCATGCCGGGCACGCTGATGTTCGAATGCTGCCTGCACACCTTGCGGGTTTTCCTGCTTCGCCTGGGCTGGGTGTTTGAGAAGGCAACCGTGGCGCCAGAACCGGTTGCCGAGGTGAAGAGCCAACTCAAGTGTCGCGGGCAGGTGATCCAGTCGACGCGAAAAGTCACTTATGTGATTTCGATCAAGGAGTTGGGCTATCGGCCGGAGCCGTATGCGATTGTCGATGCATTGATGTATTCCGACGACAAGGCCACCGTCGAAATCACCAACATGTCGATCCGTTTTACGGGCGCGACACAGGAAAGCATCCGGGCGACGTGGGATGCAAAGGGGCAGGGCGCCGAGCGCAGGGAACCGGCCAGCGCGCACCCTCCGGCTGCCAGTGCTCCATTGACGAAGGCCCCTATCTTCGATTTTGAGAGCATACGGGCCTTTGCGGTCGGCAATCCCTCGGACGCCTTTGGCGATCGTTACAAGGTCTTCGACCAGGAACGTCGCATAGCGCGTTTGCCCGGACCGCCCTACCAGTTCCTGGATCGGGTGGTTGAAATCTCCAATTGTGAGCAATGGCAACTCGATTCGGGCGGCGTGATCGAGGCGCAGTATGACGTGCCCGTTGATGAATGGTATTTCGCCGAGAACCGGCAGGGCGACATGCCCTTTTCGGTCCTGCTGGAAATTGCGCTGCAACCCTGCGGTTGGCTGGCGGCCTATCTCGGCTCTGCCTTGACCAGCGAGACCGACCTTCGCTTTCGGAACCTCGGAGGCTCCGCGATTCAACATCTGCCGGTGACGCCCGACATGGGCGCGCTTGCCATCGATATCACCATCACCCGCGTCTCCAACGCCGGCGGCATGGTGATCCAGAACTTCGACATGACCGTGCGCTCCTCACGCGGCGTGGTCTATGAAGGCGACACCTACTTCGGTTTCTTCTCAGCGGCGGCGCTCGCAAATCAGATCGGCATTCGCGAGGCAGTCCCTTACGAACCGTCGGAAGCGGAATTGGCGAATGGCCGGTCCTTCCCGTATCCGACCGAAGCGCCGTATCCTGGCGACATGCTGCGAATGATCGACGAAGTGGCCTGCTTCGCGCCCGAGGGCGGTCCTCATGGCCTGGGCTTCATTCGTGGCAAGATGTCCGTGAAGCCTGAGGCGTGGTTCTTCAAGGCCCACTTTTACCAGGACCCGGTGATTCCCGGGTCGCTGGGATTGGAGTCCTTCCTGCAGCTGCTCAAGGTTGTCGCAGTCGAGCGCTGGGGATGGGAGGAAGGACAACGCCTGGAAACCATTGCCTGTGGCGAGAAGCACGAATGGGTCTACCGCGGGCAAATCATCCCGACAGACAACGAAGTCACCGTCGAGGCCGTGATCACCTCCTTCGACGACGAGAAGAAGTTGCTGAAGGCCGACGGCTTCCTGCACGTGGATGGAAGAACCATCTACGGCATGAAGGAGTTTTCGTTGCGGGTGGTTTGAACAACCTCTCCGTGGTTCTTCTTTTCTCAGTGTTCTCTGAGTCAAGACGGCGAGCCCGAAACAAGGCGTCGAACTAGAACTTCAGCGTGACGCCTTCGCGGGCGCCGAAGATGAAGATCTCGGACTTGAATTGCGCGGCTCGTTCACCGCAGAGGCGGACGCGTTCATCGACGCTGTTGTTGGTGGTGGTGGGATCGTGATGGAAGAGGGCGAGCTTCTTGACCCCGGCCTGGATGGCGAGGTCGGTGACCGTGAGACAACTGGTGTGTCCCCAGCCGCGTTTCTCCTCGTATTCCGCGTCGGTGTACTGCGCGTCGGCGATGAGGAGATCGGCGTCGCGAATGGTCTCGACCAGTTCCGCCGGCACAGTGCGAAGTCGCTCCTCGGCGGTCGGGTCGTCCCGCACTTCGTCAGGGATGTTCTCAATCTCATTGTCGGTCAGGTAGACGATTTTGACCCCGTTTCTCTCGAAGGCGTAGCCGAAGCAGCCTCCAGGATGATTGAGGGGAAAGCAGACGACCCGGGTGTCGCCCACCTGCTTGGCGCCATCCGCGAAGATGTCATCAACGATCTCGGCCTTCAGTTCGCCGAACCCCACGGGGAAGTAGGAGGAGGACATCTGGCCGGACAACAGTCGGTGGCGGCTTTCGTCGCCAGGAGCCGTGCCGTAGACGCGGATTCTGGTGTTGGGAATGTAGGCGGGGGCGAAGAATGGAAAGCCTTGGATGTGATCCCAGTGGGTATGGGTGATAAGCAGGTGCATTTCCTCGGGAGCTTCCTTCCGGGTCAGCAGGTCGGCCCCGAGTTCGCGGATGCCGGAGCCGGCGTCACAGATGAAAAGCGCTTCGTCCATGCGCACCTCGACACAGGGAGTGTTGCCGCCGTAGACACGGGTGGAATTGCCCGGGGTGGGAATGGAGCCTCGTGTGCCCCAAAAAGTCACAAACACCGCCATGCTCAGCCTTCCCGGTAGACAAACTCGTTGTCCGCGATCTGGATGATGTCCCCGTCGCGCAGGACTGCGCGCCAGACTTTCAGCCCGTTGAGATAGATGCCATTGCGACTCTCGTTGTCCTGGATGATGAACTCGCCGGAGCGGCGGCGGAGAATGGCATGGTGGCGTGAGGCCTTGGGGGAGACCAGCCGGACCGGGGCGTCGTCGGCCCTGCCGATGATGGTGGTCCTGGCCGAGAGTTTGAACAAGCGAATGCCTCCATCATCGCCTTCCGCCTGTTCCAGATAGTGGGGCCTGGAACTGCGGCCCTTGCGTGGAGCCAGGCTGCTGGTTGCGATGGTTGCTGAATCTGACGGATCGTCCATGAACTTGGAGCAGAATCTGTCGAGCCGCGCCGGCTGTCAAACTTCGATGTGAACCGCGCACGGGCAACCAGACATTCCTCTCAGGAGGCGGACAGTCCAAACCTGCTGTCGATGGGACGTTGGTAATCGCGGAGAGCGCCGCTGAGGACCTCATCAACTTCGACCGTGCGTCCCGCCCGGGCAGACTCGACGATGGCGTAGGCTGCAGCCAGGTCCTGGAGGCCCTCGCGCCCGCTGGTCTCCGGCTCGCGCCGATCGGCCACGGCGCGCAGCCAGTCGTATTGATTGAGAGCAAAACCGTCGGCCAGACCGAAGGGAAAATCGCGTTCCTTCGTGGCCTCATCCGCCTTGGCCTCGTAGAGCGCTGAAAGGCTTTCGGCCGGCGTGCCATCGAAAGTCACATCGTCGCCGGTCACGCGAGCCTTGTCGCCATAGAAGACGAAGCCCTGTCCGACCTTGGTGGGCTCTCCGTGGCCGCACCAACTTGCGTGCAAATCACCCACGACGCCGGACCGCGTCTCGAAACTGGCGAAAAACGTGTCGTCTGCGTCGCACTGCACTTCGTCGATGATCTCGCCGGCGGCGTTCCGGGTGGCGCGTCTGGGTTCCACGATCGCAGTGCGGGCTGTGACAGATCGGATCTCCCCGGCGAGATAGCGGATGATGTCGAACTGATGCACGCCCATGTCCAGGCTCAGTCCGCCGCCTTCATCGAGGCGGTGGCGCCAGGGTGTTTCGGCGACAATACGATCGGGAGCCCACCAAGCGCCGACGACGCCGAAGAGGACCATTTGCAGGGCGCCTCCGAGGCCGGAATCGAAAAGCCATTTCCAATGTCGGGTAGCCGGGCGATTACGCGCGTTCTCGAAAACGCCGAGCACGCAGTCGCGCGCTTCCGCCTCGTCGCACATGCGTCGGGCCGCCTCAACGGTGACGCCCAACGGCTTCTGAGAGAGGACATCCTTCTGATGGGCGAAGGCGCAGGCAGCAATGCGGTGATGCAACGAATGGAGCGTGAAGTCGTTGACGGCATCGATCGCGCCATTGGCGATCATGTCCTCGTAGTCGGTATGGATCGAGACCTCTATGCCGGGCTGAAAATCGGAAAGGAACTCGTCTGAGACAGCGAGAGGATCGCCGGGAATATCGCTGACTCCGGGGCGTTGGGGTGGGCCTTCACCGCGTTTGACGTACATGCACGCGTCGTCCTCCTTGCGGGCGCAGAGCGCGGTGATTTGAAAGTCGTCATAGCCCGCTTCGCGCAGCAGACGATACCCCCGAAGATGCGCCGCCAGAATCCGTCCGCAACCAACAATGCCGATTCGTGTCATGGCGGGGAGGATGGGGGAGGCGGGCTGCGGAATCAACGGCGGAAGAATTGATGGGCGGGACCCACTCATAGGGCGACGCATGGCGCGTAGCCAAGGGACGCAGAGTCTGGCGGCCATCGTTGGAGTTCACGCTTCAGCGTGCTTTTGCACAGGGGCACGCTGAAGCGTGAACTCCAACGCGCGGACGGGGATGTCCGCGCTCCGATGCCGGGGGGGGCAGGGGGAGATCCGAAAGGCTCGGTAGCAGTCGACGTGAGGAGGCTTAGTTGAAAAGCCGCCATGGGCTTGAGCCTCGTCACCTCGTCTGCTACGGGGATTCGAAACAGGCTGCCATTATCAAAATGTTCGTCGCGTCAAGGGAAACGACGCCCCACGAAAAAGGCCGCCAGGAAAACCTGGCGGCCTTTGGTGGTTGATTCGAATTCTGCGCGGCTCAGACTTCCCAGCCCTTCCGGTATTCGCGCTTGATCCATTGGTCGGCTTCCGGGGCATTCTTGGCTCGGCCGGACTTGGCGTCCCATTCGAGTTTCTTGCCGGCCTTGAGGGCGACGTTGCCGAGCAGCATCGTTTCGGTGAAGGTGGCGGCGTAGTCGAAGTTGGAGTAGGCCTTGGCGACATCGCCGGTCCGCATGGCTTGCGCCCATTCGTTCTTCATACCCTGGTCGTTGTTCCGTTCGCCGTTGCGAGGGAACCATGGACTGGGGCCGCCATAGTCCTTGAACTTCTTCTCGGGGAACAGCTTGAACGCGGCGCCATAGTCGTTGGGCGAGTAGAGAACGCCCTTGTCACCGACCATGATGGAGCCGCTGCCGACCGGTTTCTCGCCATGGAAGAGATCGAACGGCGGAAGGTTCTTCTTCCCGTAAACGGTCTTACCTTCGTACCAAACGAGTTTGCAGGGCGGCATGTCTCCGCGAGCGGGGAACTCGTAGGTGAAAGTGGCCCAACGGGGATAGGTTTCCGGGTTCAGTCGGCCACTGGAAGCCTCGACCGAGGTTGGCGCGCCGAGTTTGAGAGCCATGAACGCCATATTGACGGTGTGGCAGGCCATATCGCCCAGGGCGCCGGTGCCAAAATCCCACCAACCCCGCCAAGTGAAGGGATGGTAAATGCCGCGGCCGCCTTTCTTGCCCGCAGGTTGGTGATAAAACGGACGCCAAGGCGCCGGGCCGAGGAACTGCTCCCAATGGATATGGGAGGGCACGGGTTGGGAGCCCTTGGGGCGATCGATAATGGAGGGGGCCTGCGGCCAGACCGGCCGGTTCGTCCAGGCATGCACCTCGCGAACGGGACCGATCGCACCGTCGCGAACAATCTCCACGCCGCGACGCAATCCATCGAGAGCCGTGCCCTGGTTGCCCATCTGGGTGGCGACTTTCATCTCGCGAGCGACGCGCTTCATTTCGCGGGCCTCCCAGACGTCATGGGTTAGCGGCTTCTGACAGTAGACGTGTTTGCCGTGTTTCATCGCCATCAACGAGGCGACGGCGTGGGTGTTGTCCGGAGTGCTGACCGTCACCGCATCGATCTGGTCGGCCATGCGGTCGAACATGACGCGGAAATCGTTGAACTTGTTGGCATTCGGAAATTTCTTCGCCTTCGAGGCGAGGTGATTGTCATCGATGTCGCAGAGAGCGACGACCTCGCCTATGTTGCCGGCTTGGTCGATGTCGCTGGATCCCTTGCCGCCGATTCCGATGCCGGCGACGCGGATGCGGTCATTGGCGCCCCAGATGGATTTGGGCGCATACATGAATCCGAAGGTGGACAGGGCTGAAGCCGCAATGAAGTTTCGACGATTGTAATGATAGGTGGTTTTCCGTGGCATGGCGGTTGGAGTGCTGGTGTTTCGGAGTTCTGAGGTATCGAGTTGGATGGGGAGGGGCCCTAATGTTGAAATCGCTGTAATCAGATCTGCGAGAACGGCGCCGGTTTCAGAAAGATCGCGTCGATCTTCGAGACCGTCCCCTTGTATTTCTCGACCTTCTTGAGGGCGTTCCAGTCGGGGTGTTGGCTGAACGCCTTGAAGTTGGCGTCACGTTCCTCGACGCTGTCATACGCCAGCATGTAGGTCAGGTTGGGCATGTGAGGGCCGGACAGCATCTCACCGTAGAAAACCCCGTCGAGACCGACCTTGGCGAAGATGTCGAGCTCGCCTTGATTGAACATCTCGACCTTTAACTTGGCTTTCAGCTCATTGGGACTCTCGTAGCGGCGCAGTTCGAATACACGCTCGTCCCCGGTGCGCGGCGTCTTGATCCGGGGATACCCTGCGAAAGCGAGCATCAACGAACTTTCGATGCGATCGTAGACGGCGGTTTTCTTGTCGGTTCCAAGGTATTCGGCTCCGGCCTCCAGAATCGACTGGTCCTCCTCGAAATGGCGACCGAGAGCCAACCACTCATCGAGTGAATCGAAGGCGAGCACGGTAAAGACATCGTGAAGCTGGTCCGGGTAGCTCTTCTGGTGTGGGAGGTGATAGAAGACGCCAAGCTTTCCGGCTCCGGCGCGTTTGAGCGATGGCAGAACCGCCTGCTGGAGGAAATTGGAGACAACACGGTTGTTCTCCAGCGAACCGACGGACCAGCGACGCAGTTCGAGGAACTGTTGTTTTCCGTTGGATTGGGCGAGCGCCGCGGACGAGGCGCCGGCCAGCGAAGCGGCAAGGGTGGTCTTTAGAAAGTTTCTGCGTTTCATAGTTGGAACCTTTTTGGTGGAACGGTGAAAGGATCATGAATTGGCGACGGAATGCAAAGCAGGAATTTTCCGCGGACGACGGAAGTTCTCGCGTCCGTCGAGGCAGGCTTGTCGGCTTGAACACCCTTGCGCGATTCCCGCTTCTTTGCGCTCAGGGCTTCCGTTAACGTGCCTCTCAGATCGTGAAACAAAGTGAACAAGAGTTGGCGGCTGAGTTGGGCCGGTTGGAGGCGTCCGGATTGCTCCGGACGCTGCGAGCGTTGGAAGGTCCGCAGGCGGCTTCCGTTCAATTCGAGGGGCGTTCGGCGGCGAACTTCTCCTCGAATGATTACCTGGGACTGGCGGCGCATCCCGCGTTGTGCGACGCCGCGAAGGAAGCGGTCGACCGCTTTGGGGCGGGCGCCGGATCGGCGCGGTTGATCTCAGGCAATCAACCGCCCCATATTGAGCTGGAGCAAGTCCTGGCGGAGTTCAAGGGTAGTGAAGCGGCGTTGGCGTTCTCCAGCGGCTACGCGACGGCCATGGGCGTCATTCCGGCCCTGGTGGGACCGGGGGACACAGTTGTGATCGACAAGCTCTCGCACGCCTGTCTGGTCGATGCGGCCAAATTGAGCGGCGCAAAACTGCGGGTCTTCCGGCACAACGATCTCAACTCGCTGGAGGACCGGCTCCAATGGGCGTCCCAGCGAGGCGAGACGAATTCAAACGGAAGGCGTTCCCGGATCCTGATCGTCACGGAAAGCGTCTTCTCGATGGATGGCGATCTGGCGCCGTTGCTGAATCTGGTCGAGCTCAAGGAACGCTACGGGGCCTGGTTGATGGTGGACGAGGCGCATGCGACTGGCATCTTTGGCGAGCATCGAAGGGGGCTGATCGAGGAATTCGGCGTGGCCGATCGTGTGGACGCGCAAATGGGGACGCTTGGCAAAGCCTTGGGCGCATCCGGAGGCTATGTCTGTGGTCCCCGGACATTGATTGACCTTCTGATCAACAAGGCCCGCAGCTTTGTTTTCTCCACGGCGCCGACGCCCGCAACTGCCGCCGCAGCCCGCGCCGGCATCGAGTTGACCCGCAGCGATGAAGGCTACGCGCGTTGCCAGCGCTTGTGGAATGTCGTGGATCTCTTGAAGAATGAGTTGATCCGGATGGGGTGGTCATTGGCCCCGGTGCGGAGCGCCATCATCCCGTTGATTATCGGTGACGAGGAGAGGGCATTGAAGGTGGCGGTCCGATTGTTGGAACAAGGCGTGTTTGCGCCCGCCATTCGCTATCCCACGGTCGCTCGTGGCAGCGCCCGTTTGCGAATCACTGCCAGCGCGGCACACGAAGAGACTCATTTGCGACAATTGTTTGCTGCGCTGTCAGCGGACCCCGGGCAGTCATAGAACCGGCCGTGCAGGCCCCGTGGGTTCGCCGGGGGCCAAGGGCCGCACGCATCGTTGCGCCGGTGTCGCTCTCAGTCCGCGTCCGTCGGGACCTCTTCGACCTCGGTATAGACGAAGGTGACGCCGCCGCTGGCGAACTTGGGCACATCCTCCACTGTGGCCTTGCCCTCGGGCGTTTCCAGAATGGCCTCAATGTCCGCGCGCGACTCCGCGAAGAGATCGGCGATGTAGTAGTAGGGCGAAGGACCGCCGTCCGGGGTTCCAAGAGCCTTTCCGATCGTCCACTTCCTCAGGCCCCGCATTCGTTTGGAAAGCGGGGCAGTAAGGCGGCGTTGTCAAACGGAGATGGGATAAAAAGTTGTGCGTGGTCCCCGGGTCTGTTCCCATGCGACCTGAAAGCCGCAAACCATGAAGACGATCCCCGCCATCCATCTCTCGCTCGCGCTGTTTGTGGTTGCGCCGTACTCCCTCGACGCAGCCCCAGGCGTTCCGGAATTCAAGTCGTTGTTCAATGGCAAGGACTTGTCGGGGTGGGTCGACGTGAACACGAGCAAGGACACCTGGCACGTGAAGGATGGCCTGCTGGTTTGCACGGGGCATCCGATTGGGGTGATGCGATCCGAGAAGCAGTATGAGAACTTCGTGCTTCACATCGAATGGCGACACATGGAACCGGGCGGCAATTCAGGCGTCTTTGCCTGGAGTGAGGGCAGGGCGGCTCCGGATAAGCAATTGCCCAAGGGCTTGGAGATTCAGATGCTGGAACTGCAGTGGCCCCTGCTGAACCCCGACAAGGACGGCAAACCGCGCACCCTCGATTATGTGCATGGCGAGCTTTTCGGAGCCAACGGACTCACCACCGTGCCTGACAATCCCCGGGGGCGGCGCAGCAAGTCCATCGAGCGACGTTGCAAGCCGGCGGGCCAATGGAACTACTACGATGTCGTCTGCGTGGATGGCGTCGTCAAGTTGTCGGTGAACGGGAAGTTTGTGAATGGCGTCAGCCGGGCGTCGGTCAAGAAGGGCTATCTCTGCCTGGAATCGGAGGGCGCTGAAATTCATTTCCGGAACATTCAGATCATGGAGTTGCCCCTTGGAGTGACTTCGAAGGAAGAAACGGCTCCGCTGGCGCCCCTTGAGCGGAAGAACTGAGGACGCGGGCGTTCGTCCGACTCAGGCTGACGATCCCGCGCTCGGCGGTTGCCAATGAAGAAATGACGATCACTCCGGCCGCAATCGCAAGGCCGGCGACGGCGGTCAAGCTGCGCGCCCGGTGTGCGCCGGTCTACGGCGCGGCCAACCGCAATTCGCGTTCGACGATGGGAGGAAAACTCATTGCCGCGCCCGGGAACCTTTTCGATCTGCGATGTATGGAACTCGCATTCAAACGCCAGTTTGCATTTTACCCGGCATGGCGCGGCTGATAGAAGAACCGCGTGTCGAAACCCAGAACCAGTCTTTGGTCCCAATTGCGCCCGCGACGACGATTCCTGCTCATTGCCGGACCGTGCGTGATCGAAAGCGAGGAGTTGTGCGAGTTGGTGGCGTCCAAGATGAAGCGCATCTGTGCCCGGCTGGACGTCGTGTACGTATTCAAGGCGAGTTACGACAAGGCCAACCGGACTTCCGGCGACTCCTTTCGCGGTCCGGGATTGGACGAGGGGCTGAAGATTCTGGGGCGCATCAAAGAGAAGTTTTCACTGCCGGTCCTGACGGACGTTCACACTCCCGCCGAGGCGCAAGCTGCCGCCGCGGTCGCGGACATCCTCCAGATTCCAGCCTTCCTCTGTCGCCAGACGGACTTGATTGAGGCGGCGGTGAACACCGGGCGCATCGTCAACATCAAGAAGGGCCAGTTCCTGTCGCCGCCGGAGATGATCCGCGTCGTCCTGAAAGCCGAGGGGGGCGGCGGCCGAAAGTTGCTGCTGACCGAACGCGGCACGACCTTCGGCTATAACAATCTCGTCGCGGACATGCGCGGCATTCCCTTGATGCGCGAAGCGGGCTATCCCGTGGTGTTCGATGCGACTCACTCGGTGCAACAACCGGGAGCGGGCGGCGATCGTTCCGGCGGTCAGCGCGAGTTTGCGCCGGTCCTGGCTTCGTCCGCCGTCGCCGCAGGCGCCGATGGGGTGTTCGTTGAGACACACCCGGAGCCGGACAAGGCCTTGAGCGACGGTCCGAACATGATTCCGCTGGCCGAGATGAACGAGCTGTTGAAACGGTTGCTGAGAATCAGGGAGGCGGCGCGCTGAAGCGATCATGAACTCTGGCATCAGCGCTGTATTGGAGGAGAAGCTCGTCCGCGTGCGATTGTTCCTGTGCGATGTGGACGGCGTCCTGACGGACGCGACCGTCGCGATGGGGGAATCGTCGGAAACGAAACGTTTTCATATCCGTGACGGGCTGGGATTGCGATTGTTGCAGCGGTGCGGAATCAAGGTGGGATGGATCTCGCATCGCCCCTCGACGGCGACGTCCCGCCGCGCGGATGATCTGAAGATTGATTTCCTGCATCAGGAGTCTTCGTCCAAGGTGGTCGCGATCGAGGGCATTCTGGCCCGGGTCGGGGTCGGTTGGGATGAGCTTTGTTACGTTGGCGACGATCTCTTCGACCTCGGGGCCATGAAGCGTGCGGGGCTTTCGGCGACAGTGGCCGACGGCCTGTCCGAGGCGCGCGAACTCGCGGACTATGTAAGTCGACAACCGGGCGGCGCGGGCGCGATTCGGGAGATTGCCGAATTGATTCTCAAGGCGCAGGGGCGTTGGGAGTCCATTGTCAAGGAGCAGTTGGCGTGACCCGTCCCGCACGAATTCGGGGCGCCTTCCTGCTGGCGTTGCTGTTGTGTTCTTGTTTGCCGGCAGCAACGGTTCGCGCGGCCGGCGGTTTCGAAGGGATTGTCTTCAAGGGCTGGAAGATCCGGGTGACGGACCGGGATCAGGAGGGTGGCCAGGGGAAGGGGGCCGCGCGTCTCTTCGGGGAGGAGGCGAGGGAGGAGGGCAATGGCTTGTTTCATGTCACCCGACTGCGGTTGGAGAGCTATTCACCGGAAGTGAATGGGGCCAGCCTGACCAATCTCATCATCGAGGCCCCCACATCGGTATGGGACACGGAGAAGGAAACCGCGCGCTCCAAGGATGAGATCACGGCATGGACGCCGGACGGCAGATTTCGCATCGAGGGGAGGGGTTTCCTCTGGGAGCGGGGCAGCGGCCTGTTGATCGTCACCAATGGCGTGCATACAACCATGCTCCCCCAGTCAACGGAATCCACCCCCTCTGGCGGGAGGGCGACCCCTATCGAAATTCGGGCCTGGGAGCTGCATCTGGGACTGGACAACGGAAAACGCTTCGCCCGCTACCGGCGGATGGTCGATGTCCAGGATCCGTCCGGCGTCAACCTGAAGTGCTTTGAACTGCGCGTCGATTTCGAGGAGAAAGATGGACGCAACGAGTTGGCCCGGGTCGTCGCGGACAGCGCGGTCTTGATTCGCGGAGAAATGGATGGGCGTGCGTTCGAAGCCGTGGGTGAATCGGCGACCTACCTGACAGCCTCCAGTCGGATCATCATGCCCGACAGCCCTGTGATTCGCTCGGAGGGAAATCTTCTCAGCGGACGTCACGCGGAAATCGACCTCGCTGACCCCGAGAACCTGATCGTAACCGTGCGTGACGAGGTGAGGATGGAAACCGTCGCGGCGCAAACGGACGTCGCAACGACTGCTCCAGGCCCAACGCTCATTCAGTCCGGCGACCTGCGGTTTGAACAGAAACAAGGGGTGGCGCTCTTTCGCCGGAACGTGCGTGTCACCACGCCCGATGGCATGTCGCTTGAGGCCGGCCGCTTGCTCGCAACCTTGGATGCCGCGTCTTCCAAGGTCGGCGCCATTGAGGCGAAGGAAGACGTCGTGATCGAAATGGCGACCGAGCAGGGGCGGGTGGTCGCACGAGCGGACGCCGCGACCATTCACCAAGAAAAGCGTCGAATCGCGCTTCGACGCGAAGGCGGAGCCCAGCCAGAGGTCCTTCAGGGCAAGAATGTGCTGCGCGGAAACGAACTCGAACTTGACGCGTCAAATCCCGAGGATGTCCGCTTCAAGGCGGTCGGCAACACCCTCTTGAAGGCGATCGATCTCGGCGACGAACTGAAATCGCCGGTCGAGTTGACGGCCGACAGTTTTTCCTATGGCGGCAAGATCCTGCTAGCGCAGGGCAAAGCGGCGGTTTCGTTCGTCGTGCCGGAAAGCGAGAAGGCGCAGGCCCGGCCGATGAAGGCGTGGGCGGAAAGCGTGATCGTCGATCAGAAACTGGGAACCTTGACGCTGGATCGTTCGGTGCGGGTCGTGGATGAGAGCGGGCTCGACGTCCGTTGCGACCATCTGATTGCGGCGTTGCCGGATCCGGCCGTTTCGGAGGAGCGGCTTTCGGACATGACGGCGCGCGGCAATGTGGTCGTCAATCTCGAGCGAGAAGGGCGCGTTTACAGGGCCACCGGCGACAAGGCGGTCTATGTCGCGGAGAGCGACGAGTTGGAGTTGACCGGCGACGGGCATATCGAAAGCGGCCCACATCGCGTTTTCGGACAACGGATCCTGGCCAGCATTGCGGATCCGGAGGCCACGATTGTGCGGGCCTTGGGGCAAGCCCGGTTGGAAGGCGTCGTCGAATCCGCGGGGGCAGCGCGGAAGATCACCGCCAGCGCCGAGGAAATCGCCGTGGACCAGAAAGCTGCGAAGGCGCGACTGCGACGGAACGTGCGGATCGTGGACGACACCGGCATGGATCTGCAATGCGAGGAGTTGGACGCGGATCTGCCGGCAGGCGATGCGCGGGTCGCGCTGTCCGAGGATCGCCGCAGTGTGACCGGGATTCCCGATTTCATTGCCCGGAAGAACGTGGTTGCGCGGATGCGGCATGAACTGGGAGATTACGACGTGTATTGCGACGAAGCCGAGTATACAGCGGAGTCGGACACCTTGGAATTGCGCGGCAACCTGAAGGGGCTGAGTCCGGAGGGCGTCATTCGCGGCAGCGTGTTCCGCTACAGCCTCCAGACCCGCCAGGGCATGGGAAAGGCGCGGATGGAGATCGACGTGAACAAGGCGTTGAAAAAATTCAAGAACAGCCGGAAGAACAAGACCGAATGAGCGAGCTGGAAAGCAGGACACTGGAGGCCGGCGCGGGCAATGGAGAATGCCTGATCTCGACCGAGAACCTGGCCAAGGAATACAGCAGGCGTCGCGTCGTCAACGGCGTGTCGATTGAGGTCAAGGCAGGCGAGGTCGTCGGGTTGCTGGGCCCCAATGGCGCGGGCAAGACCACCACCTTCAACATGGTCGTGGGTCTGGTTCGTCCGGACGAGGGGCAGGTCCTGTTCCGGGGCGAGGAGATTACCGGTTTACCCATGCATCAACGCGCCCGGAAAGGGATGGGCTACCTGACCCAGGAACCTTCGGTGTTCCGGAAATTGACGGTGGAGCAGAATATCCTGGCCATCCTCGAAACTTGCCGGGTTTCGCGCGCCGAGCGGCAGACGAGGTTGAAACACCACCTGGAGGAACTGGACTTGACGACGGTCGCCAAGAGCAGGGCCTACACCTTGAGTGGCGGCGAGAAGCGCCGGCTTGAGATCACCAGGGCGCTGGTGACCAGTCCCAAGGTCCTGCTGCTGGATGAGCCGTTCAGCGGCGTGGACCCCATCGCGGTCTATGAGGTCCAGAAAATCATTCGCCGCCTGAAGGAACGTGGGCTGGGCATCCTGATCACGGATCACAATGCCCGCGAGACCTTGAAGCTCGTGGATCGGGCCTACCTTATTTGCCACGGCAAGGTGGTCAGGGACGGCACGAGTGATTTTCTGGCGAATGATCCCAAGGCCCGCGAGATCTACCTGGGGCCGGAATTCAACATGTGAAACAAGGCTCCGGATGAAGGCCGCGCCCCCAGTGAAGTCATGAAACGAGACAAGGTGTCAGTGGAGAGGTTCTACGAGGTAGAAGCGGAGGCCTTGGGGCTGAAACTGCTCGCCGGGGAGGATGGGTTGAATCGCCTGATTCGCGAACCAACGGTCAATCGGCCGGGGTTGGCGCTGTCAGGATTCACCCAGTATTTCGCCAGCAAACGCATCCAGGTCATGGGGTATGTTGAAACGACCTATTTGAAGACTCTGGATGAGGATACCCGCCGGGAACGCTACGCCACGATGTTCTCCTACAAGATTCCCTGTGTGGTGTATTCCCGAGGACTGCCTCCGGATCCGATGTTGCTGGAAGCCGCGGGCAAGAGGGGCGTGCCGGTTTTTGAGAGTCCCTTGATCACCATGAAGTTCATCAACCTGGCGACCCTGGCGTTGGAGATGATGTTCGCGCCCAAGGGCACTGAAATCGGAAGCATGGTCGACATCCTGGGCGTCGGGGTGATCATTCGCGGTGAAAGCGGCATCGGCAAAAGCGAATGCGTCCTGGCCCTGATCGAGCGGGGCTACAGCCTGGTTTCGGATGACGCCGTGAAAGTGACGGTGATCGACGGCAACCAGGTGGTCGGCACGGGAGATGAGATCATGCGGGAGCACATGGAGGTGCGCGGCATCGGCATCATCAACGTGGCGTCCATGTTTGGCGTCAAGAGCGTGCGCCGGGAGAAGCGTCTCGACCTGATTGTCACACTCAAGGATTGGGCGCAGGTCGAGGACATCAACCGGGTTGGGATCGACCAGGAGACCGTGAAGGTGCTGGGGGTAAGCGTGCCCCATACGGTCATTCCCGTGCGGCCGGGAAGGGATTTGGCGAGGCTGGTGGAGGTGGCCGCGTTTCAGGCCAAACTCAAGCATTCGGGCTACAACCCGGCCGAGGAGTTGAACAATCGCCTGATCGCCAAGATGGCCAGTTCGGGTTCAGGACGGAAAAAGAGCTGAACCGGCGTCGCAAGAGAAAGCGGCCATGGCTCGTTTCAATGGTCGAAGCCGAGCGCGCCGCCCCTCCGAAACGCGTCGCCCCGGCCATCCGGGAGGCCCTCAAGCAAGGCCGCGTCGCCCCAGTTCCGTCAGCGTCCACTCGTATTCACCAACCAGTTGGTCCACCACGTTGCGGCGCTTCATGTCTCCCGGCATGACCTCCCAGGTGTAGGTCTCCATCTCAAGGTGGGAACAGAGGGAGGGATTGTCCTTCAACAAGTCCATGACCTCGATCAGATGATCGGAAGTGTTGAGGAACAGCTCCGTCGCGGGGCTGTGCAGCGGGATGTGGAAGTGGATGCGCCACTCGTCGATGTCGGACGCTCGGAAGTCGGAGCCTTCGGCAAGGGCGAGATCGAGATCCTTGGCGCGGATGAGCCCCCCCTGGTTCGTTCGCGCGATGACCTGGTGAAGGTAGACGTCGTCGCCGAACGCCTTGAGCGCGGTCAGCGCCTCGGACGTGGGCTGAACCTTGAGCGCAGAGCTCAAGTGAAGCTTGCTGATGAAGATATCGGCGGCTTGAAGCGCGCCAATCGCGTCTCCGGCTGATTCGTATTCGACCGCCAGATGACACGTGTCGTAGTTGATGCCGATGAAGCGATTGAAGCGATCGTCCCCCGGGCGACGGCGATTCGCCTCGGAGAAGAATTCCACGGATTCCACGGAATTCTCAAACAAGCCCAGCGGTTCGGGTTCCAAGCCAAGGTGAAACCGTTTCCCGGCTCCTTGTGCCAATGTGTCCAAATGCTCCGCGCATTTCCAGAGATTGTCATAGATCGGCTCCCGTTCCGCGTCATCCTCGATGAACTCCTTGAACGACCCCGGCAGGGTGCTGACGCTGCCCTCGACGCCCTCGGGAACCAGTTCCGCCAGGATGTCGAAGAGTCGGTTGGTGTAGTCGAGACGTTCCTGGGTCCGCCAATCCGGCGCATAGACCTGCTCCTTGACCCGCGTGTTGTGGAACTGGCCGTAGGGGAAGCCGTTGATGGTGAAGACGTAGCAGTTCTGCGCATCCAGCCAGGCCTTGAACCGATCCAGTTCCCCGGGGGCGAGCAACTCGCGTGAGGCCCGGTCGCTGAGGCGCAGGCCGATGGCGTAGGGTTGGTCCGGGCAGACCCGTTCGCGGACCGCCATGACGTCGGTCCTGAGCGATTCGAAGGTCTGCGGCCAATCCTCGCCGCGGTGGATATTGGTGCAGTAAGCCAGATGGTGACCGTGTTTCAATCGCATGGTTGGGAGGAAGGAACAACGACTGACGCACAATGACAAGGAGGAACAGCAGTTCTCAGTTTGAGGGAAAGTTGCTCTCCTTCGTCAGGTGAGCGTCGTC
>CAZFLK010000072.1:0-25977 GCA_964519245.1 uncultured Verrucomicrobiota bacterium
CCGCCTCCGCCATATCCCCCGCCGCCCCCGGCGCGGGCCAGCAATTCCAGCGGAGCCGCAAGCAGGGCCAGCGCGGTCAAGCCGAGGAGGAAGCGACGCCTAAGGGGCGAGACTGTGAGGAGTCGCATCATTGCGGGGGCAAGCGTTGTACAATGGAGGCCAGAAACAACGCGGCGGCGATCATGGCGCCCGCGGCAACGATGGCGACAGCCGCGTTTCCGTTCAACTCAACCTCATCCTCGTAGTCCGCTCGCGGGAAGAGCAACCAGAGCACGAGCTTGTTGACCGAGACCAACAGCGCCGCGGCAAGCAGGGCCAGGAAGCCGCTGATGACGAGTTCGGATCCCAGGGAGCCTGCGCCCGAGTGGAGCAGGGCGGATCGCAAGACGATTCCCATTCCAACCAGGAAGCCGCCAAAACCGACGCCGACCGCGGTGTTGTCGTCATATTCGATGAGTCGATGCACGTCGTAGCGCATGGTTTTGCGGTAGATCGCGCAGGCGAGCGTGAGCGCCAGTTGGGCGACCAGCCAGAACAGGATCGTGTCCCGAAGTCCTTGAGCGAAGCCGCGACTGTAGCCGGTCATGGCTCCATTGAGGATGACGCCGCAGGCGAGGGAGGACCCGGCGACGCAGAATCCGACGCCCAGGTTGCGATCCTCGGAAATCTCCTTCGTGATGCAGAACGAACCCAGGATGAAATGGTCGTTGATCAGGACGCTGAGGCGCAGCAACGCGACGACGAGCGCCCCCTCCACAAGCAGTTTGGCGACGGCATCCAGTCCGTCCTCCTCGCGGCCGCCAAAGAACGTTCCGGACAACGCCAAGCCGGCGCCCAGCAGAAATCCTCCGAAGGCGATCGCATAGGCGGGGTTGGGATTGTCGAACAGTTCGGCGTCGGCGGTGAAGGAGGTGGTGCGGACGAAGACAAACCGGGCCAGAACGAGGGCGGCGATCGCGGCGAGAAAGAGAGGAATGCCGCTGCCGATGTGATGAAGGATCCGTATGGCGGTGTTCCAGTCCATGGTCTTGACGAAGCGCCGGAGCGAGGCGCGTTCGGCAGGAAAGGGAGTCTGCCGACCCGCAGGCGTTTCACACAACTCCAATATGAGGCCGATTTTACCATTGTCGCCGTCGGGAACGGCCGCAAGAATCGTCGGCGTTATTTTCAGCATTCACCGACGCAACCCCACGCAAGCGAAAGGAACGACATGGGACTCTGGGACAAGCTCAAGAACGAGTTGATCGACATCATCGAATGGATAGATCCAAATCCGGATACGATGGTGTATCGCTTTCAACGGCACGGCAATGAGATCAAGAATGGAGCCAAGTTGATCGTGCGTGAAAGCCAGGCGGCGGTATTTGTCAACGAAGGGCAGATAGCGGATGTCTTCACCGCTGACATGGCGGGCACCTACGAGTTGCGGACGCAGAACCTGCCCATTCTGTCGACATTGAAGGGGTGGAAGCACGGGTTCGAGAGCCCGTTCAAGGCGGAGGTCTACTTCGTCAACATGCGGCAGTTCACCAATCTGAAGTGGGGCACCAAGAATCCCATCATGCTGCGCGACGCGGAGTTCGGGCCGGTTCGTTTGCGCGCCTTCGGATCCTACACCATTCGCGTCATCGATCCGGCCAAGTTCATCAAGGAGATCGTGGGCACGGACGGCCATTTCACCACGGATGAAGTGACCGGCCAGTTGCGCAACATGATCATCACGCGCTTCACGGATATCCTTGGCGAAAGCAAGATTCCCGCCCTGGATCTGGCGGCGAACTACAATGAGTTTGGCGAATTTGTCGCCGACAAGATCAAGTCGGAGTTTGAGGAGTATGGTCTCGCCGCGCCCAAGTTGCTGGTCGAGAACATTTCCCTGCCGCCGGCCGTTGAGGAAGCTTTGGACAAGCGGTCGACCATGGGGATTCTCGGCGACTTGAACAAATACACACAGTACAAGACCGCGGAGGCCATTGAAGCTGCTGCGAACAATCCCAGCTCAGGGGGGCTTGCGGGAGGCGGCATGGGAATGGGGATGGGGTTCGCGATGGCCAACCAGATGGGCCAGGCCATGTCCGGCGCGCAGAGCCCGTCGCAGCCTCAGGCCGCGCCGCCGCCGCCGCCGGCCCCCGCCGCGTTTCATGTCGCCGTGAATGGTCAGACGACCGGGCCCTTCGACATGAACGCCTTGATGCAGCAGGCGCAGGCGGGCGGCTTCACCCGCGAGACAATGGTCTGGAAGGCCGGCATGGCCGGTTGGACTGCGGCCGGGCAGGTGCCGGAACTCGCCGCTGTATTTGGTCCGCCCCCACCGCCGCCGCCGGCTTCGTGATTCATTCCGACGTATGACCGTCCATTGAGGCTGCCAGTCGCTTGAACCATGAGTGAGACCCCGCCTGAACCTCCGGCCGTCCCCGGCGACGCATCGGGTTCGAAACAGAAGTCTGTTGCCTGCGGGCAATGTGGAGCGGAGCTGAAGTTTGCGCCGGGCGTGTCCCAGTTGAAGTGTCCTTACTGCCAGCATGAGATGCGGATTGAGATCGATCAATCCGAATTGCGGAAGGCTCATGAGGAACAGGATTTTCATGCGGCGGTCTCCAAGTTGTTGGATGAAACCAGCGCGGAGATGGTTGAAGTCCATACCGTCAAGTGTCAGACCTGCGCGGCGGAAACGACCTTGGATCCGAAGCTCGACGCGGATGAGTGTCCCTACTGCGGTTCGTCGATTCAACGCGGCGGCGAAGCGACCAAGAAGGTGATTCAACCCCAGGCCCTGCTGCCGTTCAAGGTGGAGCGGTCGACGGCCCGGGGGCAGTTCAAGGATTGGATCAACAGTCGTTGGTTCGCGCCGAGCGCGTTGAAGAAATATGCGCGCATCGACACCAAATTGCAGGGTGTCTATGTGCCGCACTGGACCTATGACGCCAACACCACCACCGATTACACCGGTCAACGGGGAGAATACTATTACGAGACTCAATGGTATACGGACTCCAATGGAAACCGCCGTTCACGCCAGGTCAGGAAGACTCGTTGGTATTACGCGAGCGGGCGGGTCTTCAATTCCTTCGACGATTTGCTGGTGCTCGCCTCGGAGTCCTTGCCGCGCAAGTATGCCGAGAAGTTGGAGCCGTGGGACCTGGACGGGTTGATGCCCTACCAGGAGGAGTTTTTGAGCGGTTTCAAGGCCGAGAACTACTCGGTGGATCTGGCGACCGGATTTCAGACGGCGCGCGACATGATGGAGCCGACGATCAATCAAACCATTCGGCGCGACATCGGCGGCGACACGCAGCGCATTTCCAGCAAGAATGTCCTGCATGACAACATCACCTTCAAGCACGTCCTGTTGCCGGTCTGGGTGAGCGCGTTTCGCTACGACAACAAGGTCTTTCGATTCCTGGTCAACGCGCGGACCGGGGAGGTGCAGGGCGAGCGGCCGTGGAGTTGGGTGAAGATCACCTTCGCCGTGCTGGGAGCGATCGCCCTGGTTGCGTTGATCGTGTTTCTGGCGCAGCAGAAGTAGGTCTCGCTCTCGTGTCGTGACGGTTCCGGGACGCGGCGATTGGACGGGAACAGTCGCGTTTCATTTGCCAATTCCGACATGAGCAAGTCATCCGATCATTGTCCCAACTGCGGCGAGTTCATGCAGTTTTCCCCGGTGGCCGGGGTCAAGTTGTGTCCGAACTGCAAGGATGACGGCACTGGGGAGAAGGCGAAGTGCGTCGCCTGCGAGAATTGTGGCGCCGAGCTCAAGTTTGAAGCGGGCTCCTCCGAGTTGCAGTGTCCCTATTGCGGTCACGCCACCGAAGTTGAACTTGCGGAACTGGGCTAGTGGAGCGCGCAGCGGGAGAACGATTTTCATGTCGGCATTGCGAAGATGTTGCAGGCGCATGATGAAGACCTGGTCGAGGTTCACACGGTCAAGTGCGGGACCTGCGCTGCCGATACGACCTTGAGCGAGAATGTGGACACGGATGAGTGTCCCTATTGCGGCGCCACGCTTCATCGGCGGGACCAGGCGACGCGCAAGGTGATCCGGGCGCAGGCGGTCCTGCCTTTCAAGGTCGACCGGGAAACGGCGTGTGGGAAGTTCAGGGAGTGGCTGAATGGCCTTGCGGGCGTTTCGGATGAGTTGAAAGAGCACGCCCGCATTGAGGCTGGCATGCAGGGAGTCTGCCTGCCTTTCTGGACCTATGATGTCGATATGGTGACCTTCTATGACGGGAAGCGGGGCAGTTTCTCCGGTGGGAAGGGGCGGCAGGAAACGGAATGGAGCGACGTCTGCGGCAGCGTTCGCCATTCGTTCGATGATTATCTGATTCCGGCCGCGAAATCGTTGCCTCGGCGGATACTGGAGGCATTGGAACCCTGGGATCTGGATGGTTTGATGCCTTACCAGGAGGAGTTTTTGAGCGGGTATCGCGTGGAGAATTATTCCGTGGATCTGGCGACGGGTTTTCAAGAGGCGCGCGACAGGATGAATCCAGTGGTCGAGCGCGACATTCGCAACGATATCGGAGGCGACGTGCAGAAGGTTACAGACCGGGAAGTTCGCTACACCAGAATCACGTACAAGCACCTTTTGTTGCCGGTTTGGGTGAGCGCCTTTCGGTATCGCGATCGGCTTTATCGGTTTCTGGTCAATGCGCGCACGGGCGAGGTTCAAGGCGAACTTCCGAAGGGGAGTGTAATGGTCCGGGTTGTTCTGGCGATCGGCTTGGCGTTGTTGATTCTGATTCTGGTTCTGTCTCTGGGCCGATGATCCGGAATCGTCGTGGGACTACATTTTTCGCCGGATCTTGTTGAAGCCGGTCGCCATCTTGAAGCCCAGCAGGAGGCTGAATCCCCAAACGACGAATTCGAGGCTTCCGGGCAGGACATACGATTCCACCAACATCCAGGCGTAGACGATGAAGCGAGGGCGAATCAACCATGGGTAGGGGATGGCCATGGCATTGCGGACCATGGCGAAGAAGACCACCATTGCGTAGGTGAAGACGTAGAATCCGGAGCAGAGGCTGCTGATAACGCCCGCCCGCATCAGGGTGAACGTCGTCACGGTCACGACGAGCTGATCGCAGAAGGAGTCGAGCAGGGATCCCTGGCGCGAAGCCGCGTTCAGATGGCGCGCGAGGGGGCCGTCGAGGCCGTCCAGCAGCACGTGCAGCGACAGCGCCGCGAAGGCTGCCGCGGGCGACCAGAAGTAGAGCGGGAAGAAGAACAATCCGGCCACCAGTGAGAAGAGGGTGATGTGATCGGGTTGGACGCGCCACTGCTCCAACGGACGCATCATGGGCAGCAGGAGTCGTTGGCGCAGGCGTTGGCCCAATTCCATCAGGGCTCGTTCGCGGGCGGAATAGCAATCGGATTTCGGCGTCATCGGGATGCGGAGTTGAGAGCAAGGAGTGTGGAATGCGGCAGTCGGGCGCGGCTTTCAAGAGGTCGAGGAGCCAGGCTTCCGCCGCCTGCGCGGACGCCGCGGCATCGCCGATGTTGGACCAGTGCAGGTCGAAGATGTCGCCGGCGAGGACGAATTCATCGGATTCCGCCGCCGCTGCCTGGATTGCCTCGAGACGTCTTTCGCCCCGTGAGCGATTCGAGAAAAGGTGGAGATCCGAAACAAAATGGCAGGTCTTCATGACGCTGGGATGCGACTCACTCGGCGTGAATTGACCTTGGACAATTGGTTTTGCGCGGTCGTTCAACATCGACTGAGATGGTAGCGAATCGGGGAAGGGATGCGGGCATTGATTGTAAGGGCCTGATCATCGGTGAAGTCGATGGAGGCAGGCTTGCGCGGGACCGGTGTCGCCTCTACTTTTCGCGCATGTCGAGGTCCCGGAGTTGTGATTGCCTCAGGTTGGCAGAGGCGGCGGTTTCTCGTCGCGCGCAGCGATGGACGCCCCGGTTCCGGCGGTGGGTGTGCGGGCTTTTTCTATTGGCGACCTGCGCGGGTGTTGGAGCGCATTCCGTTGTCTTCTACATCGTCGATTTTGACGAGGGAGGCTTTGTCGGTGAACAGGTTCCCGCCTCTCCCAGCGGCGGATCGGTGAGGTTGGACTTTGATCCGGATGAGACCCCGCAGGGGCGCGCCGCATCGTAATAGGTGGCGTTGACCGGTCTGGATCTGGATGGAACGCTGACTCCGGCGGATTCAAGCGACGATGTCACGGCCGTGCGTTTTCTGGCTCTGGATTCCGCGGAGGCCGGGATGCACGTTCTGAACATCTACGGGACTGTGGGAGGCGTTGTCAGGGAAGACGACGCCGACATGTTCGTCTCCGTTTCCCAGCAGGCGCTGTCGGGAGTCTGGAATCGGGCGGATGAGCGTTTTACCGGGCCGGATGGCGCAAGGTTGTCGATTGACTCCGTGTCGCTGGACGACGCGTTTCCGGATCTATTGGCGGGGCGTGTCGTGGTGGAAGTTGCGACGGTACGCAATCCTGACGGTGAACTGCGTGGGGCGCTGCGGGCGGTCGGCGCGGGGGTTTATCCCGTGCGATTGAGCGGCGGCGCCTTTCAGTTGACCATCGCGACGAGTTCGCCGCGCTGGCTCAGGATTCACACGAGCGCGGATCTGACGGAATGGACGCCCCTCACCAACCTGGTGGTTTCCGGCGGTGTGTCGCGGATTCTGGACGCGGAGGCGGCGGGGCAGACGCGACGCTTTTATCGGTTGCTGGAAGAGTTTCTGATTCATCCGAGTTTGGTGACGGAGCCGGAATCGGCGAGTGTTCCGGTTGGCGGCGCGTTGACCTTGGTCGCCGAGGGGGAAGGGAATCCGCCGGTTGCCTACTACTGGCAGCGCAATTCCGTGACCATTCCGGGCGCCACCGACGCGACCTTCCGGATCGAGGACGTTCAGGCTTCGGACGCCGCCTCTTATCGAGTGGTGGTTTCCAATGCGGTTGGAGTCGTTTCCAGTCGGCAGGCGGTGGTGACGGTCGGTTCGCCCTGAACCTCCCTTCGGTTCGGGTGGTTGACGGGAAGGGGCTCGGCGATACAGTTCGGGCATGAGTAGTTCGAGTTGCCGGGGGAAGTTGATGTTGTTGATCGGGTTTCTGGTCTTGTCGGGGATTTCGGGAGGCCTCGCGGCGCAGATGTATTCCGCCCGCCTGGAGGGAGGACAGGTGCTGGGGCCTTTTGGTCCGGAGGGGAATCCCGGCGGTGTCACGCCCTTTTCAGGGACGGGGTCCTTCGTTTACGACCCGGGGACGGGCGATGGGCCGACCTTGAGTTATCGACTCGACCTCCCGGCAATGGATCTGGATGGCATGAGGACGCCGGGCGACTTTTCTGATGACGTCACCGCGATCCACATTCACCTCGGCGGGTTGGGCGCCAGCGGCCCTCATGCCCTGAATGTCTTTGGGTTCTCCGGCGGTCAGATGCGGCAGGATGATGGGGACCTTCAAGTTGACTCTTCAAGCGGGGTCGTGACCGGACTTTGGGATGATGGGGACGCCCTGTTTACCGGTTCCGGAGGCGTTCGGCAGCCTTGGGATTCGATCCCGTTGAGCGATGCCGCTGAGGATCTGTTGGCTGATGGCCTTTATGTGCAGGTCCACACGATTTCCTATCCCAACGGAGAATTGCGGGGGCAGATCCAGGCCGTTCCTGAGCCGGCCGCCTCAATCCTGCTGGGAGCGGCTGCCCCTGGTCTTGTTTGGCGTCCGTACGCGGCGCCGCCGAGGGGGATGACGCATTGGGGACGATGGCGACGCTTCTGTCGCGGTCTCTGGGGAACCTACTTCTTTCCGCGTTGTTGATAGCGCGAGGGGGTGTCGCCGGTCTCGAAGGAGGCGGCGGGATCCTTGGTCGGGACCTCGAACTTCCTGCGCAGGCGGGCGAGTTCCCTGGTCAGTTTCTTCTGCACCTTGGCGTAGTTCTTGTCGCCATAGAAGTTTCTCAGTTCCAGCGGGTCTTCCTTGAGGTCGATGAGTTCCCATTCGTCCACGTCCTGCTCGTAGAAGTGGACCAGTTTGTAGCGGCCGTCGACCACGCCGTAGTGCCGGCGGACGAGGTGCCAACCGGGCCATTCGTAGTAGTGATAGTAGTGGGTCTTGCGCCAGTTCTTCGGAGTCTTGCCCGATAGGATTGGAACCAGGCTGGCCCCCTGCATGTCCGAGGGAATGGCGGCTCCCCCGAATTCGAGAAAGGTTTCGGCGAAGTCCAGCGGAGAGACGAGATCGGAATTGGTGGAGCCCGGTTTGACAACGCCGGGCCAACGGACAAGGAGCGGTGTGCGCAGGGATTCCTCGTAAATCCACCGCTTGTCGAACCAGCCGTGCTCACCGAGGTAGAAGCCTTGATCGGAGGTGTAGATGACGATGGTGTTCTCGGCGAGGCCTGACTCGTCGAGGTAGGCGAGCAGTTCGCCGACGGCGTCATCGACGGAATCGATGGTGCGCAGGTAGTCCTTGAGGTAGCGTTGGAACTTCCAGCGGACGAGGTCCTTGCCCTGTAGGTTGGCTTCCTCGAAAGCCTTGTTCTTCGGGCCGTAGGCGGCGTCCCAGATCTTCTTCTGTTCGGGTGTGAGGTTGCGGGGCGCTTCGAGCTTGAGGTCGCTGCGGGTGAGGTCGCGGTCGATCTGCATTTCCTGTGTCTGGCGGGCCTTGACGCCCTGGGAGTAGTCCTCGAACAGCGTGGGCGGCTCGGGGAAGGTGACATCATCGTATTTGTTCAAATATTTGGGGCCGGGTTGCCAGTTGCGATGAGGCGCCTTGTGTTGGGTCATCAGCATGAAGGGCTTGTCCTTGTCGCGCGCGTCGCGGAGCCACTTGAGCGTGAGGTCGCTGATGATGTCGGTGGTATAGCCGATGTGCTTGGTGCGCTCGCTTTTTCCGTCGCCGTCCTTGTCGACGAGCATGGGAGGGTTGTAATAGGGGCCCTGGCCGATGAGGACTTCCGAGTAGTTGTAGCCCTGCGGGGCCATGTGTTCGCCGAGATGCCATTTCCCGACGACGGCGGTCTGGTAGCCGGCCTTCTGCAACAGCTTGGGAAAGGTCTGCTGTGTTCCGTCGAATTTGTTGCCGTTGCGGAGGAAGCCGTTGAGGTGCGAGTATTTCCCGGTCTGGATGACGGCGCGCTGGGGGCCGCAGATGGAGTTGTTGACGTAGCATTCCTTGAACAGCATGCCTTCCTTGCCGATCCGGTCGATGTTCGGCGTCTGATTGAGGCCGTGACCATAGGCGCTGACGGCCTGGTAGGCGTGGTCGTCCGAGAAGATGAAGACAATGTTGGGGCGGGGGTCGTTGGAGCGGGCGGCGGTGGCGGCAGGGGGCGAGGCGAACAGCGACAGGCAGGCGGCAAAGAGGGTGAGGAGCTTGGATGCAGGGCGTTTCATAGGAGAGGGAGTTTGGGGGACGGATTTCGGAACTTCAAGACACGGGAACGGAGCCAAGAGCATCTCGCCTTCATTCCCATGCGTCCGCCCCGAGACTGTTTCGTTTCTGTCGCTTGTGTCGGAGGCGTGGATTGCTATACTTCGGGAGTTCCTCGAAAGAAACGGTCCGCTCATCGAACAACGAACCATGAAAAAAATACCAGCCCTCGTCTGCCTCGCTTCAACAATCATCGCCGGCCCGCTCACGGCGGCTCCCGAAGCCTTTGAGATCGGACCCGACAACACGAATCAACTGCCGCGGGGCAAGGAGGCTGACGGCATCATTGGAGACTTTGTCCTGCGCAACGACAAGATAGAGGCCGTCATTTCGCACAATGCCCACCTGCGGCGGGCCAACATGAGCACCTTCTATGGCGACAACGGCGTGACTCCGGGCTGTCTCTACGATCTGACATTACGGGGATCGAACAACGATCAGATCACCGTGTTCACGCCTTCCGGGCAGCAGGGCAAGGTCGCCTACGTGAAGATCGCCAAGTCTGGAGTGGATGGCGAAGCGTCCATCGAAACGGTGGTTACTGGGCCGATGAACAAGGGGCTCTACAAGCGGCATGAATACATCGTCAAGGACGGTTGGCAGGGCGTGCTGATTGTTACCACGATGCGCAATGAGGGGACGAAGCCGTTCAAGGGGAGGGTGAGCGACCGGTGGACCAACTTTTCCAGTCGGGGGCGGTTTGCGGGCATCAATTGGGCGGACGCCATCGACCCGGCCGACAAAGCCGGCTACGCCTACGATTGGATTGAGAGAGGCGGCATGAAACGGCCAGGAGCGGAGGTTTCGCTGAAGCCGGGGGATGAAATTTCGTTCGCGCGCTTTCTGGGTGTGGGCAGTTCTCCGGCCGAGGCGGTCGGTGTGGTGGCGGCGTTCCAGGGCGGCGCGATGGGAGCCGTTGAATGTGAATTGTTTGGCGCCGCCAACGAACGCGTGGCCACGGCGACCGTGATCGTCAAACAAGGAAGCGCGCAGGTGGCGGCCTATCCGGACGAGAAGGGGCGTTTTGCGTTCCGTCTGCCGGCCGGCAAGTACGAGATGGAAGCGCGAGATCATGGCCGCAAAACCGTGACCAGTTCCTTGGTCATCGGGGCGCGCGGCGTCCAGGAAATGAAACTGGAACTCGGCCCGGCATCCGCGATTGCCTTCGATATCAAGGACGAACGGGGGACGAGCATTCCCTGCAAGGCGCAGTTCATTGGAATCAAGGGGACCCCGTCTCCGAATCTCGGCCCCGACAACCGCGCGCACGGATGCAAGGACCAATACCATTCGGAGAATGGAGAGTTCCGGGTGCAACTTGATCCGGGCAATTACCGGATCGTGGTGACGCACGGTGTGGAGTTCTCGCATTGGTCCAAGGAGATCAGGCTTGAGGCGGGCGAGACGGTCGCAATGACGGGCGTTTTGAGGCGTCTGGTGGATTCCGAGGGCTGGGTCAGCGCGGATTTTCACAATCACTCCACGCCGAGCGGCGACAACACCTGCGGGACGGACGACCGGGTGATCAACCTTGCAGCCGAGCACATCGAGTTCGCTCCCACCACGGAGCACAACCGTCTCTACGACTGGACGCCGCACATTGAGAAGCTCGGATTGACCTATGAGATCAAGACGGTTCCGGGCACGGAATTCACGGGGCGCATGGCGCACATGAACATGTTTCCGGTGAAGCCGGTTCCTTTCGTGCAGGATGGCGGCTTGCCGGCCTACCAGATGGATCCGAGGTTGAATGCGTTGGTCTTGCGGCGTTTCCAGGGGGAGGAAACGGATCGCTGGATCCAGATCAACCACCCCAGCATGGTGCAGAACTTCAACGACCGGAACGGGGATGGAAAGCATGACGAGGGTTTTGTCGGGTTGGAGACCATGATCGATGGAATCGAGACGCAGAACTATTCCGCCTCCCAGATTTTGAATCCGTTTCCCTACATGTTCTATCGTCGGGGGACTCGGGAATATGTGCGTGAGACCCGGGAGTTTCAGTGGTTGCAGAACTTGAACCGCGGTCATCGCTATTGGGGGGTGGCGGTGGCGGACGCACATCGCGTTCATGGCAACGGCGTGGGCGGTTGGCGCACCTATGTGAGATCCTCGGAGGACGAACCGTCCAAGCTCGACTGGCGCGAGTTGACGCGCAACAGCCGGAACGGGCAGATGGTTCTCTCGACGGGGCCGTTCCTTGAGGTGGAGACGGAGGACGGCGTCATCGCGGGCGGAGAGACCAAGGCGAAGAACTCCATCAAGCTGAAAGTCCGGGTTCAATGCACGGATTGGATCGACATTGATCGCGTGCAGGTCCTGGTGAATGGGCGGCAGGTTCCGAAGCTCAATTTTACCCGGGCGAAGCATGCCGACATGTTCCAGGACGGCGTGGTCAAGTTTGATCGGACGATCGACGTGCCGCTCAAGGAGGACGCTCACCTGATCGTGGTGGCCTACGGGGAGAACTTTGACCTGAAGACCGGCTATGGCACGAGCGCGCAGGCGGGCATCAAGCCCTGCGCCTATAACAATCCGATCTTCGTCGATGTGGACGGCGGCGGTTTCGAACCGAATGGCGACCTGCTGGATTACCCGCTCCCGGTGGGCGGCATTTCAGTGGAGGACGCCAAGGCGCTTCAGGCGGCCCGGGAGAAGTAGATTGGCGCCCGGCATAGATTGGTTGAGGGGGCGAAGCTCGGTGACGTTGGAGCCGTTCATCCGAACGTGAAGCGCCTTCCCAGGGCGTCCTTGCGGCCGCTTCAGTCCAAAACGCCCCGGATCTCCTTCACGGCCTGGTAGATTCCGACGGCCGCCATGCACAGCATGGCGATTGCGAGGAAGCCCGTGCCCACGCCGAATTTCCATTCTTTGCCGGGGGGCGTGGCGAGTTCGCGATGCTTGAAGCGGAAGTAGAGCGCGGCGATGGCGAGAAAGGGCAGCATAATGCCCTGGGCCACGCCGCCAACAAGCACCAGGAAAACCACTTTCTTGAACGCGAGGTAGATGATCATGGAGAAGAAGGCCAGGCCGGCGCAGGCGATCTTGATCAGCTTTGCCTGTTCTTCCTCATCCCTTGCGGTCTTGAGTCGGTAGACCGACAATCCATTGACGAGCAGGCGCGCGTTTGAGGCGGTTGCCGCGAAGACGGTGGAGAACAGGACGCAGGCGCCGCCCATGAGAAATATCATCAGGCCGGCTTGACCGTAGGAGTCCGTGTACATCCGGGAAAGGTGGTTGATGACGTCGTTGCCGTCTTCGATCTTGATGCCCTGGCCGTGCAGCACGGCGGCGCCGAGAAGATAGAAGGCGACGGTGGCGCCGGTGTAGACCACCATGGACAACCAGGCGTCCGTGCTCATCACCCGCACCCAGCCGCGCGCCCGTCCGAACCACTCCTTTGATCTGTCGAATGTCCCCACGTTTCTGGCGTAACCCTTCTCCAGACACCAGAACGGATAGTAAATCAGTTCCGAGGCGCCGACGCCGATGATGCCGAAGGCGGCGAAGGCGACGGTGAAATTGGGGGGCATCTGAAAACTGAGTCCCTCCGCGATATTGGCTCCGGTGATGGCGAACGCCGTCTTTTGAACGGTGATGAGCGCGAACAGGGTGAAGGCGGTGAAGAGAACGACCATCACGGTGGAGGCGTTCTGAACCAGCTTGTAGCGTCCTGAGACGAGCAGGGCGCTGGTTAGAACACCTACGCCGACGACCCAGAGCCATTCGAGATCGGCTGGCGCTCCCGCCAGTGTGACCATTTTGGCGATGCCCCCATACATTCCGGCAACCTGGAACGGCAGGGCGATGAACATGAAGAGCCAAATCCAGACCAGCCAGGAAACGCGCAGTCGGGGGCCGGGCATTTCGTCCATGGCTTCAATGGTTGTCTTGCCGCGGGAGATGGCGTAGCGGCCCAGCTCGATCTGGACAAACACCTTGATCAGGCAGCCCAGGATGATGAACCAGAGCAGCTTGAAGCCGATATCCGGGTCCGAGGCGACGGTGGGCGTGGCGATCAATTCGCCGGAACCGACAATCGAAGCGGTGATGATGAGACCGGGGCCGAGATAGCGGAGGGTTCCTCTCCAGTCGGAGGGAGGGGGAAGGGGTTGACTCATGAAAGGCCAGTTTCGTAGCACATCCGGCGCCGGCGTCAAGTTCGGGCGTCGCGCTTCAGAATTGATTCGCCACGCCGGAAGCTCCGCCTAACATCAACCCCATGAATCTGAATTCTTTTTTGATTCCGCGGTTTTGCGGCGCGGCATGCCTGGCGGGCCTACTCTCATTTCTCGGGCTTTCGGGTTGCTCGACGGTCCCGGATGATCATGCGATCGAAGTAGGCGTGGTCAATCTAGCCTTCCGGGAGGCGACACTATTGGAAACGACAGCGGTTTTTTCGGTGCGAATCCAGAATGAGAATCCGGAGCCGCTGGAGATTGAGGGCGGGGTCCACAAGATCTACCTCGATGGGAGCTACATCGGGAAGGGAATGTCGAATCAAGCAATGACTGTCGATCGTTTGAGCACGGGGATCCAAGAGGCGACGGTGTATCTGCGCAATCTGAAGTTGGCGGGGCGAATCCGATCCGTCATGAACGCGAGGTCGGTGGACTATCGGATCGAGAGCGTGCTGCATTTGGCGGGTCAGGGGCGGGTCCGGGTGTCCAATGAAGGACGCTTGTCCCCGACCGGACAGGCCGTCGCTCCGTCGCTCCTGCTGGAGTAAGGAAAAGGGAATTGATGAGCGCCCGGGACGGGCTGAAAACGAAGTGGAAAAATGGCGGGAGCGACGAGACTCGAACTCGCAACCCCTGGCGTGACAGGCCAGTGCTCTAACCGATTGAGCTACGCCCCCGCGGGTGAGAGGCGAGAACCTAGTGAAACGTCACATGGGTGTCAAATGACAAAAACAAAAAAATAGTCCTTTCGGGGAGGTTCTCGGATTGAATCAATTCAGCGCGTCGGTCGGGAGGAAGCCATCTTCTGTCAACGGCGTTCCCGAGATCTGCACGGAGCCGTCCATCATCGTGTAAATCCAGAGTTGTTTTCCGTCGACCGTGTGCGTTGGCAGACGCTCGGCGATGACGACGGGAAAGTGGCCGGGCGGCGCGGGCGCGCCCAATGCATGCTGGTGGAGTTTCAGGCGGCTGCCCAAGTCGTTGAGTTTGTCCCGATGCGTGATGCCCTGCGCCGCGCGGACGATTGCCCCACGGATGGCAGAGCCGACCCACGGATGGCAGAGCCGACCCACGGATGAAGAGACTGAGAGACTGAAACGCTCGGTGGCTTTTCCGGAGGACCTGTGTCACCGTGCTGCCGGTTTTCAATGAAGGTTGTGTGGAAGAAACTGAGACGACGTTGGGGCGCCATTGTATCGATCTCGGCGTTGTTCGCGGTTGCCGTGATCGGCTTGTCCGGCTCCAAGCAGCCCTCGCACAATGGACGGACGCTGAGCCAGTGGGTTCGGGACTTGGACGCCAGGAACCGCGCGCTGCCGACGACGCAACGAGCCGCGGCCGCGACCGCAATCCTTGCAATCGGCACGAACGCCGTTCCGTATCTTCTAAGGCAAATGCGAGCCACGGATTCAAAAGCCGAGCAAACCATCAGGGGTTGGTCGCGGAACCTGCGTCCCTACCTGGAAATCGATCCGTATTTACCCGCCGTGGATCGGCATTTCACTGCGTATCTGGCCTTCTCGATCTTGGGGGAGCGAGCCGTGGGAGCCTTGCCTGAGTTGGATCGTGTCGCGCTGGGATCTGGATCGGGGTTGGCGATTCAAGCCCTGGGAGCGCTTGGCCCGGAGGCTGTTCCGAGGTTGATGGAACATTTGCGATGGGAAACGAATGGAGTTGCTGCGGCCTGTGCGCTTGGGGATGCCGGGCCTGCTGCGGAGGGCGCCATTCCGCTTCTGACTGAGCGTCTGCGAAGTCCAGACAGATTCGTTTGGATTTCGGCGTCCCGAGCCTTGTTTCAGATCGGCGCCGGTCGTCCGGAGGTGGTGGACGCGTTGGCTGCGGATCTCGAATCTCGCGGGTCGGCGTCTCGGCTCAATTATCCTGCCGCCCGAAATGTGGCCGGGATGGCTGATTTGACAGTTTGTTGTGTTCCTGAGTTGAGACACCGGTTGCCCCTGGAGGAGCGCGCGCGCCATGACAGGCTGATGCGGGCGCTGGAGGTCATTCCCGAGGTCGCCGCGTTGCGAAACGCCGCAACTCCCAACAGACGGAAACTGGTCGAGGGACTGCTGGTTGGGCGCCGGGCGAGTTTCGCGTTCTTGCCGGCCTTGCTGGAAGCGACGCGCGATGAAGACGTCTTCGTGCGCGATGCTTCTGTGGTCCTTCTGCATTCCCATTTCTTTTCGGCGCCTGACATGAGGTGGGGGAATACCATCTACGAGGGGCAGGTAATGAATTTGATAACAATGGAGGCGTTGCGCGCGTGCGCTTCAGATCCGAAGGGTCTCGCGGCCCGGGCCGGCGCTGTTTCGTATCTGCGAGCCGTCTATTGCGACAGATTCGGCGTGAAGAATCGGTTGAGTGCAGGAATCACGCCGATTCGTCCGGGCGGAGTCGCGATGAGTTCTTGGGAGCCCAAAGGCATTCGCCATGAGTGGTCGCGAGAATGGCGGGGGTTCCTGGCGTCCCATGCCGGCGACTTCGGTGAAGAGAACCGGTTGGAAATTGCGCGAATCCTGGCGGATTCTATGTTGGATGATGAGCGTTTCTTCGTTGCAGGGGAGCGAGTGAGTCGCGTCGAGATCCAGTTCTTCGAACGCGGAATGAAGAGCGAACACGTGGAATTGCGTCGCATCTGCGCAAAAGGGCTGGGGATGCCGGCGAGCGATCCTTCCTTGAAAGGCATACGGCAGGCCTACAATTCCAAGCTGTTGATCAAGGCATTGAAGAACGACCCGGATCCGGAGGTGCGGCGTTTGGCGGCGGATGGATTGCGGGTTTCATTCCGGGATGCCGAATCCAGCGCAGATCTGATTGCCGCGCTGACTGCTGGATTGAATGATGAAGATGCCATAGTGCGCGGCAGTAGCGCGGTCGCGATGGGAATGGCGCGACGCGAGGCGCGCGCATGGCTTCACCGGAAACCAAAGCATCCAAGGCCGATGGCCGGATACATTCTCGCGGACGAGTCGCCGGTTGTGGAGCGCTTGGTTGAAATGCTTGAAGATGAGAACGCGATTACTGCGCAGCGCGCGGCTTGGGCATTGATCTTCTTCGATGGGGGCAAGGTGGAGGACTACGGAAAGCGGCTTGCCGAATTGCTGGACCACAAGGCCGAGAGCGCTCGATTGCACTCGGTGAAGGCCTTGGGGAATCTGAGAATGGAGGACGCGTTGACCGCCATTGTGGTCCCGCGATTGGTCGATCTGATGAATGCGGACGGCGATGAAATGAAGGCTGCGGTGGATGATGCCTTGGCCAGGTATCTGTCGTGGGAGATGGCCTATGCTTGCAACACGCCCTACTGGTCGGAGCAGCTCGACTCACAAGATCCGAAAGCTCGAATCAAGGCGATGGTGCGCCTGGGCTTTGACGCCGAGCGATCGGCCCGCGCCAGCGATCGGATCTGGGAGTTGTTCCGAGAAGGCGGGGCCAGGGAGAAAAAGTGGGCGCTCATTGCCTTGCAACGGATCGATCCGGATGGCTACGCAGATGCTGCGGCCGAAGGCATTCGGTTCACGGATCCCGATTAGCGTCAGCCGCGGAGTTTCGACATCCGTGGGTCGGCTCTGCCATCCGTGGGGCAACTCAATCGAATACCAATGCGCTTCGATTCACGCTGATGTCCGCGATCTTTTCCCCGTCGATGCTGATGACGGTGTATTTCACGACGGGCTGCTTGGTGGCGGTGTTGAATTCGACCAGGCCGAAGGACTGTTTCTTGTTGTAGGAGATCAAGGCGCCTTGTTTGTGCATCTCCGGATGGACGTGTTGGTTGGTGAGTCGGGAGGAGTTGAACTCGGTGAAGTCGTAGCCGTTGGGGCGTTGGATGCGCCAGGCGTCGGAGCGATGACGGTCCGCGGACATGAGGACGATTCCTTCGATCTGGTTCTGTTCGATGAAGCTGAAGATATCCTCGCGCTCGGCCTGGTAGCCGTTCCAAGTGTCCTTGCTGCCGCCCTTGGCCTTGAGGACCCAGGGGACGGAGGAGCAGATGACCTTGAAGGTTCCCTTGGCTTTCTTCAGTTCCTGCTTCAGCCATTTCAGTTGGACGGGCCCGAGCATGGAGGGGGTCTTCACGCGCGGCGAAGTGCGGTAGTAGCGGCAGTCGAGCATGATGAAGTCGACGTCGCCGATGGCGAAGGAATACCAGCAGCCGGGTTGTTCCCAGCCGCCGCCGTAGCCGGGGTTGGCCCAGTTGTCGCGGAAGATCTTGAAGGCGTAGTCGCGCTTCCAGAAGGGGCGCTCGATTTTCGGGCCGCCCCAGGAGTCGTTGGTGCTGAAGTCGTGGTCGTCCCAGATCGTGAAGGTGGGGGTGCGCGCCGTGAGGCGCCGCCATTCGGGTCGGGATTGGCGGCGTTGGTAGGTGTATTGCTGCATGATGACGGATTCCGGATCGTCGATGTAGACGTTGTCGCCGAGCAGCAGGAGGGCGTCGGGTTGGAACGAGCCGATGGTGTTCCACATGCGTTCGTTTTCCGGAACGAAACCCGCGCCGCCGCCGAAGGCGAGGGAGAAGGTCGTGGGCGTTCCCGGTGAGGAGAAGGTCCGGAAACGGTGTTCGACTGAACGCTGGATCCTTCCGTCCGCCTTCTTGAAGCACACCTGGTAGGTGTAGCCCGTCTTCGGCTTCAGTCCGTCCAGTCGGATCACGGCTGTGAAATCGTTTTCCTTGGAGACGTTCACGAAAGGCGTCGTTTCGATGGCGATGGCGATGGCCTGGCCGCCCTTGGGGGACGAGGTTTCGTGATACACGACGCCGACTTCCGATTCTTTGGCTGTGCGCACCCAGACGGCGGCGGATCGCGAGCTGACGTCGCCCAACAAAGGTCCGTGCACTGGAATGAACTCGTGTTTGTCGACAAGCCCCTTGAAGAAGGCATGGTCCTGCACCTTCTCCAACAAGGCGCGCGGTCCGGCAACGATTCGACCTTCCGGCAGTCCGAGGTCGATCGCCCTGCTCATGCAGGCGGCGGCCTGGTCGCCCTGTCCTCGCCGCGCTGCGAGGACGCCCAGCATGTATTGCGTCTCCGCATCCTGGGGGAACTTCTTTGCCCAACCAGTGAGAAACGCATCGGCGTCGTCGAGTCGGTCATGGTTGATCAGGCGCAGGGCGTATTGATGGACGCGTTTGTATTGTTTTCCCTCGCGCTTGAGCGTCATTTGCGGGGCGGGGCGGGAGGCTCCGCCGAGCGGGTCATCGGCGGCGGTTGAAACGGCTGGAACCAGGAGGAACAAGGCGAGCGCGAGAAGGGGCGGGAGGGCTTTCATGGGGGCGAAGGTTAGGCGAAGGCGGATGCCGGGTATAGTCAGGATGTGAAGCCAGGTTGCTGGAGAGGCTTTGGTCGGGTTTCACAAGGGCGCGTTGGCGCCGAGTTAGGGGAATAGCGTTCCGAGCGCCGCCATCACGCGGAGGGCCGCTGGCTGGCGGACGGTCGTGCGGGCGCCATCTCGGTAATTGAAGTTCGCCGTGAATCGGCTACCGTCCTGGGGTTGTCACGTTGTTTTTGGTCAATCCAGACATGAATTCCTCGACACTTCCATCTTCCCGGCTTCGCCGTTCTGCATTCATCATTTCCACGGGCGCCCTGCTGCTTCTGGCTGCGGCGTCCCATTCCGAGGATTGGCCGCGTTGGCGCGGGCCGGGCATGGATGGCATTTCGAAGGAGACTGGTTGGCGGGCCGACTGGTCGGCAAGCCCGCCGAAGACCCTGTGGAAGGCGCGAATTGGCGAAGGCTTCGGATCGATGACGGTCGCCGATGGACGCCTGTTCGTCGTCGGCTTGGACAAGCGGTCGCGCAAGGAGTTTGTGCGTTGCTTGGACGCCGAGACGGGCAAGGAGCGGTGGAGTTATTCCTATCCGGCCCGGTTCAAGCCGCAGTATTACGAGGGCGGCACGAGCGGCACGCCCACGGTTGATGGGGACACGGTGTATTTCCTGGAGCAGACGGGACGTTTGTTCTCGTTCGATGCCGCCACCGGGAAGCTGAAGTGGGGGCAAGATGTCGGCAAGGCGGCGGGTTCCGAACTCGGAGTCTGGGGGCTGACCGGCGCGCCCTTAGTCCATGGGGAACTGCTGATTCTAAACGTCGGGTCGGCCGGCGCGGCGGTCAACAAGCGCACCGGCAAGCTGGTCTGGAAGTCGAGCAGCGCCAAGAACGGATACGCCACGCCCGTGCCCTTCAAGCAGGGCGGCAAGACGCTGGTGGGCATTTTCTCCAGTGGCGGGTTGGCGGCCGTGGATCCGAAGAACGGCAAGGTTGCTTGGACGCAACGTTGGAAGACCAAGTATGATGTGAACGCGGCGGATCCGGTTCTGGTCAACGACTCGCACCTCTACATCTCCTCCGGTTATGGAACGGGCGGGGCGATGCTGCAACTCACCGGGAATGGAGCCAAGGTCGTCTGGCAGAGCAAGGACCTCCGCACCCAGTTCAATCCGGCCGTCCATCTCGACGGGCATCTGTACGGCATTGATGGCGACACCTCCAGCAATCGCGCGACCCTCGTTTGCATTGATGCGCGCACGGGGCGGGGCAAGTGGAAGTCGAAACCGCTGGGCTCGGGGGGGGGTGTTATGGCAGCGGATGGCAAGCTGATCGTGCTTTCCGCCCGCGGTGAACTGTCAGTCGGCGCGGCGTCGCCAACGGCGTTCCAGCCCTCGGGGGTTGCGCAGGTGTTCGGCGGCAAGAGTTGGACCAATCCCGTGCTCGCCAATGGCCTCATCTACTGCCGCAATTCGCGGGGGGATCTGGTCTGCGTGGATGTGAAGGGCTGAGCTTGACGGAATGCGAACGTCAAACGGCCAACGCCGAACCTTGAACTTCAAGCTGGGATTTGCGGGCTGCGCGTGTGGTTCTCGATCAGAGTCGGACGTTGTCAGTTGAACGGTTGACGTTCGCTTTGCCTGGGTAGCTTGGGGATTTTTCCCATTTCGATCAGCTTCATGAAGAACCGCCCATTCTACATCCTCGATGTCTTTGCTGAGTCCAAGTACGCCGGCAACCAGTTGGGCGTGGTTCTTGAAGCGGCGGATCTCTCGGGCGACGAAATGCAGCGCATCGCCCGGGAGACAAACTTCTCGGAGACCACGTTCGTCCTGGCCGACCAGCCACGCGACGGCGGTTACGATGTGAGGATCTTCACTCCGAAGGCGGAAGTTCCCTTCGCCGGGCATCCGACGCTTGGCACGGCGTGGCTGATCCGGCGGGAGTTGTTGGACGAAGCGGCGGAGGAGGTGACCCTGAACCTTGGCGTTGGTCCGATTCGGGTGACCTTTCGATCCTCCCCAGCCGGTGTCGAGCGGGCCTGGCTTCATCAGCGGGAGCCGGAGTTTGGAAGGGAGTTCGATGCTGCGACGATCGCCGGGGTGTTTGGCTTGGAGGCGGATGATGTCGACGAGCGATACCCGATTCAAGTCGTGTCCATGGGCATTGAGTTCCTGACGGTTCCCTTGAAGTCGCTGGCGGCGCTCAAACGCGCGGCGTTCAGTGGCGAGCGATTGCGGTTGCTTTGCGAACCGGGGATTCCGGGGCTGCAGCATTTGTTTTGCCCTGAAGCTTACGATGGTCAGAACGACCTATGCGTTCGCATGTTTGGGGAGGCTTATGGCGTTCCCGAGGATCCGGCGACGGGGAGCGCGGCGGCCTGCCTGGCGGGCTATCTCCTCCGGCATGAGTATTTTGGCTCCAACGTTCTTGATTTGCGAATCGAACAGGGAATGGAGATAGGGCGGCCGTCGTTGTTGTGGGTCAAGGCGAAGAAGGAAGCGGAAGGGATGCGGCTCTCGGTGGGCGGCCGGGTGATGATGGCCGTTCGGGGGGAGATCTTCTAAAGAAGGCTTGCGGGGCATTCCGGTTTCTGAATCAAAAAAGAGCTTGTTTGTCCCCTTTAAATGGATTTCATAATCGGCATTCCACTGTGAACGGCCGTCAGTCCAGCATCCGGACTGTGGGTTTTCGCGGTGACAAGGCCGCTGATGGGAACCTCGCCGAGCGAAACAAGCGGTCCATGGCTTGTTTGGCATTGGGCAACGTTACTGGCTGCATTACTGCTGGCCGGTTGTGGTGGGGACTCACCCGACGGGGGTGATGTGCGGGTTCGGGATGTCGACGCGAGTTCCGGCGCGCCGTTCGTGGCCCGGGCGTTGGCGGTTCCCCCATTGGGCAAGACTGGTTTTACGCGCCTCGCAGGCGAGGAACTGGGCATCCACCCCGGAGGCAGGCCGCAATGGAAACGCGAGAATCCTGCGCCATGGGTGGTAAACGCGGGGTTGACCGCAGGAGACGTGGACGGCGATGGCCTATGCGATTTGTTCATCTGCGGCATGGACGGACCCAATGCGCTGTATCGCAACCTGGGTGACTGGCGGTTTGAGGATATCTCGGACGATGCCGGGGTGCGTCTTCCGGGCCGCAATCTCACCGGGGCCGCCATGGCCGATGTCGACGGCGACGCAGATCTGGACCTGGTTGTCATTTCCCTGGAGTCGCCGAACGCGCTGTTCCTGAACGACGGCGCGGGAAGGTTCACGGAATCCGAGGCTGTTGATTGGCAGCGCACGAATGTGGGGGGAGACATTTCGGCTGCGTTTGGCGATGTCGACGGCGACGGCGATCTCGACATGTATGTCGCGACCTACGTGAAGATGGGGATCAAGGAAGCGACAGCCCCGGCGATCTACGATCGCCTGGTCAACACGGAACTGGACAAGATTGAGCGAGGCGAGGAGCCTGATCCGACCTTTGCAGCCATGTTCAATGTGGTGAGCAATCTGGTGGACGGAGAGCTGAAATATGACGTCCGGGAGAAGGGGGCGAAGGACACGCTTTATCTCAACGATGGCGGCGGCGGTTTTCGCGCGGTGGCGGACGGAGAAGGGCGTTTTCGGGACGAGGAGGGGAATCCGATTCCAATGCCGATGGATTGGGGGTTGTGCGCGACCTTTCGTGATGTCGACAAGGACGGGGACCCGGACCTCTACGTCTGCAACGATTTTCAATCCCCCGATCGCTTCTGGATCAATGACGGAAGCGGTCGGTTTCGGTTGGCCCCGAAGTTGGCCCTGCGGCGCACGTCCTACTTTTCCATGGGCGTCGATTTTGCAGACATCAATCGCGACGGTCATCTGGACTTCATCACGGTGGATATGCTGAGTCGCGATCATACCAGACGGAAGACCCAGATGGGGGACATGCAGGTCACTGAGTTGGCGATTGGCGTCATTGACGATCGTCCCCAGGTCATGCAGAACACGCTGTTCCTGGGCCGGGGAGACGGAACTTACTCGGAGATCGCTCAATTGGCCGGGCTGCGCGCTTCCGAATGGTCGTGGTCGCCGCTGTTCATGGACGTCGATCTGGACGGGCACGAAGACTTGATCGTGTCGACGGGGATGATCCGGGATTTCATGGACTCGGACACCAATGACAAGATCGAGGCGATGGGAGAGCGGATGACGGACGCCTTTGCCAAGTCGACCGCCCATTTGTTTCCAACCTTGGAGACGCGGAACATGATCTTCCACAATCAGGGTGATCTCACGTTCAAGGAAACGGGGGAGGCATGGGGGATGGAGGTGGAAGCGGTCTCAGGCGGGATGGCGTTGGCGGACTTTGACAATGATGGCGATCTGGATGTCGTCGTCAACAACACCGGCGCCGAACCAGAGATCTATCGGAATGATTCCATTGCGCCCCGGGTGGCGGTGGCGTTGCGCGGCGCGGCCGGGAATACGCGGGGAATCGGGTCGCGGGTTCGTCTGTCGAGCGCTTCGGGCGCGCCCCAGGAACGCGAAATGGTCGCGGGAGGGTCCTACACGGCGGGGGGCGAGGCGCTTCGTGTTTTTGCCGTCGCGGACGAGGGGCCTCACCTCTTGGAGGTTGTTTGGCCGGACGGAACGGTGTCGCAGGTCGGGGAAGTGAAGCCCAATCACCTGTACACGATCAACCAGGCGTCGGCGTCGGCGGCCGGAGCCGGGACGAAGTCGCTTCTGGAGCCTTTGTTTGCGGATGTGAGCGAGCGATTGAACCACCGGCACACGGAGAGTCCGTTCGACGATTTCAAGGCGCAGTCGTTGCTGCCGAACAGGCTCAGTCAATTGGGGCCGGGCGTTTGTTGGGCGGATCTGGATGGCGACGGCGATGACGATCTCTTGATTGGCGGCGGGCGCGGCGGTGAACTGACGCGGTTGATGAACGATGGCGCGGGAGAGTTCCAGCGTTTGCCCGGGCTGCGCGCCATGGATGATCAGACCAGCATCCTTTTCTCGCCTTCGGACGGCGAGGGAGGACGCGTCTTGATCGGGCAGCAGAATCATGAAGCGCCTTCCGGGAAGGCTCCTTCGTTCCTCATGATCGACGGTCGCACGGGGGAAACCACGGCGACACGCCAGGGGGTCTTGGAGGAGGCATCCGCGACGGGGCCCATGGCTTTGGGCGATATCGATGGGGATGGCGATCTCGACTTGTTCGTGGGAGGTCGGAATCTCCCCGGGCGCTATCCGAAGGCGGCGTCTTCCAAGCTCCTGTTGAACAATGAAGGAAGCTATGAGGTCGACGCGCGCAACGGATTGATTCTTGCTGGGGTGGGTCTGGTCAGCGGCGCCGTGTTCGGCGATCTCCTCGATGCGGACGGCGACCCCGAATTGATATTGGCCATGGAGTGGGGGGCGGTTCGGGTCTTCCGCAATGTCGAGGGCGTGTTCAAGGAAGCGACGGCGACCGTCGGACTCGACGCATTCAAGGGATGGTGGAACGGCGTCGCGCTCGGGGATTTCAACGGGGATGGGCGATTGGATATTGTCGGGAGCAACTGGGGACGGAATACAAAGTATGAACACGCCTATGGCATGGACCGTCCCTTGCGGATTCACCACGGAGACCTGGATCAGAACGGCGTCTGGGACATCGTGGAAAATCATTACGACAAGGCGATGAAATGCTGGGTTCCGGAGCGTGGATTCAGCTGCTCCTCGCGCGGCATCGATTTCATCAGGCCGCGCATCAAGACCTTTTCCGCATTTGGCTCGAGTGCGTTGACGGATATTTACGGACAGAATCTGGGCGGCGCGGAGGTGGTCGAGGCGAACACCCTTGAGCACGCTGTGTTTCTGAATCGTGGCGGAAGCTTTGAGCGGTTCCCGCTGCCCGTGGATTCGCAGCTGGCCCCGGCGATGGGCGTTTGTGTGGCGGATGTCGACGGCGATGGCAACGATGACGTATTCCTGAGTCAGAACTACTTTGCCGTGCAGCGCGAGACGCCGCGTTGTGACGGGGGGCGCGGCGTCGTCCTGCTGGGGCATGGCGATGGGTCGTTCCGGGCGTTGAGCGGTTCCGCTGCGGGAGTGAAGGTTTATGGAGAGCAGCGCGGCGCGGCCTTGGCCGATTTCAACTCCGATGGCCGCGTGGATCTTGTCGTGACGCAGAACGGCGCGCGAACGCGGCTGTTCGAGAACCGGCGGGGCAGGCCGGGGCTTCGCTTGCGATTGAACGCCGGACCCAAGAATTCGACGGGCGTCGGCGCGGTTGCCAGGTTGGTGTTCGGCGCGCGAGAAGGTCCGGCGCGCCAAGTGGCCGCGGGTTCGGGGTATTGGTCGCAGAATTCGGCGACGTTGGTGATGGCGACTCCGGAAAGCCCCACGGCGGTCTGGGTGCGCTGGCCGGATGGGACGGAGCAGATGCGGTCGGTTCCCGTGGACGCTGCTGAGCTCTCGGTCATCAAGATCAATTGACAAGTCGCTCGCGCATGTCAGAGCGCTGTCCGTTTGGCAGGACTCCCCGGGGGCGGAGCGAGCGGGCGCGATGGGGCGGGGCTACTGGAAGAACAACAACAAAGAGGAAACCAGCAGGATGGCGGCGACGATGTAGCGGAAGCCGAGTTCGGACGTCTTGAAGTGGGCGTGATGGCCGAGGAAGGTCCCGACGAGGAATGCAGGCGACAACAGCAGCAGGACTCGGAAGGATTCGGCGTTGTAAAGCCCGTTGCCCCAGTGCATGAAGACAGTCCAGGCCGAGGCGAGGGTGAAGAGCGCAATCACGGTGGCGCGCAGACGGGTCTTGTCCGGTATCTGATGGGCGAGGTAGAGCATGACGATCGGGCCGCTCATGCCGAAGGCCCCCCCGAAGAAGCCGCCGAAGAACCCAAAGAGGAAGCCGAAGCGATGCGGGATGTCCAGTTGCGGCGGTTTCCTGGCGGTGACGCCGAGATAGAGCGAGTACAAGAGGACCAGACCGGCCAGGACGAGTTTCAGCGCGGGGCCATTGAAGTTGGCGAGTGAAAACGAGCCCGCGAAATTCCCGAAGAACATGCCGACCGCGAGATTGCTCACGTGCTTGAATTCGATGTCCTTCCAGACCTTGGGCAGCAGCAGCAGGCTGAAGCCAATCTCGAAGAGCAGTTCCATCGGCGC
>CAZFLK010000073.1:0-24928 GCA_964519245.1 uncultured Verrucomicrobiota bacterium
TAATTGATATGGTTCAGGGCTCGGATGATCTCCTCGAAGTCGACGGAGCCGCGGCCGAGAGAGCGGAAGTCCCAGGAGCGACGGGCGTCGCCAAAGTTGGTGTGGCCGCCGAAGACGCCGGCTTCGGTCGGGATCGGCGAGGAGTAGGCGTCCTTCATGTGGACATGGTAGATGCGGTCGCTGAATTTGTGGATGAACTTCACGTAGTCCACATTCTGATAGACGAGGTGGGACGGGTCGTAGTTGAAGCCGAATTCATCGCGGTTTCCGATGGCGTTGAGCGCTGTTTCTGCGCTGGCGATGTCAAAGGCGATTTCAGTGGGGTGGACTTCGAGGCCGAACTTGACGCCGGCGGACTTGAACTCATCCATGATCGGGTTCCAGCGGTCGGCGAAGTCGGCGAAGCCATCCTCGATGGCCGAGGGGCTGACCGGTGGGAAGCTGTAGAGGTAGGGCCAGATGCTGGATCCGGTGAAGCCGTTGACAACGCTGACGCCGAGATTTTTGGCGGCGTGCGCGGTCTTCATCATTTCTTCGGCGGCGCGTTTTTGCACGTCCTCAGGCTTGCCATCGCCCCAGACGTGCGGGGGGAGGATGGCCTGGTGGCGCGCGTCGATCTTGTCGCAGACGGCCTGTCCGGCGAGGTGGTTGGAAATGGCCCAGGTCTTGAGTCCGTGTTTGGCGAGAATTTCGTGACGGCTGTCGCAGTAGGCCTTGTCTTCGGCGCCCTTGACCGGATCGAAGTGGTCGCCCCAGCAGGCGAGTTCGATGCCGTCATAGCCGAAGGCGGCGGCTTTTTCAGCCATGACTTCAAGGGTGAGATCGGCCCATTGGCCGGTAAACAATGTAACGTTGCGTGCCATAAACGATGCGGTTGTATTCCTTCAGGTGTAGGCGGCGGGGATTCCTGTCTCAGAAGACAGCAACCCGCCGAGCCCGGCGTTTATCCCAGAGCCCGCCGGAGCTGTCAATGTTGCATATTTTGCGGGCTCTGGGCGGGGAGGGAAGGGCGGTCGATCAGTCTGTTTTTTTCTCGCCAAGCGTTTGGATCGGCGGCACAAAATCCTTCCTTCATTTTTCATGACTGAACAAATCGTCATCCTTGATTTCGGGTCACAGTATACGCAGGTCATCGCACGTCGCATTCGCGAATGCCATGTCTACTCGGTGATCCTTCCCTACAACACGCCGGCGAAGGAGATTGCCGCGCTGAAGCCGGCGGGACTGATCCTCTCAGGGGGGCCGTCCAGCGTCTACGCGGATGCGGCGCCGCATGCCGATCCCGGTGTTTTCAAGCTCAAGGTTCCCGTGCTGGGGATCTGCTATGGGTTGCAGTTGATGGCTCATTCTCTGAAGGGCAAGGTGGAGCCGAGTGAGAAGCGGGAATTCGGGAAGGGCACACTGACGGTGAAGGACAAGTCTTGTTCCTTGTTCAAGGGCTTGCCCAAGGCATTGCAGGTTTGGAATTCGCACGGAGATCGTTTGACGAAGCTGCCGGCCGGATTCAAGGCGGTCGCCACCACGGACAATTCACCGAATGCGGCGGTGGAGCATCGCGCCAAGAAGATGTACGGTCTTCAGTTTCATCCGGAGGTTGTGCATACGCCCAAGGGGATGCGGCTTATCGAGAATTTTGTGCATGGCATCTGTGGTTGCGGCAAGACCTGGACGATGCGCGGCTACATCGAGCAGGCGGTCGACGAGATCCGCAAGCAGGTGGGTGATGACGAGGTGATCCTGGGGCTTAGCGGCGGGGTGGACTCAAGCGTGACCGCCGCGTTGTTGCACAAGGCGATCGGAGATCAGTTGACCTGCATCTTTGTGGACAACGGATTGCTTCGGGCCAACGAGGTGCGGGCGGTGAACGATCTCTTTGCCACGCACTTCCACATTCGGCTCAAGACGGCTCGAACGGCCAACGAGTTCCTGCGCAAGCTCAAGGGCGTCACAAGTCCGGAGCGCAAGCGCAAGATCATCGGACGCACCTTCATCGATGTCTTTCAGCGCGAGTCGAAGAAGATCAAGAAGGCGAAGTTCCTGGCCCAGGGAACCTTGTATCCGGACGTGATCGAATCCGTGCCGATCGATGGCAACCCGGCGGCGTTGATCAAGAGCCATCACAACGTCGGCGGACTTCCCAAGAAGATGAAGCTGGAGTTGGTGGAGCCGCTGAAGTGTTTGTTCAAGGATGAGGTCCGCGAATTGGGATTGGCCTTGGGGATGCCCAAGGAGATGATTTTTCGGCAGCCGTTTCCGGGGCCGGGTTTGGCTGTGCGCATTCTGGGCGACGTGACCAAGGCACGGTGTGACGTGTTGCGGAAGGCGGATCTGATCGTGATCGAGGAGATGAAGAAGAGCGGCTGGTATTACAAGGTCTGGCAGAGTTTTGCGGTTTTGTTGCCGGTTCGCAGCGTCGGGGTGATGGGAGATGAACGGACCTATGAAAACACCATTGCAATTCGCGTGGTGGAGTCGAAGGACGGCATGACGGCGGACTGGGTGAGGCTTCCGGGCGAGTTGCTGGAGACGATGTCCAACCGCATCATCAACGAGGTCAAGGGCGTGAACCGGGTCTGTCTGGATATCTCCAGCAAACCGCCTGCGACGATCGAGTGGGAGTAATTGGCCGGAACGTTCCCGCTCTCAGAGCAGTTTCGACGTCGCCTCCAAGACCTGATCCACATCGATGCCGCTCAGCCCGGGGCCGCCGTGGAGGAGTGTCATGGACTCGCTGACAGGGCGCCAGATATCGGCGTTGGTGGGACCCCAGAGAACGACGCCGGGAAGACCCGTTGCCGCGGCCAGATGGGTGAGACCCGAGTCGTGTCCGAGAAATCCGCGGCAATGTCTCAACCAGCGGGCTATCTCGGCCAGGGGGCGGCTGCGCAGGGTCAGCCTGCGTTCTTCCGGCAGCGCGTGTGCGAGGCGGTCGAGGCGATCGCCCTCTGATTCGCCGCCCACGATCAGAAGGTTGGCGTCGGTGGATTCAACGATGCTCTGGAGCAGCGAATGCCAGTTGTCCTCGGCCCAGTTCTTGGAGTCGCTGCCGCTGCCGGGATGGACGGCAATCCAGGAGGGCGAATCTTCCGCCAGGGGCCGCGCTTCATCGGCGTCCCAAGGAGCGACGTCGATTCTGGGCGTGACGTCCGCATCGAAAATGGCGAGTCGTTCGAGCGGCTTGAGGAACGTCTGAGTGGCGTGAAGCGAGGCTTTCTCGTCCGGACGGTGCGGCCCCTCGTGAAACTGGGCCAGGGAGCAACGGCTGATATTGTTGCGAAAGATCTGATCCGGGTCGTACAGGTAGGAGACAATGATGTTGAATTCCTCGAAGAACGCGGACTGGGCAGGGTCCAGATCTCCGTTGCGGGCGAAGAATCCCGCCAGGGGGCGCGCGTCGATGGGGTGCGCGGCGTCGACCAGGCCGCCGACTTCGGCGATCTGCACGATATGGGGGTAGCCGAGGACCTCAATCCTGGTCAGGGGAAACATCTTTCGGAGCGCGGAGAGGACCGGGAGGGTCAGGACAAAATCGCCGATCGCGCCGCCGCGGATGACCAGGATTTTGCCTTGAGTCCCGCTCATGCGCCCCGAAACACGGTCAGGCCCAAAATGATCAACAGCAGCCCGAAACCGGCCTTGATGCCGGCGAAGAGCTTCAAACGTTGTAGGTCGGCGACGGCCCAGTTGATGAGATCGCGCAGGCGCCAGGGGGATATGGTCCACCACATTCCCGCGAGAATCATGACATAGGCCCAAACCGAGAACATCAGGCGCCACTGGGTGTCCGCCCAGCGGGAAAGGTCGAGGACGTACTTGGCGAGCAGCATCAGGATGATGGCCAAGCCGCGGACCGGCAGGAAGTCGGTCACGTAGATGCAGGTCATGATGCCGACCGCTCCGAAGCCAATCATCATCGGCTTCTTGAGGGCGAGGAAATCGTCGGTCTGCTCCAGATTCAGGTTGTAGAGAAACCAGACCGTGGCGAGCCCCATCAGCACGTAGCCGAGCGGGAGGTTCCGGGGGAAACGGGGCGCGAGCTTCTGCGCGATCCCCGGGTTCAGAAAGACGTAGCCGTTGGCCGCGGCCGAGACGATGCCCAACAGGATGCTGAAGGTCGCTAGAGTCATTGGGAAATCAGTCGAGATTGACGATGGCGGGATCCCCGTAGAGCGTGAAGGATCCGGCGCGGGTGATCTTGACGTCCATCAGTTGTCCGATATGGCGCTCGGCTCCCTCGAAGACGACGATCTTGTTGGAGCGCGTTCGGCCGGAGAGGCGTTCCGGGTTCTTGCGGCTGGGGCCTTCGACCAGGATCTGATAGGTCTCGCCGACGCAACGTTGGTAACGTTCCGATCCTTGGCGATTCATCAGCTCGAGCAGTCGGGAGTGCCGCTCGTCGATCACCTCCTGCGGCAACTGGTCCGGCATTTTCTCGGCTGGGGTGTCGCGCCGCTGGGAGTATTTGAAGATGAAGGCCTGATCGAATTGGGCCTCTTCCACCAGACTGAGGGTTTGTTCGAAATCCTCATCCGTTTCGCCCGGGAAGCCGACGATGATGTCGGTGCCAACGCCGATGCCGGGCGCGGTCAGGCGAAGCTTCCGGACGATATCCAGGAACTTTTCCCGGGTGTAGATCCGATGCATGAGGCGGAGGATGCGATTGCTGCCGCTTTGCACGGGGAGGTGGGCGTGTTCGCAGAGCTTGGGCAAGCGGCCATAGGCCTCGATCAGGTCGTCTCCGTAGCCCTTGGGGTGGGGCGAGGTGAAGCGGATGCGTTCCAAGCCGTCGATTTCGTGCACGGCCTCCAGCAGTTGGACGAAGGCGGATTTGCCATCCTTTTTGGGATAGTCGCGGCGGCCGTAACTGTTGACGATCTGGCCCAACAGGGTGATTTCTCGCACGCCTTTGTCGACCAGTTCGCGGCATTCGTCGACGATTTCGTCGATGGAGCGGCAGCGTTCGAGTCCGCGGGTGTAGGGGACGATGCAGAAGGTGCAGAACTGGTTGCAGCCCTGCATGATGCTGACGAAGGCGGTGACGGACTTGTCGTCGCCGGAACCGGCCAACAGGTGTTCGCGGATGGTTCCCTCGCTGCCTTCCTCGGCCTCGGTGTCCACCACCTTGTCGCGCTTCTTCGCGAGCAACTCGTCGAGGTATTCCCCGGTGCGATGAAACTTCTGGGTTCCGAGAACGAGGTCGACGTCCGGGAGTTTGTCGATGAGTTCCTCGCCGCGGCTTTGGGCCATGCAGCCCATGAAGCCGAGCACGACATTGGGGCGGCTGCGGCGGGTTTCGGCGGCGAGGTTCTGCATCTTGCCGATGGCCTTCTGTTCGGCGGAGTCCCGCACGCTGCAGGTGTTCAGCAGGATGACGTCCGCCGCGTGTTCGGACGCGGCGACGGAGTAGCCTTTCGAAACGAGTTGGGCCGCGACCGCTTCGGAGTCGCGCTCGTTCATCTGGCAACCGTAAGTTTTGATATAGACGCTGGGCATGGGAGGCCGACAGGAGCGGGAGAACCTACGGCGCCGAAAAACCGATGAAAAGCGCGAAAAAGGTCCGCCAGACAATCGTTGTCAGCCCCATGAAGGTCTGCTAAACAAGCCGGTCTCAACGGCCGTTCCCATTTCACTGAACACCCATGTCCACTGACGAAAAACACCGACAATACTGGCGGACGAACGTCAAGGTCCTCTCGGCCTTGCTGTGCGTCTGGTTCCTGTTCTCCTGCGTGCTGCCGATCTTTCTGGTCGAGAGGTTGAACGAGGTGACCTTCGCGGGATTCAAGCTGGGGTTCTGGATTTCGCAGCAGGGATCCATCATTGTCTTCATTTTCCTGATCCTGGGCTATGCGATCATCATGCGGAAAGTGGATGCCGCCCACGGAGTGGATGAGCATGGGAAGTTGATTGGAGGGAAGCCGGACGGTTCCGGCGAGGAAGGCAAGGGAGGTGCGGCATGACGCAGGCTGTCTGGAACTGGATTTTCGTGCTGGCGAGTTTCGGGTTGTATATCGGCATCGCGATTTGGAGCCGGGTGCGCAGCACCAAGGGCTTCTACGTGGCGGACCAAGGGGTCCCGACGGTCCTGAACGGCATGGCCACCGGCGCGGACTGGATGAGCGCCGCCTCATTCCTGGGGATGGCCGGGTTGATTTCGGTGATGGGCTACACGGGCTCGATGTATCTGATCGGGTGGACGGGCGGTTATGTGTTGTTGGCCATGTTGCTGGCGCCCTACCTCCGAAAGTTCGGCAAGTTCACGGTGCCGGACTTTATTGGCGACCGCTACTATTCCTCTGCGGCCCGCGGCGTGGCGGTCTTTTGCGCGATCTTTGTCTCGTTCACCTATGTCTGCGGTCAGATGCGCGGCGTGGGCATTGTCTTTGCCAACCTGCTGGGATGGAAGATCACGCCGGGGGTTTTGGTGGGCATGGGCATTGTTTTTTTCTATGCGACGCTTGGGGGGATGAAGGGCATCACCTACACCCAGGTGGCGCAATACTGCGTGTTGATCTGCGCCTTCGTGATTCCGGCGGTGGGCATCTCCTTTCAGATGACGGGAAATCCGATACCGCAGATGGGCTTCGGGTCCCAGATCGCCAGCGGCGACAATGCGGGGCTGTTCCTGCTGGAGGCGTTGGACAAGATCCACGCTGAACTGGGCTTGCCCGAGTATACGGGAGCCTTTGTGGCCGGGAAGAAATCCATGATCGATGTGTTTGCCATTACCTTCGCCCTGATGGTGGGCACGGCGGGGTTGCCGCACGTGATCATCCGCTTCTACACCGTGAAGACGGTCCAGGCGGCGCGCTGGAGCGCCTTTTGGGCCCTGTTGTTCATTGGCATTCTCTATACGACGGCTCCGGCGGTCGGCGCCTTTGCCCGGGTCAATCTGTTGCAGACCACGCACAACAAGCCCTACGAGCAGGTTCCCGAGTGGTTCAAGAAATGGGAGAGCTCCGGCTTGATTGCCTGGGCGGACAAGAATGGCGACGGCCTGATCCAGTTTGGCGGCGGCGCTGCGTTTGCCGGCAAGCCGACGTTCGAGGAAGGGGACAAGCGCGGAGATCACGGACAGCGGTTGGTCACCAACGACCTGACCGAGGGCGCCAACGAGCTTTATGTGGATCGCGACATCATGGTGTTGGCGAATCCGGAGATTGCGAAGCTCCCGGCGTGGGTGGTGGCCTTGGTCGCCGCCGGTGGTCTGGCGGCCGCGCTTTCCACGGCGGCCGGTTTGTTGTTGGTGATTTCCTCATCGGTTTCCCATGACCTGTTCAAGCGCATGCTGAAGCCGGACATGACCGAGACCGAGGAGTTGCGCTACGCGCGGATTGCGGCGGCGGTGGCCGTTGCGATTGCGGGTTGGTTCGGCATTCATCCGCCGGACTACGTGGCGGCCTTGGTGGCCTTTGCCTTTGGTCTGGCGGCGAGCAGCTTCTTCCCGGCCATCATTCTGGGCATCTTCAGCAAGCGGACCTCCAAGGAGGCGGCGATTGCGGGCATGCTGACGGGCATCCTTTTCACGGCAAGTTATATCATCTACTTCAAGTTCATCAACACCGAGGCCAACACGGCAGACAACTGGCTTTTCGGGATCAGTCCGGAGGGCATCGGCACGGTGGGAATGCTCCTGAATTTCGGGGTCACGCTGACGGTGACGCAGTTCACGTCCGCGCCGCCGGAGGCGATCCAGGACGAGGTCGAGCGCTTGCGCTACCCTAGCGAGGATTGATTGGCGTCGCCCCAGGAACAAGTCCGCCGAGCGGGGCTCGGCGGACGGCGTGAAGCGTCTCCAGAGGAGGATTGGTGGAGGTCAAAAGCCCACGTTGAAGCTCACGGTCACGCGTTGGTCGTAGAAGCCCTTGGTGATCATCGACTCGAAGGCGACGCCTGCGGCAATTTTGTCCGTGATTCGGGAACTGAAGCCTCCGCCGACGAGGACGTCTGTTTCACCCGCGGCCTGGCTGGAGGCGAAGTTGATGAGATCGCCGCCGTCGAACGGCAACCCCAGAGGGAGGCCTCCATTGTAAGAGGCGGCGTTCAGGGTGGTGAATGCATTGAGCGAGGCGAAGGGAGTGAAGTACTTGTTGATTGCGTAGTCGATCTGGAGGCTGTAGTGCGCGCTGGCGGTTTCATCCGCCATGTTGTTGGGAATGCGCAGTCCGATGTTAGCCAGCGCGTGCAGGTCTCCGAATCCTTTGCCGGCGGCGACGAAGAAGTCCCATTCACCCATGCCGTTTCCCTGGAAGACATCCTTCTCGCCGGTGGGTAATTCGACTTTCAGCCCGGGTGTCAGGATGAACTGCTTGTCCTCGTTGTCGATCAGCGCATACTTCACTCCGGCGGCAAGGTCAGCGAAGCCTTGTTGATGGGCCAGCAGTTTCGGGTTCGCATCGACGTAGCCGTCCTTGGTCGCGCCGGCCTGTCGTTTCTTGGCCTACTTTTGACTTGGCTTGCCGCCCAAACCTGAACGAGTTCAATGGCAGTCGATTGCAAATGATCCGTCGTCGTTCAGCGAAGGGCTCAAGTAGGGGATGCCGAGGTCCATGCCGCGGAGAACGAGCATGATGCCGGCCAGGCCGATCAAGAGCGGGACAGCTTTGCGCGCGACAGGCGTCCACTGGAAGGCGAATCTCTGGCCGGCCAGCGAGATGGTAAGCAGCAGCGGCAGCGTGCCGATGCCGAATGCCAGCATGTAGGCAATGCCGGCCATTCGATCGCCAGCTGCGAGGGAGCCTGCGGCGGCCACATAGACCAGCCCGCAGGGCAGGAGGCCGTTCAGAGCTCCCAACAGGAACCGCGCGGACGCGGTGTCGCGTCGGAGCAGGTTTCCGAATGCGCCTCGGATACCGGACAGGAAGCCGCCGACCGGAAATTGCCAAAGACGATTGGGCGTAAGCAGGAGCGTGAGTAGAATGGCGACGCCGGCGGCGATCGAGACCCAGCGCTGAAGGCCGATCAAGGCGAGGGATTCGCCGAGCCGTCCCAGCAGCAGCCCCAACAGCGCGTAGATTGTGAGCCGCCCGGCATGGTGAGTGAGTCGCTTGAGGAGCAGACTGGCGGGCTTCGTTCCGCCGCCTGGCAGGGCCAGCATCAACGGACCGCACATGCCGGCGCAATGCAGGCTTCCGGCCAACCCGAGCAGGAATGCCGACCAGAGCATCATGGCGGGGAGACCAAGGGAACGTCGGGCGTCGCGGCGCCGCCTTCGAGATGGCTCCGCGCGATCATGATTTCGGTTCGATGACCACGGAATCGCGGAAGAGATACTCCTTGCCGTCTGCGGTCCATTGCATCCGCAAGCGCCAGAAGCCGGTCTCGAGGTCGGCGACGTCAATCGTCTGCCTGCCGTCGGCCCGGGGTTTCAGCGGCGCGGTGAAATCCAGGTCCTTGTTGGAGGGGCGGTAGAACTCGACGGTCCCGTTGAACCCGGCATCGACCAGGGAACGGGGCACGCGTAGTTCGACGGATTGCGTCTCAGGCTGAAAGCGGATGCTGATCTCGTCCCGGAACGCCCCGGCATTGTTTGCCTGGTTGATGTCCTGTTGGAACCGCAGTTCCTTCTCGTAATAATCCTTGGTCACCAACTGCATGTCCTGGCCGATGGCGAAGGTGACAAAGGCGGCGATCGTGGCGATCAGGAAGATGAGGAAGCCGAGGATCGACCAGGGCCAGGGATTGAAGGCGGAGGCTTTGCTGCTCATGGCTGTTTTCCTTGTTCGGCCTGTGTTCGGGGACCGATGAATGCGGTCTTGATCGTCTCGAGTTTCTTGTCGCCGGAATAGACGCCGATCACGAGATCCGTGCGGCGTCCGGTCAGGAGTTCCGGGGCAATTTCGATGAGGGCCGAGGATTCGGCCAACCCCTCGCTGGGGGTCACCAGATCCTTGCCGCCCATGATCGTGATGTCGCCGGCGAGGTTCTCGAGGCGCATCTCGATCGGGATGTCGTGCGATGTCTTGTTGGCGATCTTGAGAGTGTAAAGGTTGGCGATCACCCCTGGTTTGGTTTGGTGGAACAGCCCGCCGGTCGCGCGAAGCAGGGTGGTCTCCACTTCGGAACGGGTGAAAGAGAGGACCAGAAACAGGGCGATCAGTCCGGTGAGGAAGACGGAGTAGAGACGCATGCGCGCGGTGAAGCGAAAGGGTTCGCCCTTCTCGATGCTGTTCAGGGACGCGTAGCGAATCAGGCCCTTGGGGCGGTCCACCTTCTCCATGATGCTGTCGCAGGCGTCCATGCAGGCGGTGCAGTTGACGCACTCCATCTGCAGGCCGTCCCGGATGTCGATGCCGGTCGGGCAGACTGCGACGCATTGGTGACAATTGACGCAATCGCCGAGGCCTTCTTCCTGACGTTCGTCCCAGGATTGTTTGCGGTTCAGTCGTCCGCGGCCTTCCCCGCGTTTGTGGTCGTAGGCGACAATCATGGAATTCTCATCCAGCATCGCGGATTGGAAACGGCCGTAGGGGCAGATGAAGGTGCAGGCCTGCTCGCGGAAGCGGGCGAAGATCAGGTAGAAGAGCATGGTGAACGCCACCATGAATCCGAGCCCGACGAGGTGTTCGCGGGGATCGTCGGTGATGATGTCGAACAACTGTTCGCTGCCGATGATGTAGCTGAACAGGGTGTTGCCGATTAGGAAGGAGAGGGCGAGGAAGACGACGTGCTTGAAGACCCGTTTGACGATCTTCTTTCCGGTCCAGGGGGCGGCTTCCAGCGAGAGTTGGGCGGGGGCGTCGCCATCGATGAGATACTCGATCTTGCGGAAGACCATTTCCATGAGTACCGTCTGGGGGCAGGTCCAGCCGCACCAAAGTCGGCCGAAGGCGGTGGTGAAGACGACGATGCCCATGAAGAAGCAGAGCATTGCGACCGCAAAGATGATGGTGTCCTGCGGCCAGTAGATCTGGCCGAGGATGGAGAACCGCCGTTCGACGATGTTGATCATCAACAGCGGATTGCCGTTGATGCGGATGAACGGCCCCGTGAACATCACCGCCAACAGCAGCCAACTGAGCCACGTTCGCTTGTCGTAATAGCTTCCGCAGGGCTTCTTGGGATGGAGAATGCGGCGGTTTCCATCCTTGTCGAAGGTCGCCAGATGATCGCGATGGTCCTCCCAATCGATTTCCTTGACGACGGAGTTGTCTGCGGCGCTCTCAGGCGGTTGCGGCTGGTTGGCGGCGGTGTTCACGGCGGTACGGCAGGTTGAGGTTTGCTGACGGGGCGCTATTCAAAGTCGCTGGGACCGGTGTCTGCGGCGGGCGCCTGGTCCTCGCGGGGTTTGGGATTCGGCGGGTCGGTTCCGCGGAACTGGTAGATGTAGCTGGCCACGGCCTTGATCTCGCTGGGTTTGAGCATGCTCTTCCAAGCCAGCATGCCCTTCTCCGGATTGCCGTTGATGATGATCTTCAGGTTGTCCACGTAATTGGAGCCGTGGATCCAGAAGTCGTCGCACAGGTTGGGGCCGACCAGACCGCCGCCTTCGGGACGATGGCAGGGAGCGCACATGGTGGTGTAGACCCGCTTGCCGTCGTCGAGGACGGCGGTCTCTTCCGAGGGCTCAAGCGAGCCGAGGCTGGCTTCGAATGCCTGGATGGCCTTCTGCTTCAGGGCTTCTCCTGCTGCGTATTCCTTCTCGTAGGCGGCGGCTTGGAGGTCTCCCTTGCCGAGCACATGGTAGTAGCCCATGTAGACGACGGAGAAGATGATGGTCAGGTAGAACAGCCAGACCCACCACTTCGGCAGGAAGTTGTCCAGTTCGCGGATGCCGTCCGCTTCGTGTTCCATCAACAGGGGGGCTTTTTCGTCACTCCTGGTCTGTTTCTCCTTTCGCGGCTGGGGAATCTTCGTCCAACGGCAGCGAGCTCATGTTGTCGAGGAAGGGTTTTCTCAACGCCATGGCCCACAGCAGGGAGCCGGTGAACACGGTGAAAAAGAGGCAGATCGAAATCACGCCGTAGATTCCGACGCCTCCGATGTCTGTCAGCACGTTCTTGATCATGTCAGGGGTTCCTTTCGCGGATTCTTGTTCATTTCCATCATTCGAATGAGCCTTGGTCGGGCATGGGTTCCATTGGCGCGGCCGGCATGGGGGGCGCGGCCGGGGCCGCGAGCGGATTCGGGGCGCCGCCGCTGATATCCGTGCCGAGCCGCTGCAGGTAGGCGATCAGCGCGATGATCTCGCGATCGGGTTCCGCCTCGACCATGCCGAACTGGAGGTTCTGGACGACGGTTTCCGCCTGCGCCTCCAACTCGGCGAGGGCGTCGTTCTCGAAACCCTCCGGGTAAGGAACGCCGATTTTGCGGAGCGCCTTGATGCGGGCGGGCAGGGGGGAGGTGTCCAGTTCCTGGGTCAGCAACCAGGGGTAGCGGGGCATGATTGAACCCGGCGAGGTGGACGTGGGGTCCTCCATGTGGTTGTAGTGCCAGGCGTCGGGATACTTGCCGCCGACGCGATGCAGGTCGGGTCCGGTGCGCTTGGAGCCCCAGAGGAAGGGGTGGTCGTAGACGTACTCGCCGGCTTTGGAGTATTCGCCGTAGCGTTCTGTTTCGGAGCGGAACGGGCGAATCATCTGGGAATGGCAGCCCACGCAGCCCTCCCGGATGTAGATATCACGGCCGAGAAGCTCCAACGCGGTGTAGGGTTTCACAGCCTCGATGGTCGGCACGTTGCTCTTGATGAGGTAGAGGGGCACGATCTCAACCAAACCGCCGATGGCGACCGCCACGAAGGTCAGCACGGAGAAGGTCAGCGGCTTGACCTCGAGCCAGCGATGCTTGTAGGGGTGAGGGGCTTCCGAGTCGCTCTCGTCCTTCTTCTTGAGCGGCGGGGCCTGGGCCTCGGTGTCGGGTTCGAACTGGCCCTGTTTGGCGGTTTTCAGGAGGTTCCAGACCATGATCAACACGCCGGCGATGTAGAGGGATCCGCCGACGGCGCGGAGCTTATACATGGGGATGAGCTGCGTGACGGTTTCGAGGAAGTTCGGATACTTCATGAAGCCGTCTTCCGTGAACTGCTTCCACATCAGGCCCTGGGTGACGCCGGCCCAATACATGGGGATGATGTAGAACATCATGCCGAGGAGCGCGACCCAGAAGTGCCAGTTGGCCAGTTTGATGGAATGCAGCTTGGTGTTGTAGAGCTTCGGCACCAGCCAATAGAGCATGCTGAAGGTGAGGAAGCCGTTCCAGCCGAGCGCGCCGGTGTGCACGTGGGCGATCGTCCAGTCGGTGTAGTGGGAGAGCGAGTTGACGCTCTTGATGGAGAGCATCGGGCCCTCGAGCGTGGCCATGCCGTAGGCGGTGACGGCCACGACCATGAACTTGAGCATGGGATCCTGGCGGACCTTGTCCCAGGCCCCGCGGAGGGTGAGCAAACCGTTGAGCATGCCGCCCCAGGAAGGCGCGATCAGCATCAGGGAGAAGACCATGCCCAACGATTGAGCCCAGTCGGGCAGGGCGGTAAAGAGCAGGTGGTGCGGTCCCGCCCAGATGTAGAGGAAGATCAACGCCCAGAAATGGATGATGGAAAGGCGGTAGGAAAACACGGGGCGGTTGGCCGCTTTCGGCAGGAAGTAGTACATCAGCCCGAGGTAGGGCGTGGTCAGGAAGAACGCCACGGCGTTGTGCGCATACCACCATTGGACCAGGGCGTCCTGGACGCCGGCGTAGATGGAGTAACTCTTCATCCAACCGGCCGGCATTTCCAGCGAGTTGAAGATGTGCAGCATGGCGATGGTCAGCGAGGTGGCGATATAGAACCAGATCGCGACGTACATGTGCTTCTCCCGTCGTTTTGCAATGGTGCCGAACAGGTTGATTGAGAACACAACCCAGACCACGGCGATGGCGATGTCGATCGGCCATTCAAGCTCGGCGTATTCCTTGCTGGTGGTGGCGCCCAAGGCGAGGGAAACCGCCGCGGAAACGATGATGCCCTGCCAGCCCCAGAAATTGATCCAGCTCAACCGGTCGTTGAACATCCTCGCCTTGCAGAGTCTCTGAAGGGAATAGTAGATGCCCATGAACATGCCGTTGCCGACGAAGGCGAAGATGACGGCGTTGGTGTGGATGGGGCGCAGCCTGCCAAAGGTCACGTAGGACAGGTCGAGGTTCGCGTTCGGGAAGAACAGCTGCACCGCTGCGAGCAATCCGGCGCACATGCCGACCACGCCCCACACCACCGTGGCGATGGCGAAGGCGCGCACTATTCGATTGTCGTATTTGAAGGTATCGACGTTCATGGGTCTTGTTTGGGTTCTTTGTTTGTTTCTAGGGAAATGGAATCATCCGCGGCCTCGGTCAGGACGCGAATGGACGGGGTGGTGGTATCGTCGAACTGGCCGCTGCGAACGGCCCAGATGAAGCCGCCGAGGAACAGGACGGCGAATCCGACGCTGGCGATGACCAGGATCATGATCACGTTCATGAGGCCCTCCCGAGGTGGTGGATTCCGCAGGCGCGGGCTGCAACCGAGGTGGCCAGCACGGCGAAGGTGACGACGGTGATCGAACTTACCGGCATGAGGATGGCGCAGAAGACCGGGGACAGCAGTCCCTGGGCCGCAATGCTGACGCCGATCACGTTGTAGAGAATCGAGATGGCGAAGCTCGCCTTCACGATCAGCACGGTCTGTCGGGCGAAGCGCTGAATAGCGTCGAGTCCGCAAAGTCCGTCGCCGGTCATGATGATATCGCTCGCCGGGGAAAAGGCGCCGATGCGTTCGACGACCGAGATGCCGACATCGGCCTGCTTCAGCGCGCCGGCGTCGTTCAGTCCGTCGCCGGCCATGATGACGGCGTCGCTGCGCTTCTGAAGCTCCCGCACGAATTCCAATTTGCTGGCCGGGCTTTGTTCGAACTGAAGGGATTCCGGCCGGGCGAAGAGTGATTCGAAGCGGGCGCGTTCCCGATCGGTGTCGCCGCTCAGCAAGTGAAGCTAATGGGTGTTTGCCAGCGAGGCCAGGAGGCGTTCCGCGCCCGGGCGCAGGCGGTTCTGAAAGGTGAATGCACCACGGAAGACGCCGTCGATGGCGAGGAGGATCCGGGCGCCTTCGGCTTGGGGCGCGTCGGAGGGGACGGGGACGCCGGCTTCCGCGAGCCACGCTTCCGATCCCAGCAGGACGGTCTGCGCGCCGACGAGTCCTTTGACGCCCTTGCCGGGGATCTCCGTGAAGTCTTGAATCGGTCCGGCTTCAAAGGTGTCGGGGTATTCGGCGCCGAGGCGTTGGGCCAGCGGGTGGGCGGATTCGCGGGCGAGCGCGCCGACCGCGGCGGCGTCTTCATCGCTGAGGCTGCCGAATTGCAGGCGGCAATCGCCCTCGCCGGGTTCGGTAAGGGTGCCGGTCTTGTCGAACACGACGACGGCGGACTGCGCCAGTCGTTCGATGACGGAGGCGTTCTTGACGAAGACATTGGCCCGGCCGAGTTGGCGGATGGCGGAGCCGAAGGCGAACGGCGCGGACAGCGCCAGCGCGCAGGGACAGGCGACAATGAGAATGGCGGTGAACACCAGCGGCGCGGTCGCAGGGGCGATCGCCAACCACGCCGCCGAGGCGGCCAAGGCAATGCCCAGCACGGCGACGGTGAAATGCCGCCCGAAGCGGTCGGCCAGGCCGACAAACGACCGGTCCGAGGACTTGGTGAAGGCGTCCTGATTCCACAGCGAGGTGAGATAGCTTTGTGAGACCGGTTTCTCGGTTTCGATCTCGATGGACGCGCCCTTCTGGCGGCCGCCGGCGTGGACGAGGTCGCCGACGCGCTTCTCGAGCGGTTGGGATTCGCCGGTGACGAAGCTGTAGTCGATGAAGCCGGAACCGTTCACAAGCCGGGCGTCCGCGGGAATGAGTTCTCCGTTGCGGATGCGCAGGCGGTCGCCGACGCGGAGAGTGGAAAGCCCTGCGGATTGCTCGCCGGTCGGAGTGACGCGAGTGGTGGAGAGTGGGAAAAAGGACTTGTAGTCGCGTTCGAAACTCAGGCGGTCGTATGTCTTCTGCTAGAACGCGCGCCCGCAGAGCAGGAAAAAGATGAGCCCGGTAAGCGAGTCGAGGTAGCCGCAACCGGCGCCTGCCAGGACTTCGACCAGGCTTTGGACGAAGAGGGCCGCCATGCCGAGCGCGATCGGAACGTCGATGTTCAAGCTCCGCGCGCGGAGGGCTGTGATTGCCGATCGCCAGTAATCCCCGGCGCTGAAGAAGACCGCGGGCAGCGCGATGATCAGGCTGGCCCAGCCGAAGAACCCGGTCCATTCCGCAGCGCTCTCGACGCTCAGGCCCAGGTAGCCGGGGAAGCTGAAGAGCATCACGTTTCCGAAGGCAAATCCGGCCACGCCCACGCGCAACCAGGCGCGCTTGGCGTTGTCGGCAACGGTCGTTTTGGCGACATCCGAGAGGCGCAGCTCGGGTTCGTATCCGAGTCGCGCCAGCAGGGAGGCGATCTCGCTGAGCCGGATGGTTTTGGTGGCGAAACCGATGGCGACCTCTCGGCGCGCGAAGTTTACCCGCGATCGTTCGATGCCGGGTTCGAGCCGGAAGAGGTTTTCCAACAGCCAGACGCAGGCGGCGCAATGGATCGCCGGTGTCTTGAAGGTGACACGGGTGAATTTCTCGTCGGTGTAATCGACGAACTGACTGCGGACTTCGGGGGCGTCGAGGAAGGAGAATCGCTCGGTGGCCGGTGTTTGTTCAAGGCGGACGCCGGGATGGGGCTCGAGGCTGTAGAAACCGTTCAACCCGGCCTCCTCAAGCAGCCGGTAGACGGTTTCACAACCGACGCAGCAGAAATCCTTCCCGCCCACGCTCCGGCGGCCAGCGGTGTCGAGCGGCAGACCGCAGTGAAAACACGCCGCCGCGCCCCCGGTGTCGTTACCCGGTCCGGGCGCGAGGCCGGCTGAAGTTTTCTGCTCTGTTTGCGTTGTCTGCATGTTGTGCCCGCGTTCCAAGAGTCAACCACGAGATTTGTCCGATCAAGGAACCTCCCATGCGGCATCGACCCTGCAGCATCATTAGAAAGTCTTAACGATCCGCGAATATTGAATCACTTTTCCGAATGTGTTCCTGTACCGATCTTGCGATCGGAATGACACTTCTTGTTGTGTTTTCGGAGAATGAGACGCAACGGCGCCGATTCGGTGACGAAGCGACCGCCAAGGGAGGGGATTTGGCGTTGGTTTGGGCGGGCGGGACGTTGACAATCACGGCGCATGTGATTGATTCGCGCTGATGACGAAGCGGAAATGGAAACGTCTCGTGTTGGCCTGCTTGGTCTTTGGCATGTTCAGCGGATGCGCGACGTCGCCGAAGCGGGAAGCCTGGCTTGCGGAGTTTCGGGATCGGGGCGTTGACGAGGCGGTCTTGCTCAAGATACGCAGATGGACCCGGACGGAGGTCAGCGAGATCGAGCATTTGGGAGAGCGGGGTGTATCGACGGCGAGCATCCTGCGGCATCTGCGCGAAGCGAAAGGCGTTTATCACCTGACCACGAGGGATATTGATCGTCTGCGTGCGGCGAAAGTGGATCGCGAGGTGATCGACTACCTGCTGAGCACGCCGAAGTTGCGGGCCGAGCGAGAAAGCCGGCTGCGATATCGGAATCCATTGAACGATCCTTTTTGCCCGGTTCATCCGCGGCATCCCTGGTATTTCTGATTCGGCGGAAAACGGCTTTTCAATTCGGGGCGGCCGGCGCTAGCGTGAGGGTATGGAATGGAGTAAGAGACTGCTTCTGATCGGGGGGCTTTGCGCCATCGCCTCGGGTTGTTCGACACCGGAGGCCCAGGCGGCGGAGAACGCGAGGCCGCCCGTGGTCGCGCGGCCGGTATTGGCGCCAGCCGTGAACAAGCCGCTCAGCGCCGTGCCGCTGGCGTTTGACGAGGAGCGGAAGATTTTTGAGACGACGAAGCCGGTGGACAATCACATCTTCACCTTTGCGCTGACCAACGTGTCGACCAAGGAAGTGATCATCAACAAGGTGACGACCTCCTGTGGTTGCACGGTGGCCCGGGTGCCGGAGTTGCCTTGGAGGCTGCAGCCCAAAGAGGACGGTAAATTCGATGTGGAAATGGACTTTCGGAACAAGTATGGGCAATTGATCAAGAGCGTGTTGATCCACACCACGGAAGGATCCAAGGCGTTGCAGGTGGTCGCGCGGCTTCCGGCCCGGCCGACGGCCAGCCGGATGGGCAACCGCGCGAAGAACATCCAAATGGCCTTGGCGGACCGGCAGGCGGTGTTCAAGGGAAGCTGCGCCGCCTGTCATGTGGCGCCGACGAAGGGGAAGCTGGGCAAGCCGTTGTATGACGCGGCCTGCGGCATCTGCCACAACGCCCAGCATCGCGCCTCGATGGTGCCGGACCTGACCCGGTTGCAACATGGAACGAATGCCGCCTATTGGAAACATTGGACCGCGAACGGCAAGCCGGGTTCACTCATGCCGGCTTTTGCCGAGAAGCATGGGGGGCCGCTTTCGGACCAGCAGATCGCCAGCGTGGTGGATTATCTCACGCAGGCGATTCCCGCGTCGCCCAAGCCGCTGCCGCCGGGGTTTGCCCCCGTCGTCAAATGAGTTCCGGGCTGTTCATAACCTTTGAAGGCAGCGAGGGGTGCGGCAAGTCGACCCAGATTGACCTGTTGGAGAAGCGGCTGGTCGAGGAAGGGCGCGAGACGCTGCGTTTGCGGGAGCCTGGGGGGACCGAATTGGGTGAGAAGATCCGCCATCTTTTTCAGCATGACGAGGCCGGCCATGGCATGTCCCCGGAAACGGAACTCCTGCTGGTCAATGCCAGTCGCGCCCAGTTGGTGCGGGAAAAGATCCGACCGGCATTGGAGCGGGGCGACGTGGTCTTATGCGACCGCTTCTACGATTCCACGATCGCTTACCAGGGCTATGGTCGCGGTTTGGATCTCGATCTTGTGCGCCGCGTCATCGACGTCGCCGTGGGCGACACCCGGCCGGACCGGACCTTCCTGCTCAGCTTGCCGAGGCAATTGGCCGAACATCGTTTGGAACTTCGCTCGGCCCTTGATGAATGGAGTGACGATCGGCTGGAGCAGTCGGATCGCGAGTTCTTTGAACGGGTGGAGGAAGGATTCTTTGATTTGAATGCGAGCGAGGGCGGTCGCGTTCACCTGGTCGAGGGATCTCGCGCGGTCGAGGTTGTCCACGCAGAAATCTGGGCCGAGGTGGAGCGTCTGCTGGCCGAATGAGGCGCGTTGTATAGGCGCAGCCCGAACCTGTCCGATTTCACGCTTCGGTGAGTTCCGCTGGCTCCTGCCACTTGTCGTGTTCCTTGATCAGATCCACGAGGCGGTCGACGGCTTCGTCGGCCGGGATGCCGATTTTTACGGGTGTCTTGCCGACGTAGAGGTTGATCTTGCCGGGCGCGCCGCCGACGTAGCCGAAGTCCGCATCCGCCATTTCGCCGGGGCCGTTCACGATGCAGCCCATTATGGCGATCTTGACGCCTTTCAGGTGGTCCGTGCGGGCCTTGATCTTGGCGGTGACTTCCTGCAGGTCAAACAAGGTGCGTCCGCAGCTGGGGCAAGCCACGTAATCGGTCTTGAAAGAACGGCAGCCGGCGGCCTGGAGGATGTTGAACGCGAGCTTCAGCGACTGTCCGCCGCCGGCTTCGTTGCGAACCAGGATCGCGTCGCCAATGCCGTCGGCAAGCAATGAACCCAGCACAACGGAGGACCGCAGCAGCGCGATGTTCGGCGCGTAGGGAACTTCCGGGAAGGTCAGGCAATCCTTCAGCAGAATCGGATTGCTGCGGCCGAGTCTTTTCAATCGGGCGGCCAACAGACGGAAGGCGGTGATGGCCGGCAATTTGAGATCGTCCGCGACTGTGATCAACTGCGTGTCGCAGTTGATTTCAAAGTCCTTGGTCGGGTCGACCTCTAGAAGGTTGAGATCTTCGTAGATGGCTTCGGGTTGCACGTCGGCGCCGGGGCGGATACTGGGCGCGACCTTGTCATGGCAGGCCTGAGTGACGACAACGCGGATGGTCTGTTCCCCCCCGCACTTGACGGTGTCGGCAAGGTCAATTTCAGGTGTTGCGCGTCGTTCGAACTCGAAGGGGTTGTAAGACAGCGGAAGTTCCTCGAAATCGACCGAGGTGGTCGTGAGTTGGGGGATTTGGGCCAGCAGGTCGCGGCAGACCGGGATTTCGTGCGGGGAATCCTCGGTGAGCGAAACCCGGATGGTGTCGCCGAGCCCGTCGCAGAGCAGGGACCCGATGCCGATGGCGCTCTTGATGCGGCCATCCTCGCCTTCGCCGGCCTCGGTGACGCCGAGGTGCAAGGGGTAATTCCAGTCGGGGCCGAGTTCTTCTAGGCGCGCGGCGAGCAGACGGTAGCACTCGATCATGACCTTGGGATTGCTCGCCTTCATCGAGAACCCGAAATTGTGGAAGTCGTGTTTGCGGGTGATTCGGGCGAATTCGAGGGCGCTTTCGACCATGCCGAGCGGCGTATCGCCGTAGCGATTCATGATGCGATCGCTCAAGGAGCCATGATTCGTGCCGATCCGCATGGCGCGGTTGAGGCGCTTGCACTCTTCCACCAGGGGGGTGAATTTCTCCTCGATCCGCTGCAATTCCTCCTCGTATTCCGCATCCGTGTATTCCAGAACGGCGAATTTTTTCTTGTCGGCATAGTTGCCGGGATTGACGCGCACTTTCTCGACCCACTTGACCGCCTCCATGGCGGCGGCGGGTTGGAAATGGATGTCGGCGACGATGGGGACCGAGCAGCCTCTCTCGCGCAGGCCGGCGACGATGTTCTCGAGGTTGGAAGCGATCTTGGCGTTCTGCGCCGTCAGGCGAACGACCTGGCAACCGACATCGACCAGGGCCAGCGTCTGATCGATGCAGGCCTGGGTGTCCTGGGTGTCGCTGGTGAGCATGGATTGGGCGACAACCGGATGACCGGCGCCGATGACAACCCCTCCGGAATCTTCTGAACCGACCCGCCATTCGCGGGAGCTTCGTCGGTTGTATCTGTATGGCGAATCGCAATAGTGCATGAGCGCGAAGAGGGTGGGAAGTGAGGGGCGGGGAGTCAATATCCAAGCTGTCTCAACATGCGTGCATTCGGACCGGCCCGGTTCCGAGTCGCGCTGTACTCCAGGCGTTCCGCCCGTTCGACCGGGGGGGCGCGTGAGGAGTTACTGCATCTTGATGATCCGCGGCGTCCAGCCCTGCTCGATCTTGTCGTAGGCGACCAGGATGCCCTGAACCCCGGCGGCCTTGGCCGCGGTCATCTGCGCGGCGAGTTCATGATCCGTCACATTCCAGCCTTGCAGGACAGCGAGCAGTCGCGTCGCCGGGATCGGAGGGGCTTGATAGCGCTCGGGCATGGTCTGAAAGGACTTGAGCGCCTGCGCAATCCAGCCGGCCCGCGGGCCGTAGATGGTCAGATTGCGTTGGAACTCCTTGTAGGGCAGCAGCGCGCCGATCGTCCGGCATTGGGTCGCCGTTGCCGCCAGTTGCTCGGTCCAGGCCTCCCAGCACTTGCCTCGAAAACAGCGGACGCCTGCGCAAAGGCCGTCTTTGGCGCCGTCATGCTCCTCGCATTCGGTGGTCCAGACCGGAATGATCTCGCTTTGAGGCGAGAGTTTTCGGACGGCAGCCGCAAAATCGGCCGGCGCCTGGTTGCCCAGCGGCGTGGTGGCGCGAAGCTTGCCGTAGTCACTGGTCCAGCGGCAGAGGTGATGTCCGCAGCCACATGCGGAGGGGGCTCCCTGCAGGTCGTTGAGAAAGATCGCCGTTGGCTTCGGACGGTCCTTCAATAGTTTCTTGATGCGGGACAATTGTCCGTCGAAGGGCTCCTGGTTGAGGATGGGGACCCAAGGATAGGTCTTCACGACCTCGCCGTCGCCGGGCAGCGGGGTTCCCTTGAACAGCCGCCGCCATTCCGTGTGCCCCTGCAGGCTGGCCATCCACGCGGGGTGGGCCTCGGCAAGCTCCGGGGCGCGGGCCACCTCGATCCAGAAGCCCAAGCGCAGGCCCGATTCATGGATCCGCTCGCTTGCCCGCGATTCCGCTGCGCGCGCCGACGGGGCGTCGTGGATAGGTAGGGCGATGGCGTTGACGCCGGCGGCCTTGAGTTTGTGGAGTCGTTTGGGCGTCACCGCCTCTGCGGACAACAGCGCCCCGTGAAACTGCGGGGCGGCGTCCTGGGCTCGCGACGGGAACGCGGCGTTCGTGGCGGCGAACAGGACGCCGGCGATTCCGGCCCCGAGCATCGCGACATTCCGCGCCGTGCGGGAGAGGTCAATTGGACGAATCATGAATATCGGTGTTCGGGAATTCCGCAGCCCAGGCATGCCAGCGGCACTGGATGCTGTTGACCCAGGTCAGTTCCTTTCCCCGCAAGGGACCGTCGACGGCGCGGCCGGCAAGGGTCCATCGCGTTCCGGTTTCCTTGTCTTTGAACGGCGCCGTTTCCGGTGAGACCTCGTCGGCATAAAACGTAAGCGATTGTCCGTCGACGGTTGCTTCGAAGGCGACGGCGGTCTCTGTGGGCGCATACCAGAATACGGCGGTGCGGCGTCCCTCCACGGTGTCCCGCAGACAGTCCCGCTCCGCGAGCCCTGCCAGGGAGTAGGCCTTTTGGCGATTGCCCGTTTCGACGCCCAGGACGCGGACGGCTGGTTTCAGCCGGGGATCCACGGTTCCCAGCGAGCGTCTGGCCGTCTCGCTCAATGTGGTTGGCAATGGCGTTGGAGTGTAGCGCTGGCCGTCGAACAGGTTGTAGGCCGTCGATTCCGGGTGGAGCATCAACCAGTGTCCCCAGGTTGTGACCATCGCGGGAATCCTTTTCAGACGGGCTCCTTTCCTGGGTCCCTGAAAAGCGCGGCCGCTAAGCGCCGACCACAGGGTTCCATCGGGCCCTTGCACAACCATGACGCCGCGACGCCAGCCGATCAGTTCGTAGCCGTAGTCCTTTTCGTAGGCCGCCACAAAACCGCCGTCCGGATCGTAGAAGAACAGGCCGTAGGTGTCATTGATCACCCGCGGACCGGACAGGAAATGACGGAGCGGGATCGCCCCGCCATTGTGGGCGGCGCGAAGCCAGGCGACGACGCGATCCTCGCGTCGGATGAGTCCCTTGAGATCCTGGGTCGAGCAGTAGGAGCAGGGCGGTTCGGTCAACGCGCGAAAGCGCCCCGCCTCAACGCGCTCGATCTCCGCCGCCGCTGCCGCTTGCCCGAGGGTGTGCGCCAAAGTGAGCGCCAGACAGAGCGCGGACAACATGCGAAGTTTGGTTGTCATGATCGGTTCGGTCCCGGCCCCCGGGAGGGCGGACGCTGAAGCGGATTGAATGCCGCGCGCCGGCTTCAGCCTGCTTCCGCTCGGCGGCGCTATTCCTCTGCCCGCGGCGTTTGTTCGATGGTGGTCTCCGTCTCGAACATGGTCTTAAAGAGGGGGAGTCGCTTGATGTCATTGAAGGAGACGTAAAGCATCAGGGAGAGCAGCGTGATGGCGAAGACCATGGTGCTGTATTCGATGACGCGGACGTTGAGCACCTTCTTGACGGCCTTCTTGCCCCACAACCGGCCCACGAAGGCCTCGATCAGTCCCATGACCGTGTGGCCGCCGTCGAGGACGGGGATCGGCAGCATGTTGAGGATGGCGAGGTTGACGTTGAGCAGGATGAGGAAATCGAGCGCCAGCCGGAAGTCGGTAAGGACCCAGTGAGAGAGCATGAGGAGGATGCCGGGCGGGCCGGACATGTCGCCGAGGCCGACGCCGGTCTGCTTGCTGTGGAGCAGCGCCCCGAGGGTTCCGACGGTCTGGTCCCAGACTTCGCGGATGCGCACCCAAGGCATGGGGCCGGGTTTCTGGAGTTCGTAGACGTTGTTGTCTGGCGCGAATTGGATGCCGATTCGGGCCGATTTCTCGCCGTTCAGCAGTTCCGGCGTCAGGGAGGCGGTGACTTGTGAGCCGTTTCGCTCCACCAGAATTTCAGAGGCCTGCCCCTTGCTGGCTCTGACCAGATCAATCAATTGCCGGTGGCTGACCACCCGAATTCCATTGAAGGCCAGGATCTTGTCGCCGGATTGGAGTTGGGCTCTTTCGGCCGGGGTGTCGGGAAAAACCTGGCCGACCACGGGTTCGCTGCCTGAGCCGAGGTTGAGCATTTTCAGGCCGACGGATCCGTCTTCGCCGGCGAGGCTCAGGTGATAGGTGTCGATCTTGTCGCCGCGCTGGATTTCAACGGGAACGACATTCGTTCGGGCGATGGCGCAGGTGAGCAGGATATCCTGCCAGGTCTTGGTGTTCTTGCCGTTGACCTTGACGATGCGGTCGCCGACCTGGATGCCCATCTGTTCCTCGGCGGAGCCGGGTTCGACGGCGCCGATGATGGAGGGATTGACCAGCTTGGGGACGCCGGTGAACATGAGCAGGCAGCCAATCGCGAAGGCGAAAACGATGTTCATGGCCGGACCGGCCAGGGCCACTGCGATCTTGGCAAAGGGTGGGGCGGGAGGGATTTCCTCGGCGCCTTCGGCCGAACCCTCCAGCATCTCCGAGGTCAGCATTTGCGGCAACTTGACAAAGCCGCCCGCCGGAATCCAGCGGACGGAGTATTCGATGCCGTCCTTGGTCCAGCCGAACATCTTGGGGCCGAACCCGATCGCAAAGGCCTCGACCTTGAGTCCGAGTTTCCGCGCGACCCAGTAGTGGCCGAATTCGTGGAGAAAGATAGAGGCCCCGAAAAGCAGGAGAACGATCGGGGCCGCCATCAGAACTGTCAAAATGGTGTCCATGGAATCTTGTGTCGCTTACGAAGCGCGCGCCGGGAAGCTAGCCGCAACCCATGTCTCTGGCAACCAACGATGTCCCGGCGTTCAAAATCGGATGGAGGGGAGGGGTGCGGGATGCGGGGTGCGGGGTGCGGGATGGAGAGATGGAGAGGTGGAGA